>JAFOND010000185.1 GCA_017418645.1 Lachnospiraceae bacterium | reverse complement strand
TAAGCGGACTTTAATTCTTTTATCAGAGTTTGTATAGCTTCGATCCTGTCGACATCGAAGCTTAAGACAACATCAAAACGCATTGTCTTTTTCTCGAGATCAACGTAGAAGCCGTGCATCTGGATTGCCCATTCAAAGGACAATACCATTTCCTGTACTTTGTTTCGAAGCTGCGCGGCCTCATCGTCCGAAGTGTTAAAAGAATAAACGCCGACACCTGTGAGGATAACGCCTGTTTTAGTGAATACATTTGCCTGTATCCGCCTGGTAAGGGCATCAACTTCGGCAACGGTCATGGTATCCGGAAGTTCAACATGGACGCTTCCGTAATTCTTGTTGGGTCCGTAGTTATAAAGGATAAGATCGTACGCCCCGCGGACTTCGGGTTCTTCCGCGATCACTCGTTTAATACTTACGATCTCTTCCGCGGTACTTCTTTTACCCAGAATATCGTTTATGGTTTCCATCATCATTTCTACGCCGGCCTTTATAATAAAACCGGAAATGATAACGCCCACATATGCTTCGAGAGACAGACCGAACACAAGATAAATAATAGCCGAAGCAAGAACCGAAGCTGAGAGTATTGCATCAAACAACGCATCCGAACCGGAAGCTTCAAGTGCACCGGAGTTAAGAACTTCACCCTGCTTTTTAACATAGCTTCCGAGGATTATCTTTACGACTATCGCGACCGCGATTATCACCAGGGATACAATACTGTAGTCTGCCTTCTCCGGATTTATGATCTTCTTTATCGATTCCGTGAGCGATGTTATACCTGCGTATAGAACGATCCCTGCAACTACCATTGAACTTAAATACTCGATCCGACCATATCCCAGAGGATGTTTTTTATCAGGCTGCTTTGCGCCGAGTTTTGCGCCGATTATCGTAACGACGGAAGACATTGCATCCGACAGATTGTTAACTGCGTCCAGGGTTACGGCGATTGAATTTGAAATGATCCCGATGGCTGCTTTAAAGCCGGCAAGGAAAATGTTTGTTATTATCCCTATAACGCTTGTTTTTACTATTGCTTTTTCGCGGTTAGCGGTTAATTCTTCCATAGCTTTCCCATCCTTTCGGTTTTCCATACTATACTTTATTGTCCTATATAAAACAAGTGCGATGCAGAATAATATTCTTTACAAAACCTATAGGCAGGAAACACCCCTGTGGCAATGAATTAAGGGAAAAATGGCGGAAAACATTGCTTTACAAGCAGAATCTGGAGAGAAAATCGCCCCTGTGGCAATGAATTAAGGGAAAAGAGGTGGAAATCATTGCTTTACAAGCAGAATCTGGAGAGAAAATCGCCCCTGTGGCAATGAATTTTTGGGAGAATTGGAAAAAACATTGCCATGTTAGCTTACATCAGAAATAAAATACTCACAGTAAGGCGGATCATAGAAAAAACAGGGGTGGCGCGACACCCTGTTTTTTGATAGAATAAAGCGCAGTTTCGAAAAGGAGAGATCAAACATGAAATCATTTCACGAAAGCTATGAAACCATACGGGAGGAAAAGATAGACGACATCCATTCCATGGGATACGTTTTAAAGCACAAAAAGAGCGGTGCAAAGGTTGCTCTTGTCGAAAACGATGACGACAACAAAGTGTTTTATATAGGCTTTAGGACCCCGGTTTCCGATTCGACGGGCGTGCCCCATATCAACGAGCATTCCGTTCTTTGCGGTTCGGATAAATATCCTTTAAAGGATCCCTTTGTTGAACTTGTAAAGGGCTCATTAAATACGTTCTTAAATGCCATAACATATCCGGATAAGACGGTATATCCCGTTGCATCCGTAAACGATCAGGACTTTAAGAACCTTATGGATGTGTATATGGATGCTGTTCTTCATCCACTTATCTACAGCCGTCCTGAGATCTTTAAGCAGGAAGGATGGCATTATGAGATGGAAGATATCGACTCCGAACTTACCATAAACGGAGTTGTTTACAACGAGATGAAGGGTGCGTTTTCATCCCCCGATGATGTGCTTCAGAGGAGTATCATAAATTCCCTCTTCCCGGATACGAACTACGGTTTCGAATCCGGCGGCGATCCGAAGGACATTCCGTCCCTTACGTATGAAAACTTCCTTGATTTCCATAAGAAGTTTTATCATCCCTGTAATTCCTATATCTATCTTTACGGAGATATGGATTTCACGGAGCGCTTTGACTATCTTGATAAGGAATATCTTTCCAAATACGAGATCATCGACGTCGATTCAAAAATACATCATCAGAAGGCTTTCGATAAACCTGTCGAGGTCCATAAAAAGTATTCGATATCATCTGACGAAGACGAGAAGGACCAGACATATCTTTCCATGAACTTCGTTGTATCGGACAACCTTAATCCCGTTTTATATCAGGCGTTTGAGATACTTGACTATGCACTCCTGAATGTTCCCGGAGCGCCCCTTAAGAAGGCGCTTATCGATGCGGGGATCGGCGCGGAGATAATGGGAGGATATGATAACGGAACCCTTCAGCCTTTTTATTCCGTTGTGGCAAAGGGCGCAAATCCGGAGGATAAAGACAGGTTCGTTCAGATAATAAAGGATGTACTGAAGGACCAGGTTGAAAACGGCATAGACCATAACGCCCTTGAAGCTGCAATAAATTCATCCCAATTTAAGTATCGTGAGGCGGATTTCGGAAGTTATCCCAAGGGCCTTATCTACGGCCTTCAGATTCTTGACAGCTGGCTTTATGAAGACGATCAGCCCTTTATGCATATGCACGGTATTGAGATCCTTGACGACCTAAGAAAAAAACTTGATGAGGGCTATTTTGAAAAGCTTACGGATATGTATCTTCTTTCCAACGACCATGTTTCCGTTGTTGTAGTTGAACCGGAAAAGGGACTTACACAAAAAGAGGATGAGGAACTTCGGAACAAACTTGCAAAATATAAAGAGAGTTTATCCGAAGAAGAAAAGCAAAGGATAGTTGACGAGACAAAGGCGCTCCGTGAATATCAGCAGAGCCCGGAAACGGAAGAAAACATTAAAAAACTTCCGATGTTAAAGCGTTCCGATCTTTCGAAGAAAGCACGTCCGATAGACCTTACCGTGCATGATGAATTTGAAAACACAATCCTTCATCACGATATCGAAACAAACGGGATCAATTATTTTAATCTTGTGTTTAAGACGGAGAACATCACATTTGACGAGCTTCCGTACCTTGAACTTTTAACAATCGCACTGGGCTCCGTTGATACGAAGAAGAGATCGTATTTTGAATTTGCAAACGAAGTTAATATCCATACCGGCGGAATGAACTCATCACTTCGGGTATATCCGAAAGAGGACGGAAGTTATGTCATTAACACGGAATTTAAGACAAAGTTCCTATTCGAAAAAAAGGATAAGGCTTTTGAACTTCTTGAAGAGATGATCTTTGAATCGGACTTCTCCGATGAAAAGAGACTGCACGAGATAATAAGGGAAGAAAAGTCCCAGGACGAAGCAAGGGCAATGTCCGCGGGGCATATTGTGGCATCCCAGAGGGCAGCGTCTTATTACTCAAAAACAGCTGCGATAACGGAAGCAACAAACGGAATTTCCTTCTACAGATTCTTAAAGGATCTTGATGAAAACTTTGAGGAAAAAGGAAAAGAATTAAAAGGAATTTTTGAAGATCTCTTAAAGAGGATAGTAAGAAAAGAGAATCTTATTATCTCCACGATCGGAAAAGAAGAGGCTCTTTCCCAGGCATCGGATTATCTTCCGATACTTTCGGAAAAACTCTTTACGGATGAGGTTAAAAAAAAGGAACTTCATATAGATCCTCAAAAGAAGAACGAAGGCTTTAAGAACGCCGCAAAGATACAGTATGTCTGCCGCGCAGGAAACTTTAAGGATGCGGGACATGAATATAAGGGAACCCTTCGTATCTTAAAAGTGATCCTCGGCTATGAATATTTCTGGCAGAAGGTCCGCGTTGAAGGCGGTGCATACGGATGTATGAGCAACTTCACAAGGACCGGTGCGTTAACCTTTGTGTCATACCGCGATCCAAACTTAAAGAACACCATAGACGTATTCGAAAACACGGCGGACTTCCTTAAGGATTTCGATGCGGACGAGAGGGAGATGACAAAATACATTATCGGAACCTTAAGCGGTATCGATACTCCGATGACACCTTCCCAGCGCGGAAGCCGCGGGCTTTCATCCTATCTTACGGGAACAACCTATGAGATGATGCAGAAAACCCGTGACGAAATAATAAACGCAAATGCGGAAGATATCAGAGCCCTTGCTCCTCTTGTAAAGGATACCATGGACGAAGGATATCTCTGCGTTATCGGAAACGAAGAGAACATTGAAGAACAAAAGGATATTTTCATGCATGTGGAGTCGTTGTTTTAATGGAAGAGAAGAAAGATTTTAAATCGGGTTTTGTTGCGATAATAGGTCGTCCGAACGTTGGAAAATCGACGCTTATGAATAAACTTATCGGACAGAAGATCGCCATAACATCATCAAAACCCCAGACAACAAGAAACAGAATAAGGACAGTCTATACGGATGAAGAACGGGGGCAGATCGTTTTTCTTGATACGCCCGGGCTTATGAAGCCGAAGAACAAACTGGGCGAATATATGGTAAACGCCGCGGGATCAACAATGTCCGATGCGGATCTTATACTTTATATCATCGAACCCTCGGCAAAGATCGGCGCCGGGGATAAGGACATCCTTCGAAGACTCGACAATGCAATGTGTCCGGTTTTTCTTCTGATAAACAAAACCGACACCATAAAGAAAGAAGAGATACTTGCCATAATCGACGCATACAGTAAAGAAAGAAAGTTTGATGAAGTGATCCCTCTTTCCGCCCTTAAGGGAAAGAATACGGATGTGCTTCTTGACGAGATATTCAAATACCTTCCGGAAGGTCCCATGTTTTATGACGAGGATACCGTTACGGACATGACGGAGCGGGAGATCGTTGCTGAGATGATAAGAGAGAAGGCGCTTTACGTTTTAAAAGAAGAAGTGCCTCACGGTATCGCGGTATCCATCGATACCATGAAGGACAGAAAAGACAAAGAACTTACGGATATCGAAGCCACCATTATCTGCGAAAGGGATTCCCACAAGGGGATCATAATCGGAAAGAAGGGTGCGATGTTAAAGCGCATCGGAACCGATGCAAGATATGAGATAGAAAAGTTCCTGGGAAGAAAAGTAAACCTTTCTCTTTTCGTGAAGGTGAAAAAGGACTGGCGGGAGTCCGACTATCTCGTGGAGAATTTCGGATACAAAAAGGACGAACTCTGATGGGAATAATTCCTGTTGTAAACGGTATTGTGCTTTCCGCCATGCCTGTGGGAGAATATGATAAAAGACTTTCGATCCTTACAAAGGAACGGGGAAAGATAACCGCCTTTGCCCGGGGCGCAAGGAAACCCAAAAGCCCTTATATCGCCGCGGCAAATCCTTTTGCAACCGGAAGCTTTGAGATATACGAAGGGAAGAATTCATATACTCTCGGAAAGGCGGACATAAAAGAATACTTCGGTGATCTTCAAAAGGATCTTAAAAAGGCGTATTACGGTCTTTATTTCTGTGAGGTGGCGGATTACTTTTCAAGAGAGGCTCCGGACGAAGACGAGCGCATCACGCTTCTCTTTAAAGCCCTTAAAGCACTTGAAAAGGAAACGCTTTCCGTTGAACATATCCGCGCGGTCTACGAATTCAAAACCATGGTAATAAACGGAGAATACCCGGATGTCTTTTCCATGGATGAAAGCGCGATGCCAAAATCCGTTCTATATGCGTTCCAGTTTATTGCGTCAAAGAATGCGAAAGAAGCTTTTACCTTCACGCTGGCGGAGGATCTTGAATCCGGCTTTACGGATATCGTGGGTAAATATAAAAGGGAATTTTTTTCGCACAATTTTAAGTCGGAAGAGTTTCTTAACCTTGTATAAAATTTCTGTTTTTAACAATAAAAATATGTGATATAATATCCGCTCGGTATAAACGGAATCATTTTTTGAGGAATAAATATGGCTGAGAAAAGAAGCTTAGACGAAGAAGAGAGATTAAGAAGAAGAAAAAAGAAAAGAAAAGCCGCAAAGAAGAAGGCTGCGATAAGGAGACTGAAGATCCTTCTCGCATCCCTTGTAATAATCCTTATCGGAGGAATCCTCCTTGCACTCGCCCTGGGGGGCGCGTTCTTTAAGAAATCGGATGAAAGCACTCTTACGATCCAGAAGAACGGCAAGGTAGTATTCGAAGAGATCACGACATTAAACGAAGACTATTACGATGCCGCAGAGATGAAGGAATTTGTTAACAAAGCCATAAGCGAGTTTAACGAGAGCAGCGAATCCGGAAAGATAAAGATGAAGCGCTTTGAGGTGCATAAGGATACGGTTTATCTTCGCACTGAATATGACAGCGCACAGACGTATTCGGATTTTACCGGATATACGGTCTTGACTGGAACAGTTAAAGATCTTAAGAAAGACGGCGTTACCTTTGACGAAGTATATGCAATCGTTAAAGAAGGTAAAAAAGACGGAAACGCAACTGCTGCGGATGCCATAAAAGATACAGGAAAGAACGCGGTCTGCATTATGGAAAACGTTTGCGTTAAGGTTCCGGGCTCCGTGGACTTCGTATCCGATCCGTGCACGGAGATAAAAGATTACGATACGGTAAAGATTACGCAGGCGTCGGAAGACTCCGATGCGGTCGTGACAACTTATATAATTTATGAATAAAGCCTTCCCTTGAGGGGAAGGTGGCCCCGAAGGGGCCGGATGAGGTGGAAGGAGAATATATCATGGACAGATCCGAAAAAACAATGGAAAAAATCGTATCCCTTGCAAAGGGCAGAGGCTTTATATATCCGGGAAGCGAGATATACGGCGGCCTTGCAAACACATGGGACTACGGTAACCTTGGCGTTGAATTGAAGAACAACGTTAAAAAAGCATGGTGGCAGAAATTCATTCAGGAAAACCCGTATAACGTGGGCGTTGACTGCGCGATCCTTATGAATCCGCAGACATGGGTTGCATCCGGTCACCTCGGAGGCTTTTCGGATCCTCTTATGGATTGTCGTCAGTGCCACGAGAGATTCCGTGCGGATCAGGTTATAGAAGGCTTTGCGGAAGAGAAGGGAATAACGCTTCCGAAGCCGGTAGATGCATTTTCGAAAGAAGAGATGGAGGATTATATCAAGGAGAACTCCATTCCCTGTCCTTCCTGCGGAAAGCATGACTTCACTGAAATTCGTCAGTTCAACCTTATGTTCAAGACATTCCAGGGCGTTACGGAAGATGCGAAGAACACGGTTTATCTTCGCCCGGAAACGGCACAGGGTATATTCGTAAACTTTAAGAACGTTCAGAGAACTTCAAGAAAGAAGATCCCCTTCGGTATCGGACAGATCGGCAAGTCCTTCAGAAACGAGATCACACCCGGAAACTTCACTTTCCGTACAAGAGAGTTCGAACAGATGGAACTTGAATTCTTCTGCGAACCGGATACGGATCTTGAGTGGTTTGAATATTGGAGAGGCTTCTGCCGCGACTGGCTCCTTTCCCTGGGTATCAAGGAAGACGAGATGCGTCTTCGTGACCATGCAAAGGAAGAGCTTTCGTTCTATTCAAAGGGAACTACGGATATCGAATTCTTATTCCCCTTCGGCTGGGGCGAACTTTGGGGTATTGCGGACAGAACGGATTACGATCTTTCAAGACATCAGGAAACATCCGGACAGGATCTTACATACTTCGACGATACAAAGAATACAAAGTATGTTCCTTATGTTATCGAGCCGTCACTGGGCGCGGACAGAGTTGTGCTTGCATTCCTCTGCGCGGCATACGACGAAGAGAACATCGGAACGGAAGAAGCGCCGGATATGAGAACGGTTCTTCACTTCCATCCGGCTCTCGCACCCGTAAAGATCGGCGTGCTTCCGCTTTCAAAGAAGCTGAACGAAGGCGCGGAGAAAGTATTTGCCGAACTTTCCAAGACATATTACTGCGAGTTCGACGACAGAGGAAACATCGGAAAGCGTTATCGCCGTCAGGATGAGATCGGAACGCCTTTCTGTGTTACATACGATTTCGATTCCGAAGAGGATCATGCGGTAACGGTCCGCGACAGGGATTCCATGGAGCAGGAGAGGGTAAAGATCGAAGATCTTCCCGCATATTTCAGGGAAAAATTCACATTTTAAGGTATAAAACCGCGGGAGCAAAAAATCCCGCGGTTTTTTTGAAATTTCGGTTGTAAAAAAGCGCGATTCTTGTTACAATAATGAGCGGTGCGTATAGCCGATTTTTCGGCAAAACGATATACATCAGAAACATTTTATTTAGTAGGAGGAAAAAGCAAATGGCAAAGAAATGGGTTTACATGTTCAGCGAAGGCGATATGAGCATGAGAAATCTCCTCGGCGGAAAAGGTGCTAACCTTGCCGAGATGTCAAGTATCGGTCTTCCGGTACCGCAGGGTTTCACGATCACGACTGAAGCCTGCACACAGTACTACGAGGACGGACGTAAGATCAATGACGAGATCATGGGACAGGCGATGGAAGGTGTTAAGAAGATGGAAGAGCTGAACGGAAAGAAGTTCGGCGATCTTAACAATCCGCTTCTCGTTTCCGTACGTTCCGGTGCCCGCGCTTCCATGCCGGGTATGATGGACACGATCCTTAACCTTGGTCTTAATGACGAAGTTGTTGCTGCAATGATAAAGGGAAATCCGGATCCGGCGTTCGAGCGTTTCGTATACGATTCATATCGTCGTTTCATCCAGATGTTCTCCGACGTTGTTATGGAAGTTGGTAAGAAGTACTTCGAACAGCTTATCGACGCTATGAAGGAAAAGAAGGGTGTACAGTTCGACGTAGACCTTACTGCACAGGATCTTAAAGAACTTGCAGAACAGTTCAAGGCTGAATACAAGAAGCAGCTCGGAAAAGACTTCCCGTCAGATCCGGTTGAGCAGTTAAAGCTTGCCATTGAAGCTGTATTCCGTTCATGGGATAACCCGAGAGCAAACGTTTACCGTCGTGACAACGATATCCCGTATTCATGGGGAACAGCCGTAAACGTTATGCCCATGGTTTTCGGTAACTTAAATAACGAATCCGGTACCGGTGTTGCGTTCACACGTGATCCGGCAACGGGTGAGAAGAAGCTTATGGGTGAGTTCCTTAAGAACGCACAGGGCGAGGACGTTGTTGCCGGTGTTCGTACACCGATGCCCATCGCTCAGATGGAACAGGAATTCCCGGAAGCATACAAGCAGTTCATAGAGGTTTGCGAGACTCTCGAGAACCACTATCACGATATGCAGGATATGGAATTTACGGTAGAGAACAAGAAGCTTTACATGCTTCAGTGCCGTAACGGAAAGAGAACTGCTCAGGCTGCTCTTAAGATCGCTTGCGACCTTGTTGATGAAGGACACAAGACAGAAGAAGAAGCTGTAGCAATGATCGATCCGCGTAACCTTGATACACTTCTTCATCCGCAGTTCGATGCAGCTGCTCTTAAGGCTGCAACACCCATCGGCAAGGGACTTGGTGCTTCACCGGGTGCTGCTTGCGGTAAGGTTGTATTTACTGCTGATGATGCTGTTGAATGGGCAGCTAAGGGCGAGAAGGTTATCCTTGTTCGTCTTGAGACATCACCGGAAGATATCACAGGTATGAAGAGTGCCGAAGGTATCCTTACAGTCCGCGGTGGTATGACATCTCATGCAGCCGTTGTTGCACGTGGTATGGGCGAGTGCTGCGTATCAGGTTGCGGCGACATCAACATGGACGAAGAAAACAAGAAGTTTGAACTTGCCGGAAAGACCTTCAAAGAAGGAGACTTCATCTCCATCGACGGTACAACCGGTAATATCTATGAAGGCGTTATCAAGACTGTTGATGCAAAGATCGCCGGAGAATTCGGACGTATCATGGGATGGGCAGACAAGTATCGCCGTCTTAAGGTTCGTACAAATGCCGATACACCGGCAGATGCTAAGAAGGCAAGAGAACTCGGTGCGGAAGGTATCGGTCTTTGCCGTACGGAGCATATGTTCTTTGATAAGGAAAGAATCGCAGCATTCCGTGAGATGATCTGTGCAGATACTGCAGAAGCTCGCGAGAAGGCTCTTGATAAGATCCTTCCGTATCAGCAGGATGACTTCGCACAGCTCTTCGAAGCTCTTGAAGGCAACCCTGTTACGATCCGTTTCCTTGATCCGCCTCTCCATGAATTCGTACCGCACGAAGAAGCAGAGCAGAAGAAGCTTGCTGACGCGCTCGGAAAGTCACTTGACGAAGTTAAGGCTATCGTTGAGGGTCTTAAGGAATTCAACCCGATGATGGGTCATCGTGGATGCCGTCTTGCGGATACATATCCGGAAATCGCAAAGATGCAGACAAAGGCAATCATCCGCGCTGCTATCGACGTACAGAAGAAGCATTCAGACTGGAATGTAGTTCCGGAAATCATGATCCCGCTCGTAGGCGAGGTTAAAGAGCTTAAGTTCGTTAAGGACGTTGTTGTTGAGACGGCTGATGCAGAGATCAAGGCAGCAGGCTCCAACCTTAAGTATGAAGTAGGTACAATGATCGAAATCCCGAGAGCTGCTCTTACAGCTGATGATATCGCTAAGGAAGCTGATTTCTTCTGCTTCGGTACAAACGATCTTACACAGATGACATTCGGATTCTCCCTTGACGATGCGGGCAAGTTCCTGAATTCTTACTATGATACAAAGATCTTCGAAAGCGATCCGTTCGCAAAGCTTGACCAGACAGGTGTTGGTAAGCTCATGGATACAGCGATCAAACTCGGCAAGCCGGTTAATCCGAATCTTCATATCGGTATCTGCGGCGAGCACGGTGGAGATCCTTCATCCGTAGAGTTCTGCGATGCTATCGGTCTTGACTATGTATCCTGCTCACCGTTCAGAGTTCCGGTTGCACGTCTTGCTGCTGCACAGGCTGCCATCGCTCATAAGAACGCAGGATCATCTTCTTCAGCTTCATCCGAAGGCTCCAAGTCATTCGTTGACGAAGAGACAAAGGAAAAGCTTAAAGAGTATTCCGAAAAGGCAGTTCAGATCGCTAAGGACCTGGCAGAATCAACAAGCGAAGCTGCCAAGAAGGGTCTTGAGGCTCTCAAGGTTGGCGTTGAGGCTGCAAAGAAGTCTTACAACGAAAGCAAGTAATCTAGTTTTCTGCGGGGGTTAATACAGAAAAAACGGGCTTTGCGGTTTCCCCGCGAAGCCCGCTTTTGTTTTAAACAGGGGAAGGAAAAATGAAAGACAATAATGAGATCCTGGGAGTGAAAACCCAAAGGGTCGAAGAGGTCAAGAGCCGGGAACAGATTCTGGAAGAGATCAATAAGGTCGCGGTGCTTGAAAAATATGACGAGGATCGGGAATACGAAAGACAGTTAACGGAGAGCAAAAGAACTTTTGGCGATTCCTCACTCATGAAGAATGTCAAAAAAGACCTTGCTGAAATTGAAAAACTTCTTGAAACGGATCTTGATACCGAATACACGGACCGATATGTTACGGAAATTGAACAGAAGTATTTCAAGGCTATCGAAAGCTGCGATAAATACTGCCAAAACCGTGATTCAAAAAAGGAATCCGGAATAGAAAGAAAGAAACTGGTAGAAATAAACAGATCGCGCCTTATCCGCGAACTGGAACTTTTGGAGACTTCAAAAGAACTTGTGGCCAGCGGAAAAGTTGGCGTTACAAAAGGCGCAAGATTAAGGGATGTCTTTTTACAGGTAAGGCTTTATAACTTTGCCAAAGCGCCCCTGCAAAAGGAAGCGCCTGAAAAAGAAAAGACATCGGAAACGAATGATAAAGCCCTTACGGAGGTGTTAAAAACCTTCAAGGTAAGCGGCGCTAAATTTAAAGACAAGGAAAAGGAAAAAGCATACGCGGCGGAAATCGGAAACTTAAGACGCGAGCTTAAGGCGTTTCCGCAGGGAAAGGCGTATTCAACATATATCAATATACAGGGAAACCACGTCCTTATAAGACAGGACGAGAACGATACAGTTACGATTTCAACGGGAGAAGCTTCGGTATGCATGAGAGAAAGCATACAGGAGCTTCTTTCGCTTCTTGATTATAAGATGATCGAGGAACAGGACAGGATGCTAAGCTCCGATCTTATGGAGATGATAGGAGACCAGTCCGTGGAGATAAAGGTTACAAAGGTTGTCACACCCACCTTTTTCGGGAATTTTGAAAGGAACATTGTTTCAAAAGATGTGGGTGATATTCAAAAAGCAACCACCCGTCTTTCAAGATACCTTGAACTTAAAACAAAGAGGCCGGCAACCTTCTTTTCCACCTTAAACACGCATGCATTAAGGATGATGGCATACGGCATCGCAGCAGGGAAAGATGTGACACCGATCCTTGAAGAACTCGACAAGCATGAGAAGAGCAGCCAAAAAACCAAAAGTAATATCTATACCCGTGAGAACTTCGAAATAGTTCAGCAGAGCAGGATCCGCTCCGCTGAAATGGCACAGAAAGTAAAGTACGAAAAAAAAGAAAATGTTGATCTTAAGGGATGGGAACAGGATGAATTTGAAGTAAAAAACCTGCTGGCAGATCTTGTGTTTTCCAAAGATGCATATGAAGCGGACGACAGTCTGACGGAACCGGGAGAGAGGATCCGTCGTATGCTGGTTTCAAACATGGATGCACTGGCATCCGTTCTTGCGGATAACTACAGGGAGGATCAGACCGCTCCCTCTCTTATTGAACGTGTAATGAACAAACTTCCCATATCATCGGGAGATGAAGAGGAGGACAAAGCATCTTTTCAGGCTGAGATGAAGAACGCCTTCGCGGGAATAAACGCACAGATCGATAAAAAGGTGGAAGAAAACTTCCCAATGATATGCATGCTTAAGGGCATTAACACCATGGGGATGTCTCAGGAAGACATCAAAAAGACTAAGCAGGCCTTAAAGCGAGATAAGGAATTTATTAAGTCTGCCATCGGAATGGCGCTCAATCAGCCGGATGACGAGATGAGGGCAAAGTTTTTGGATATCGATCTTAAGATCGAACAGATGGTAGAGGACTCTTCAAAGGAGATGCAGAAAAATATCGGCAAATGCGTCGATTCACTTTTTAAATCAGGTGTAAAGGTGGAATGGACGGCGGATCTTCAGAATCCCAACGAGAAGGGGATATCCGCCACCGAGAGAAAGAAGCGCATAAAAGACGAGGCTGAGGCGCTGACGCAGACAATAAAAGATGCCATTCAGGGAGATGCCGGACAGGGTAAGTTTATAAAGACCGTATTCAAAAATTATTTTGAGGGCTCGGAAACAATAGATAAGCGTAGTATGTTTGCATCCGCCATAAGAAGTTCCACGCCCATGAAAAAGTTTGACCGTAAGCCCCCGGCGGAAGGTGCGTCACCGGAAGAGATAAAGGCATACAAAGAGGCGAAAGAAGAGTTCTTATCGGACGAAATGGGAAAATACTTAGGCGGCGTCTTAAAAGGCGCGGGCCCGCTTTTTCAGAAGCTTCTTCAGGGACTTCCCACGGAAGGTATGCCCGAAAGCATGAGGGAATCCATCGGAGACGTAAAGTCAAAGCTTTTACCGATTCCCGAAGACGTTGTAAAGGCGCAGCTTCTCGGAATGGTTGACAGGTCAAAGGGAAAGATAACGGAGATCAGGGTTGAAAAATCCCTGGGCGCGGCATCCGTCGGAGAGACATTTAAGTGTAAGGTGTTCGGACCGGAATTTCCTGCGGAAGGCACCGATGTTGTTGTAAAACTTTTAAAGCCCGATGTCAGAAACCGTATGATGCGCGAAAAGAAGATAATGCTTCGGTGCGCGGAAATGACGGATGATACCGGGGGAATGAAGGCCACTTATCTCGGACAGCTTTCAAGAATAGAGGAAGAACTGGATCTTACCATTGAAGCAAGAAACATAAAGATGGGAGAGATATACGACAAGTCCACAAAAGAAGACAAGTCGTTTGACGGAGTGCGCTCGGAAAAATTCATAGGAAACGTTGAAGCAACCACAAATTCAATGCTTCTTGAAATGGCACCGGGAACAACGGTAGACAGATACATGGAAGAGATCAATCAAAAGATCAAAGACTATAAAGCCCAGGTTGAAAAGAAAGAAGATGAGAGCGAGGAAACCTATCTTTTAAGGGTGAATAAACTTCGTCTTGAGATTTCGGAAGAAATAGCAAGAATGTCAAAACGCCAGAAATATATGGCAACCCTGGGAAAGAAATGGGTTACGGAAGGAATATTCGGAGCGGGATATTATCACGGGGATCTTCATGCGGGAAACATCATGATAAATGATGACGGTGTTACAATAATCGACTTCGGAAACGCAACGGTTCTTGACGAAAAACAGCAGATCAATGTTACAAAGATGGTGGGCGCTGCGGCGGTGGGAGATCCGGATGAGTTCATGGCCGGTCTTTACAATCTGTTAAAACCGGAATTTCAGACTGTTTTCAAAGAGAAAAAAACAGCGCTTTCAAATGAACTTAAAAAATGCTTCTGTCTCGGAAACAGAAATGCCGCAGGCCAGAGAATTGCGGTTGCGCTCCTTAAGGCGCAGGAACTGGGAATAGAAGTGCCTTCGTCTATCTTTAATTTTTCGCAATGTCAGCTCAGACTTCAGAATGCCATAGACGGTATGGCGGGACAGATAGATGAGCTTGTTGAAACCTTGGCGCTTTTCGATAAAAGCTCGATTTTGGAAAACTCAATTTCGACAGATCTTACCAACCTTATGTTGTTTGACATGAAGCAGAGCATGCGAGGTAACCAGGAAACGGCAAAGGAATCACTTAAAAGATATTATTCGGAAAATCTCTGTCCCATGCATATGTTTTTAGATACGGAAGACCTTGATATGTATGATAAAAACATAATGGACGGATCCTTTATGAAGGAACGTGTGGACCCGGTCAGAGATCTTAACGTGGATGAAGCATTTAAAAATCTGTTTACGCGTGTCGAAGCAAGGCTTAAGGATCTCAAAGCAAACAAAGATGTTGATGTGAATGCCTTTATCATGAAAGAAGTGAAAGGTATCCTTGATAAAAGCTTTACACATTTTATGTTTACCGGTGATGTACAAAATGCGATAAAGGAACATTTTCTGTATTATCAGGAAGAACTTAAGAAGGGGGACGACGCAGATCCGGCAATCCTAAAAGAACAGGGGGGAGAAGGCGATACGCTCCCGGGATGGCTTGTATCCGTAAAGTCTTATGTTAAGGGAAAGACCGATCTTGTCACGAACATGATAAAAGCCGCGGATGCGTATACGGAAATAAAAGACAAAAAAGACGTAAAGGACGAAGACAAAGAAGCCGCAATGACCGCATTCAAGGAAGCATATAAGCCATATAAGTTAAACCTTAATGTCTGTGGCTCGGACGATTCGTCTGCGGGACAGAGAGTCCAGTTCGCAATGACCTATTTTGAAATGGACTATCTTGACGAGCAAACCAGGGATGCGGTCCTGAGGATGATGGAAGATGACGAGGAAACGGGCGCTCAGCTTTTTTTTGCTTATAACGAATTTTTGGAAGCAAGAAAAAGTCTTATAGACGTTCCGGTAAAAGCCATCATGGATACGGTTAAGGACAGAAAGGAACAGCGGAAATTAAAGGACAGGACCCGGGGCATCGGCAGGATTGAGATGCTGATGAAAAAAGAAAAATTTGCCCAGCTTATGATCACAATGACTTCAAGAAAGATAAACGGGCTGTTTGACAATATATCATTCGCATATCTTAACGAGGCGGATACCTTTGTTGATGTAATGGGAGAGGCGATAAACGAGAATCTGAGTAAATCCTTCGATCGTATGGGATTCTTTAAGTCCGTTTCATATAAGAAGAAGCTTGATGAGGAAGAAGCAAGCGAAAAGATAATGGAAGAACAGATAAAGAAGGAAATCGAAGAAGAAGAGAGAAAGAAAAAAGAAAGGGTGAATAATTAACCAATGGGAAACACACTTACAGACAGACAAAAAGAATCACTGTACTGGAGAAAAAGGATTCTTTATATGAATGCGGCGGAAGAACGCGGAGGCCTCCGCGAGGGATATATAAACAAGGATACCGCCGAGGACGCGATCTATGCATACGAAAACCCGAAATCGGAAGAGGAGATAAAAGAAAAGCACTTCCCGACGGGACGCGAGTTTTTAAATTGCCCGCCGTCTGCCGCAGGCGAAAGATATTATGCGGCATCCGTTGCGTCACTTATGCATGTAAAGGATTATCTTGAAGGTCTTTCTTCAGCGGAAGAAAAAGATGTTCCGGACGTGGTAAAAGAAGTTTTCGGGGATAATCTTTCCGATGTGGTAAAGGTCATCGAAAAAGCAATTGACGACTATTTCTTAGCGTCGGGAATCGACAGAAAAGCCGGGAAGACCATAGAAGATAAGGAAATCAGAAAAAAGAACAAAGAAGTCTTTTTAAAGAGCAGAAGTTTATACGAAAACTGTATTGAAAAATACATAATAGAGTATGGAATTAAAAAGATAAAAACCGTTATGGAAGAAAACGGCATTAAAGAAAAGATGCCCGTGGATCTTCCGGAAACGGATCCGGATTTTGATGCCATAATAGCGCAGGATCCGGGCGGCGCGGCTCTTTTTGACAGGGACCTTTCAATCCTTCGGCAGGAGATTGACGAGGCAAGATATGAGGCGGCGCAGAGGTTGGCATCGAGGGATGCGCTCCGCGAAGTGTTTTTTAAGAAGTTAAATGACAATAAAGCTGATCCTCTTCGTACCGAAGCGATTATGCCCGCTGTGTTACGTTACAGGGCAGAGGTGGAGCATAGGGTTAACGAAAAACTTGATACAAGAAAAGCATGTCTTTTACGGGCAAAGGAACTGTTAACCGATGATGAGGATATTGATATCCTTAAAGAAGAACTGGATGCGGATGTTCCGGAAAACACATCCATTCCGTC
>JAFOND010000184.1 GCA_017418645.1 Lachnospiraceae bacterium | reverse complement strand
GGAGAGATGGATGCGGAACAGCTTTGGGAGACAACCCTTGATCCCGAGCGCCGTATGATGCGCCGCGTCAGCATTGATGACGGAAGAATGGCATCCGAGATCACGGAACTTCTTATGGGAAATGATGTTCCGCCCAGAAGGGAATTTATTCATTCGCATGCGAAAGATGCTGAGTTGGACGTATAGATTCAATGCGCGGTAGATTAAAGTGAAGATCCCTCACTTTGTTCGTGATGACAAACATAATTCTTTAACAAAAAGGATATAACAACATGGCTACAGTTGAGAAGGAAAAACTGATAGAAACAGAATATTCCGAGATAATGCAAAAATCCTACATCGATTATGCGATGAGCGTAATCGTTGCAAGAGCGCTTCCCGATGTGCGGGACGGTTTAAAGCCCGTACAAAGGCGTATTCTTTACGATATGCATGAACTCGGCACAAAATATGACCAGCCCTACAGGAAGTCCGCACGTATCGTGGGCGATACAATGGGTAAATATCATCCCCACGGCGACTCCTCCATATACGAGGCAATGGTCGTTATGGCGCAGGATTTCAAGAAGGAACTCCCGCTCGTTGACGGTCACGGTAACTTCGGCTCCATAGAAGGAGACGGAGCCGCTGCAATGAGGTATACGGAAGCCCGCCTTAAGAAGATCACACAGGAAGTATATCTTTCGGATCTTGATAAGGATGTGGTGGACTTCATCCCGAACTATGACGAGACGGAGAAGGAACCGGCAGTATTGCCTGTTAAGGTGCCGAACATCCTGGTAAACGGGGCTGAAGGTATCGCGGTAGGTATGGCAACATCAATCCCCACACATAATCTGGGCGAAGTGATAGACGGCGTTATCGCATATATGAAAGATCCGGACATTAATACGGCACAGATGATGAAGTATATCCCGGGTCCGGATTTTCCCACGGGAGGCATCGTTACGAACAAAGACGAACTTCCGGAGATATATTCCACCGGAGTGGGAAAGATAAAGATCCGCGGCAAGGCGGAGATCGAAAAGCAAAAGGGCGGAAAAGACGCCATCATCGTAACGGAAATCCCCTATACAATGATCGGCGCGAACATCGGGAAGTTCTTAAACGATGTATATTCGCTGGTTGAAACACATAAAACAAGCGATATAACGGATATCTCAAACCAGTCCTCAAAGGACGGGATCCGCATTGTTATCGAGCTTAAGAAAGGCGCGGATGCACAAGCCGTTTTAAATCTTTTGTATAAGAAGACAAAACTGGAAGATTCTTTTGGGGTTAACATGCTTTCCGTATGCGACGGAAGACCGGAGACCATGGGCCTTGTGCCGATGATAAGGCATCATGTTAACTTCCAGTACGAACTTGCCACAAGAAAGTATACAACCCTTTTAAAGAAGGAAAGAGACAGAAAAGAGATCCAGGAAGGTCTTATTAAGGCGGTTGATGTTATCGACCTTATCATAGAGATACTTCGCGGTTCGAAAAACGTTGCGGACGCAAAGGACTGTCTTATAAACGGAAATACCGAGCCCATTAAGTTTAAGAGTGCCCAGAGCAAGAAGGATGCAAGCAAGCTCCGCTTTACGGAGAATCAGGCAAAGGCAATCCTTGAGATGCGTCTCCAGAAACTTATAGGTCTCGAGATCATGGCTCTTCGTAAAGACTATGAAGAAACCATGGAAAAGATCGCAAGATATACGGATATCCTTGAAAACCGTTCGGCCATGGCAAAGGTCATTATGAACGAGCTTAAGGCGGTAAAGAAGGAATATGCCGTTGAACGAAAGACAAAGATCGATAACGTTGCGGAAGCCGTTATCGTTGAAAAGCCAATAGAGGTTGAGGATGTCGTGGTTCTTCTGGACAGATTCGCGTACGGGCGCTGCATAGATGTTGCTACTTATGAGAGAAATAAGGAAGCGGCGGATACGGAAAATAAGAAGGTTATTCTCTGTAAGAACGTAGATAAACTCTGTATCTTTACGGATAAGGGCCAGATGCACATCCTAAAGGTTCTTGATCTTCCCATGGGCAAGTTCAGGGATAAGGGCGTGCCTGTTGATAATGTAAGTAACTTCGACAACAGCAAGGAAGAAGCCATATTTATCGAGGCACTTTCAAACCTGACCGGAAAGAAGCTTTTCTTCGGTACAAAAACCGCAATGATAAAGATCGTTGAAGGCGATGAATTTGATGTTGCTAAGAGAACAACTGCCGCGACAAAGCTTTCCGACGGAGACGAGGTCGTTACCGTATCCATTGTTAATCCGGGAGATACGGCATGCATGTATTCCGAGAACGGGTTCTTTTTAAGGATAGATGCAGGCACCGTTCCGGAAAAGAAGAAGGCGGCTGTTGGCGTTCGCGGAATGAAGCTTTCACCGGGAGATTCCATAAAAGGCATAAAGGTAATGGGAGAGGGGGATGCTCCCGTTGTAAAGGTTAAAGGCAAGAGCATACAGCTTAACCGGCTTCATATTGCAAACAGGGACACAAAGGGCGTTAAAAAATAATGAAGGAATTTAAATTCAACCGGGTATGGCAGGTTCTGTACCCGGTTTTGGTCTACTTTATTTTATATCAGGTTGCGAGAATGGTATTTCGGAAACTGCTTCCGGAAGGCTTCTCCGACCTTTTTTGTCTTATGCTCTCGGCGATTATAACCATAATCCCGCTTTATCTTATATATGTTAAGCTTCCAATCGATAAAGCAAGCCCCATGTTTCAGAAAGAAGACTACAAGGCGTCGACTCTGATCCTGGGCACTGTATTAACGGGAATTCTTATAAACGTCTTTGCGGCAAAGTTTCCTATCATAAATACATCGGAGGGTTTTGCAGAGGCCAACAAAGTTCTCTTCTCGGACGGGAAACTTGTCATGATCCTTGCAAATGTTATCATAATCCCGTTTCTTGAAGAACTGTTATATCGGGCAATAGTTCTTGGACAGCTTTCAATGTGGATAAACGAGATTCTTGCGGTAATTATATCCGCGCTGTTTTTCGGGCTCTTTCATTTTAATATCGTTCAGTTTGTTTATGCGTTTATAATGGGTATACTTCTGGGACTTATATATGTTAAATATAAGAAACTATGGATGCCATATTTGGCCCATGCACTGGTTAACTTATTTGTGGTGCTGCAATCTTAGTGGAGGATACGGGATATGAAAAATAAAGAACAAAAAACAGAAGAAGAAAAGAAACAACCCAATAAGAAGGACAGCGGCGAGAAAGGCTTATCAGGCACCCTTGCCGCCATATTACTGTTTTCGATACTTTCCATCATAGGCGCCCTTATGATATTCCTGCCGGAGATGAAGTTCATCTATTTTGTATATATCGTAAGCGGAATCTTTATCGGCTACGGTTCGCTGCTTACGGTAAAATATTTCTTCCAGAAAGGCTATCTCCACGCCACGGATTACAGTTTTTCCGCAGGAGTTCTTATTTTTGCCCTGGGCGTATGTACGGCTGTAAGAGCGGAAGAGACGGCAAAGATAGCATCGATGTACCTCGGGATAATGGTGCTTGTGGCCGGCGTTATCACCATGCAGCATGCCATTTCCCTCTTTTCCATAAGCGGTGGCTTTAAGGTTCCGGATCTTATACTTTCGATGATCATGGTTCTTGTTGCCGTGGTAATAATCCTTAACCCCAAGAATTTCATGAGCGAATATGAAACAGCGCTCTATATCACGGTGTTTGTCATCGGTCTTGTTGGTGCACTGTCACAGGTGATCGTTGCGCTTTCATTAAAGAAGTATCATAAGATAGAAGAAGAGAAAGCGGCGCAGAATGTGTTTGATGCGGAAAATGTTAGGGATGTTACCGCAAATGCCATAGAAACCTCGGATACGGACAACGCCGTTTTAGAGGATAAATCCGGGGATATCACCGAATAATACAATTATTTTGCGTTTACGTGAGAAAAAACGAGAAAATCGGAGAAAACTATAGTATATAAAAGATAACCATACGATTTCGCCCGATTCAATACCTTGCATGAATCGGGTCGGAATCTTATTATATGGTCTATAGTTAGCACTCGAAATGAATGAGTGCTAACAAAACGAAAAAGAAATATAGAAGGTTAAAGGAGGCAATCATCATGAAGTTAAAACCCTTATCAGATCGGGTTGTATTAAAACAGCTTGAAGCCGAAGAAACAACAAAGTCAGGTATCATCCTTGCATCAAGTGCACAGGAGAAGCCCCAGGAAGCGGAGGTTATCGCAGTTGGCCCCGGCGGAGTTGTTGACGGAAAAGAAGTTGCGATGCAGGTTAAAAAGGGACAGAAGGTTATCTATTCCAAGTATGCGGGAACGGATGTTAAGCTTGACGGCGAAGAATTCATCATTGTTCGTCAGGAAGATATCCTTGCTATAGTTGAATAATTAAGAAAGAAGGGAAAGAAAAATGGCAAAAGAGATAAAGTACGGCGCAGAAGCAAGAGAAGCTCTGCAGAAGGGTGTTGACCAGCTTGCGAATACCGTTCGCGTAACACTCGGACCGAAAGGAAGAAACGTTGTTCTTGATAAGTCCTACGGCGCACCGACAATCACAAATGACGGTGTAACAATCGCAAAGGACATCGAACTTAAGGACGAATTCGAAAACATGGGCGCACAGCTCGTTAAGGAAGTAGCAACAAAGACAAACGATGTTGCCGGTGACGGTACAACAACTGCTACGGTTCTTGCGCAGGCAATGATCAGCGAAGGTATCAAAAACCTTGCTGCAGGCGCTAACCCCATCGTTCTCCGTAAGGGTATGAAGAAGGCAACCGATGTTGCGGTTGATTCCATCGTAAAGATGAGCTCCAAGGTTAAGGGCAAGGATCAGATCGCACGTGTTGCTGCAATCTCCGCAAGCTCCGATGAAGTCGGCGATATGATCGCAGACGCTATGGAGAAAGTTTCAAACGACGGTGTTATCACTATCGAAGAATCCAAGACAATGCAGACGGAACTCGACCTCGTTGAAGGTATGCAGTTCGATCGCGGATACATTTCCGCATATATGGCAACGGATATGGATAAGATGGAAGCTGTTCTTGAAGATCCGTATGTTCTCATTACAGATAAGAAGATCAGCAATATCCAGGAAATCCTTCCGCTTCTTGAGCAGATCGTACAGAGTGGTTCAAGACTTCTTATCATCGCTGAGGATGTTGAAGGCGAGGCTCTTACAACTCTTATCCTTAACAAGCTTCGCGGAACATTCAATGTTGTAGCAGTTAAGGCTCCGGGATACGGCGACAGAAGAAAAGAGATGCTTCAGGATATCGCAATCCTTACAGGCGGTACGGTTATTTCCGAAGAGGTTGGTCTTGAACTTAAGGAAGCAACCATGGATCAGCTGGGACGCGCTAAGTCCGTTAAAGTTCAGAAGGAGAACACGGTTATCGTTGACGGCCTCGGAAACAAGAAGGCAATCAAGGATCGTGTTGCTCAGATCAAAGCGCAGATCGAAGAGACAACATCCGAATTTGATAAGGAAAAACTTCAGGAACGTCTTGCAAAGCTTGCCGGCGGCGTAGCGGTTATCCGTGTAGGTGCTGCAACAGAGACAGAAATGAAGGAAGCAAAGATGCGCATGGAAGATGCTCTTAACGCAACACGCGCAGCTGTTGAGGAAGGCATCATTGCAGGTGGCGGTTCTTCATACATTCACGCACAGAAGGAAGTTGAAAAGCTTGCAGATAAACTTGAAGGCGATGAGAAGACAGGTGCAAAAGTAGTTCTTAAGGCACTTGAAGCTCCGCTTTACTACATCGTTGAAAACGCAGGTCTTGACGGATCCGTTGTTGTTAATAAGGTTAAGGAATCAAAGGCAGGACAGGGCTTTGATGCATACAAGGAAGAGTATGTCGATATGGTTAAGTCCGGTATCCTTGATCCCGTGAAGGTTACGCGTTCCGCACTCCAGAACGCATGCTCCGTAGCTTCCACGCTTCTTACAACAGAGAGCGTTGTGGCAGACATCAAGGAGCCCGAACCCCCGATGCCCGCAGGCGGTGCCCCGGGAATGGGTGGGATGTACTAATCAGTTACTATATCGCGGCAAATAAAAGAAAAGGTATGGACAAGTGCTCGCGCTTGTTCCATACCTTTTTTTATTTGCCGGATAGGCTGTTCTGGCTGTATGAGCAAGGAGCGCGAAGCGCGTATTGCGAATACGGGCAGAACGCCGCGATATAGTAACAAGGTACAGCGAAGCGTATTCGAGCTACCGGCTCGTAGCTTAGTGCAATCTAATACTCCCCCAACTTCTCTATGAATGCTTCTACCAACTCCTTCTTCCTGCTAACGTTAAAGGACCGGCACAGTCTGGTGTAGCGCTGGGCTACAGCGCTTTCGCTTATTTTTTTCTCCGCCGCGATTTCTTTGTTTGAATAATTGTAAATTGCATAATATATATAGTCATAATCATCTCTTATGAAGCTGAATAATGACTGGGGTTTCTTTAAATGAATCATAAGACCGATGCACGCTTTTTTATGTTCCTTTGTCATTCTTACGAGAGTGGGGTTTATCTTTGTTTTATAATGCTTAAGCGCCTTATCTAAAAGTCTTGGATTCAGTGAATAAAGGTCAACCAGCATTAAAAACCCGTTGTTTTTATTTGCAAGATCATAGGCATATTTTGCATAACGGTTTGAAAGTCCGGTATCCATTTTCTGATTATATATGAAGGCCAGCTCGGAACTTAGCAGGATGGAAGGATATATGTACCCACGTGTCTCAAAAAACTTAAGTGACATTTCATACATCGTTGTATCTATTTCCTGCCTGGTCTTAAATGATTGAAGTATCTGTCTGTAAAGCGTCATGGTGGTGATGATGGGATAGACTTCATCACTGTAATCCACTGTAGCATCGAATGATGCTTCCATAAGTGAATCGAAGCCCTTATAATAGGTTTCGAGATCTATAAGCAGGGTTTTAAGTTCCTTTTTATGATCAAAATCTTTTGCAAAGATCCTGTTCAGCTCCAATGTATGTTTCATGAAAAGATTATAGTTATTCTCATACAGACTGCTTCTTGCCATAAGATAAAGGCAAGTGATCCTTATGGAAAGATCATCGGTGATTGAAAAAGCTTCCTTTGAAAGTTCATATGTTTTTTTGTAGTTGCTTTTTAGAGCTTCTTCAAAGGCGGAGTAGAGTTTTAGTTCCTCCGGTCTTTTAAGGCCCTGTTTAAGATTGTAAAAATCACGGTATAGATAAAGGGGAAAGTGATATTCATTTTCTTCGCTGACATCTGAAATATCGGTTTTGCTTTCCTGAACATTTAACACGGTTCCTGTCACTTTTCTTGCATTTGCGGGAATCATCCAGGTGTTCCCAACAAGGTATGCGCCTTCTATTTTTCCGTCAGCGGCATACCGGGTGACCGTCTTTCTTGAAACTCCCCATTTTTTTGCAACCTCGGTTGTAGATAAAAACTCCATATCATACCTTTCTGTACAGTCTGCGCCGACAATGTCCCCAAGGGGACATTGCCGGTTTGCTCCCTAATAATTATATCATTTTGCCCCGGAAAAAAACACAAATCTTTATAATTTACACATAAATATGAAAATATAGCCTCTCAAGACATATATCGTAAAAAAACCGAAATGTTTATAATGAAAAAAACTATATTGTCGTGTAGTATCGGAGGTTATATATGAAAAGGAAGAAGACGTCATCGGCAGTGGAATTTAAGTCTGTTGAAGAAGT
>JAFOND010000018.1 GCA_017418645.1 Lachnospiraceae bacterium | reverse complement strand
GATGCGTGACGACTATATGAAACTCCTGGAAGTTGCGCCTAACGAGATGCCGGAGTATTGCACCTTCCAGCCGGATTTCCTTGGGGCGGACTGCGTTAAGATCCGGGACGATCGGACAACATGCATCTATGTTCCGAAACTTGACAGTTCAATAAGCCAGGGAATCTTTATAGATGTGGCACCTCTTGATGATGTAACGGACGGCCCGGATTTTCCGGACATTGCGCCGATGCAGCATGAACTTCTTATCATAATGCATAATCCGACGCTTCTTCCGGACTATCTTCGGGCAAGGGGACAGAGCGCTTTCCCCATGGACATGTTAAACGAACTTATCCATACGGATCCTAAAGAAGTCCGAAAGATATTCTACGATTTCTGTCTTGCCCACACCGGAAAATCCTCCCTTGTGGCAAATCTTTACAGCTATATAAACTGGGGCGGAAAAAGAAGAAGGGAATGGTACGACGGAGTGGTTTATCTTCCCTTTGAACAGTTCGAATTCCCTGCGCCGAGAGATTACGATTCCATGCTCCGGGCACAGTACGGCGATAATTACATGACTCCCTATAAGAGACAATCGGATGTGGAGAACATGCTTTTCGACACGGAACTTCCGTATACCCATTATGTTCTCGGCGGCGATCTTTATGATGAGAACATGTATAAAGAACTGGGCCTTTTATAGAATGCTTTTAACCCATTCAAAGATTTTTTTGCCGCAGGTTCCGTCCGGATTTGCGGCCCAATATGAGATGCCGTTATAGTTTGTCTCAACAATCTCATCCGCGTTATCGGAAACAACGCGGTCCGTAAAATCTTTTATATCGTCTATTGTTTCTCCCGCAAAGTATGAAAGCTTTGCGGGTTTTTTTGCGATCATAAAAAGGCTCCGGACGGAGCTTCCGTCGTCGATCTCCCCATCGCAGTTTGAAACCGCTTCGGAAATATCCGGTGTAAGATCAAGAACGAAATTATCCTTTTTTTCGTATTCCTTAATAAGAGAATCCCAGACGGAAAAGTCCTCGCTTTTTAGCGTGCGGAGGGTGGACAAAAGCAGGGGATGGGGCCTAAGTACCGTTTCGACATCATCTCTCGAGCACATATATGAAAGAAGGTTTTTCATGCTTTCAATATATCTTTTTGAGTCGGATAAAACGGTGGATAGAGTAACGCAGATCATGATCCTCTTTTTTGGAGACCGGTTTCCCTTTTCTTTGCAGAGTCTTATTACCCGATCATACTTCGGAGATCCGAGGGGTATCATCTTTTCGTAATAGGGACTGCTTTTTGCGCTTTCTTTAAACGCATCCGAAGTCACTATCCAGTGGTCCGCGTTTTTATACGCCGGAAGCATTGAATAGTCGGCGGTCATTCCGTTGGGGGATGCAAAATAAGGAATGTATATAAGCTCATCCGTATACTCCTTGAGCTTGTCGGAGTAATAATCCGGATGAACGGAGGTTACCTTGTTTGCCCCGTCGTAGGGATTGTGTATGAAGATAACGTCCGGTCGGAGCGCCGGGATGTTAAGCTCTTTTATGTCGGTAAGAAGAACGTCGGAAGGATAATCCGTATCGATGCATTCCTTTGCTTCTCCCGTCCCCGGGTCCACGGAAAAATAGGGTATGGAAGAAACTATGGTATTAAAGGAATCGTCCTTTTTGATTTCAAGATAAACGGATTCGAGAGAGTCCCACATTGCGGATTTATACGGCAGGAAAAGGGCTGTCTTTTTTCTCTTGGAAAGAGCGGACAATCTTTCTTTCGACGGCGCATAATCCCCGGATCTTTCATAGTACTGCGCTGCTTCCTTAAACATGGAAAGACATTCGAATATAACACCGATGTTGTAAAACGAAAGATAAGAAGTTACGCCTTCGATCCTTGCTTCGTTCTTCTTTGACGCGTCGAGAAAACATGAAACCGCTTCTTCGAAAAGGGCGTTTTTCATGTAAATAAGCCCCATGACAAAAAGATAGTCGGCATCGTCTTTAAAGGTTTCATATACACCGGAAAGATTAAGAGCTTCTTCTTCCCTTCCGGAGTTTATCAGGGAATATCCGTATGAAACCACCATGTCGATAACATATTCCAGGTGTTCGTCAAGATCAAAGGCAAGGGCTTCGGAAAAACGTTCCGCCGCCGTATTGAAATCCCCTTTGTAATAATATGATTTTCCAAGCTGATACAGAATATAAGGCGTCTTTTCTTCTTTTTCCAGGAGCGCGATATTTCTGTCCGCTTTTTTTCTGATATCTTCCTCGGAAAGATTGTATCCGTCGTGATCGATGGTAAGGCTTACACGCTGCCTTACAACGGGAGAATCGGTCAGGGGAACAAGCTGTTCATGAATCTTTCCCTCGTAGCAAAATTCCCTGCGGGAGAATATGCGGGGGATATATTCCGAACCTGTCCGTTCTTCCCCGTTTGTGAAGAAGTGGTTTATCCTTTTTATAAGACCGAGACTGTTTTTCTTTCCGCCGGAAAAGAATCCGAGGATGGAGTTTATATCCGCCTCCGTTATATATTCATCCGTATCAAGGATCATAACACTGTCGTTAGTTGCATGATCAATTGCGGTGTTTTTTGCGGAGGCAAAATCATCCTTCCATTCGTATGAAAAAACTCTGTCGGTAAATTCCTTCGCAACCTCGATACTGCTGTCGGAAGAACCCGTGTCCAGAACCACGATTTCCGGCATGTCCGACGCCGAAAAAGCCTCTTTTATGGCAGAGAGACTGTGGCGTAACTTGTCGGATTCGTTTTTGGTGATCATACAGATCGAAAGATTGTTCATTTTCATAAGATTATTTTAGTTTAAAGGGTTAAAAAGTCAATAAAGAAGTGATATAATAAAGTCGATTTTATGTAATCCGAAAAGGGGGAGTTATTATGTTACCTGTTATCACGATTTCAAGAGAATTCGGAAGCGGCGGACATTCCATAGCGGAGGCGGTTGCAAAGCGTCTCGATATCCCGTTTTACGACGGCGAGATCGTAACCCGGGCAGCGGTTGAAAGCGGATATGCAAAAGAGCTCATAGAGGAGCAGGGGGAAGCCGCAACATCCGCAAATAAATGGTTCGATATTTCCGCGGCGTCAGCCATGTATTTTCAGAGTCCGCAGGACGAGATTTTCCTGGCGCAGAGAAAAGTCATTCTCGATTGCGCAAAGAAGGGACCCTGTGTTGTTGTGGGAAGATGCTCCGACTATATTTTAAAGAATGCGGAGATCCCCGCACTCAACGTTCTTATCCATGCGGATATGGAACATCGTCAGGCTCGTGTTCTCGAGCGTTACGGGGAGATCAAAAACGTCGACATAAAAAAACGTATCATAAAAAAAGACAAGCAGCGCCGCACCTATTACCGTTACTACACGGATCAGAGATGGGGCGAATACAGAAACTACGATATATCCTTAGACTCCGGAACACTCGGGGAAGAGATGTGCGTAAATCTTATCTGCGAGCTGGCAAAGACGTGGCTTCCGGAGGGCTGATGGAATGAAAAAAAAGACCGGCGGTCTGCTCATTAAATTTGCTTCACTGTTCCTTGTCTTTTCTGCTGTAATGATCTTTGTGGCGGGGGTGAACACCTTTTTTATCCAGCAGAATATTATTTACGAACAGATGAACGCCTATGCGGACAGCGTGGCAGCCCATCTTGCGGATACCATATCGATCGACTATCAGAGAATGGGGCTTGAAGCGGAGGATTATGTCGAGGAAAACGTAAACCGTGTAAAGTCGGATTTCAAACTTAAGGATGTTTTTTTCGTTAAGGAAAAAGCGGAAGACTACAGTATTCATTACAGACCGGTTGTTGTTAACGGCATAACGAAAGGATATGTGGGTGTTGTTCTTGAGGACGGATATATCGACGGAGTGATAGCCGATAACAGCAAAAAGTTTACGGTGGGAGTTGCCATCGCAACAGTCATAATGATGGCCTTCCTGCTTTTGTATGTATACTTTTTCCATATCAAACGTCTTATAGATCTTAAAGAAAAACTTGAAGTATATACTAAGGAAAAGGATCCGAAGATTGCGCAGGAAATAGAAAAGAGCGTAAAGGATGTGGACGAGATCGCCTCCCTTTCCATGCAGAGTTCAGCCCTTATCCTTGAACTTGACAATTACATGAAGAACATGATGGAGATAAAGGAAGAGCTTACGGATACAAAAAAACAGGCAGAGGCTCTTTCGGATCTTTCAAAGAAAGATGCTCTTACCGGAGTCCGGAACAAGGTGGCATATGATCATGAGATCGAAAAGCTTAACGAGGACATCAAAAACCCGGATGCGCGTTTCGGAATCGTTGTCGTTGACATAAATAATTTGCGGGTAATTAACGAAACCATCGGTCATGAAAAAGGAAACGAGGTAATAAGGACCGTGTGCCATATTGTCTGCGAAGTGTTCAGACATTCGCCGGTGTTCAGGATCGGAGCAAACGAGTTTGCGGTAATCCTTAAGAACGAGGATTATTACGAGCAGAACGATCTTGCCAAAAGACTTCTTTTTGATATCGAAAAGGAAGAGATCTCCGCAGCAGCAGGCGTTGCGCTTTACTCCCCGGCAATAGACATGAACGCAAAAGACGTCTTTACGCGTGCCGAAAACGCGATGATGTCAAGAAAAAAAGAAATGAGGTAACCTTTAAAAATGAACAGCGAGAAGGAACGGAAAGAACTTTTAAAACTTGATAAGATAGCGGAGAAAAAACTTCCCGCACACTATCTTCTGATAGTGATGATCGTTCTTACGATAATCTATGTCGTGGACGAGATCACATCGAACATGAACGCGGCAATGCAGCCGTATATCCTTTTTGATCTTTTTAACATTGGCTCGAGAAATGTTAACTCCGAAGAATACAGACATGCAATAAACACCGTGCAGCCCATCTCGGTTGCGTCTAATTTTCTTCTCATTATAACCCCTTTCTATAAGGCCCTTTCGGACAAATACGGAAGAAGGGTTTTTCTTATGATAAACACCATAGGAATGGGAATCGGAATGCTTGTGGTAATGACTTCCGCCGGTGTTTTTC
>JAFOND010000183.1 GCA_017418645.1 Lachnospiraceae bacterium | reverse complement strand
TGTTTATCAGATAACGGATGCTCTTGCGGGCGCCATAGACGCAAAGGATACATATACAAGCGGACACAGCATCCGCGTTGCAACCTATGCAAAAGAGATAGCAATGAGATATTGTTATTCCGCGGAGATGCAGGAAAATGTATTTATGACCGGAATGCTGCATGACGTTGGAAAGATCGGTGTTCCGAATGCCATAATAAATAAACCCGGAAAGCTTACGGACGAAGAATATGCCATAATAAAAACACATCCGGGAATAGGCGCAAACATTCTCGAAAAAATAACGACGATACCCTTTATTGCCATCGGTGCCCACTGGCACCATGAAAGATACGACGGGAAAGGATATCCGGACGGATTAAAGGGTGAAGAGATTCCGGAGATCGCGCGGATAATCGGGGTTGCGGATGCATATGATGCAATGTCTTCAAAGCGAAGCTACAGAGATCCCCTTCCCCAGGAAGTTATCCGGGCGGAGATCGAAAAGGGAAGCGGCACACAGTTCGATCCGAAGTTTGCCGCCATAATGATAGAAATGATAGACAGCGATACGGAATATCTTATGAAGGAACACTAAAACAGGAGAACCCGGAATGGAAAACAGCGCTTCAAAAGTTTTAATAGTAGACGACATGCCCATAAACTGTATGATCCTTTCATCGCTACTTGCGACGAACGGAGTTTCCTCGGATCAGGCGGGGAGCGGTATGGAATGCCTTGAACTCTGCGAGAAGAATGATTACGATCTTATACTTTTGGATCATCTTATGCCGGAACTTGACGGCGTCGATACGTTCGTAAAACTTAAAGAAATATTCGAAAAAAAAGGACGTACGGTTCCCGTTGTCTGCCATACCACGGAGCAGGGACGTTCCAATATCAATCTCTACAAAGCAGCGGGTTTTGCCGATGTTCTCATAAAGCCCATAGATCTTCAGCAGCTTTCTGCGGTACTTATGACATATCTTCCGGAAGAGGATAAGATCACAAACGAGGAAGAAAAGAAGCTTAGCGAAAACGAAGCTGAGGTTTCTGAAAGCAGCGAACCCGGAGATGTAAAGGAAGAGCTTTTAAAACTTCCGATATGGTTAAAGACCGTTCCCCATATCGATCTGGCTCTCGGAATAACAAACTGTGAAAGCGCGGAAGATTATATGGATGCGCTGTATGTTTTCTATTCGTCCATAGAGGAAAAAGCAGAAGAGATATCCTCCGCCTTCAATAACGAAGACTGGACAATGTATACCCTCCGCGTGCATTCGCTAAAGAGCATGGCATCCCTTGTGGGCGCAAAGAAACTTTCGGAAGCAGCAAGAACGCTGGAATCCGCCGCAAGAGAAGCGGATCATGCCACCGTCCGGGAATATACACAATCTCTTTTAACGTCATACAGGGATTTTATGGAACTTCTTTCACCCATAGAGGACGAAGCGCGGACACTAAATAAAGAGTCCGAGAAAAAAGAGGAAAAACGAAACGAACAAGAGAGACCGGACAACAGCAAGACGGTGCTCTTTATCCGGTCCAAGAACAGCATAGTTGTTACGGGTATAGAGAACAATCTTGAAAAAGCGGGCTTTAAAGTAATAAACATTCCGGACGAACCGGATGTTATCATATCAAGAAGATTTGATGCGGATCTGATCCTTTATCTTCCGAACATTTCGGACGGGTCCCACATCGGTCTTACCATGAATCTTCTGGGAGAGATATGTCAAGACGATTCAAAGATTCTCTGCCTTACGGGAGATGTGCCGGATATCGATCTTGCCATGGAATCCTCGGGGGCATACCGTGTTGCAAAATGCTATCCGAGACCCGTTGAGATCACGCAGTTCATTAATGATATGAAAGAGTTTTCACATATGGAAAGCGAGTACCACAGAAAGAAAACCCTGTTTGTGGTGGATGACGATCCGGATTATCTTTCCGTTATAAAACGCTGGCTCTCGGAAGACTATAACGTGTCGGGATTTTCATGCGGCAAAGATCTTCTTACCGGACTTTCCACCGCCATGCCGGATCTTATCCTTCTTGATTACGAGATGCCGGAAATGGACGGATACGATCTTATGAAGAACGTCCGGGAAAATGAGGAGACTAAAGAAATCCCCATCATCTTCCTCACGGGAAAGAATGACAGGGATCATGTTTATCGCATACTCGGATTTAAACCCGACGGATACCTTCTTAAAACATCGAGAAAAGAAGCTCTTCTTGATGCCATAGGAAGATTCTTTACGGAATATGTTTTTAAGGGCCTTACGGAAAACGATTAACCCAGTATTCCGGAAACCGCGGTCATAAGCGCCTGCTTTCCTTCGGATTTTGAAACGATACCGGCAGGAGCAAGATCGCTTAAAACATCATCATCCATCCCCGTTCTGAAAAGCACGGGGATGTTTTTTGTTTCATCATCGGCCGTTATTGCCTTAAAGACAGCGGGACCGTCCATCTCAGGCATTGCATAGTCAAGTATTATAAGATCCGGCTTGTCCGTTTTAAGATAATCCAAAGCCTCTTTTCCGGATGTTACGGAAACAACTTCATGTCCCGTTTTCTTAAGCCACATCGAAGAAAGAGTCAGCATATCTTTGTCGTCATCGACCAAAAGTATTTTACCCATGGTTTTTTACCTCCAAACAATATTATACAATTTTCCGTATCTGCAAACAAGCCTTCCCCTTGAGGGTGTTTTTCTTGTACAAATACTTTATAAATATTATAATAATACATGAGTTATACAGATTTCAGGAGTAAGGAAATTTCAATGCTCGTATATGAAATAAAAAAAGAATACGCGCCGATTTTTGAAGATCTTGTTCCGCCGTATGTTTTAAACCAGATAGGGAAGAAGGGCTATCATACTCTGGGGGAGATCGCGCACACGGATTCGGACGATTATCCCGCCGGTTTTTTACAGTATTACGACGGCAACAAGAAGAAAAATCACGAGCCGATGCTTATTTATATATACGTTCCGGAAGAGGAAAGAGGAGAAGCAAATGCATGGTCTCTTCTTTCGGAGATGGAGAGCCGTCTTAAAAGACAAAAGATAAAAAGGATCGGTATCAGATTAAGCGGAGAAGAACAGATAAAGCTTAAGGATTATTTCTGCGGAATGGGCTTTACGGATTGCAAGGGAAAGCCCGAACTTCTTACCGCGCCCATAGACAGTTTTATGTCGGCAAAGCTTCTTTCCGTTCCGGAAAGCGATGCCGTACGCCCTCTTAAAAAAGTTCCCAAAAAAGAAATAACGGAAGTTCTTATGGACTTCGGAAAAAAGACTTTGGACTCACTTTCCATAGATACGGATATAAATGCGGATTCGTTTTCCATGGATCTTTCCATGATGTATAAAAATAAAGACGGTGTGGGACTCTTTCTTATTGCAATGCTTCCCGAGGGAGGCCTTCTTATAAAGATGTTAAGATTCACGGGAAAAGACCCGATGCGTCCGCTTCTTTCCATGATAGCGACGTCGGCAAAAATATCAAAAAAACTGGGCGCCTCCGGCGTGCCGGTTTTTATACAATGCGAAAACGACAAGACAAAAGCTTTGATAAAAGCATTAGCACCTGATGTAAATTGTGATAAGGTTTGGCAGGGGGAAAAGATCTATGAGTGAAGATATGGATTTTGCGAAACGGCAAAAACAGCAGGAAGGATTTGAGGTAAAGGACCTGTTTAAGGAAAGGCGAACTCATAAAAAGAACGACCTTTCTTTTATGCAGCCCGAAAGCGTAACGGAAGAAACACAGGAAGAGGAAGTTCAGACTCCCGTCCTGGGATATGACGAGATGCTTAAAAGAATAAAGGATCAGGACTATGACAAGAAGGGACTTTTAAAGTGGAAACGATCTTCCTCTGAGGAAATGGCGGCAATTACGGAACATATAAATTCCATACAGGAATTAACAAAGCTTCCCGTTTCCATGGAGGATTTTGATGCACATTATAAGTTGATAAAAGAACAGTATGAGGGGGCCATCGAGCGCTGCAGAACATATCTTTCAAAAAAACATCCCAAAACCGATGAAGGAAAGGCCCGTTACGCTCTTGTAGAAAGGATCGGGGAAAGGATGATGTCCGAACTTCGCACCATGGATTTTAACAAGGAAGTCTATAAAAAGACGGGTGTGGCGAAGGACACAAAATGGATAGACGTCATCACCGATATGGCAAGGCTTACCTTAAAGAACAATGTTGACGGAGTAAAGATCCACGGAAAGGAAGAGGGACAAAGCGGCGGTACTTCGGATCTTAAGATCATAGAGGACGGCGAGAAGAAATATTTCTTCAAAAAAGAAGAGAAGATTTGCGAATGCGATCCGGAGTCCGTCATACAGTTCATGTTAAAGGACTATAAAGAAGAAATAAGACAGCTTATGCTGAAAAAAGAAGGCGCATATCCCGACCTTGATGACGAAGTGAGGGAAGCAAGGATAAATAAGATCGCATTAAAAGCCAAGATGATAAATACCATAGCGCCTTCGAATCTAAATACCGTTATAAACAAGCTTAAAAAAGAAGGGACGTATGAAAAAAAGAAGAGCGCGATAAACGGCTCATTTACCACTGTTGACAATATGCGTGGCGGAAGTATGGGGGAAGGGGAAAGTAAGTGGCAGATGGTAAGAGCGCTGGCTTTGGACAATACGGAATATGTGGCAGATGTTGTAAGATACAAGAAAATGACTTTATCGGAGGAGGAACTCAAGGCAAAGGAAGCTTTTGTCGAGGCTTTTTCAGAATATAAAAGAATAGGTACTTTGGCTGCGGAAGCCCGTGTGGCACGTATAGACCCGGGGACGGAGGTTTCAAAGAGAAACGAGGCAACTTCCATTATGGCAGACCTTATGGGAATCTCGGATATGATGATGGTAAGCAAGAGAGTCCGTCTTAATATGGATGACAAGGATGTGGACGGACTCAGAATGGATGCCGTACAGGGCAGGGAATACTTTGATATTTTAAGCAGAGAGGAATGTCTGGATAAAACCGTTCATATGAGCGCAAAAGCGCTTTCACAGATGATGACACTTCAGGTGTTTGACATTATCTGCGGACAGGTTGACAGGAATAAAAGTAACTTTCTTATGCAGCATAAGGTTGTTAAAGGTGAAGTGATAATAGAAAACCTTACGGGTATCGACAACGATCTTTCCTTCGGAAAACTGACATATAACCAGACGATTACGAAGGAAACAGATTACAAAAACACAAGTGTTTCGACTACGGGAAAGAGCCTTGAGGATAAAAATGGGGAGATAAAACTTTTCGGACTGGATAAAAAAGTCGCGGACAGAATTCTTGCGATCACGCCGGAAGTAATAGAATTGTCTTTTAAGGGACTTTTGTCCGAGGACGAAGTTAACGCATGCAAGGACCGTCTGAAGGGAGTCCAGCAGGTCATACTCAGGATGAAAAAGGAAGATGAAAAGGCAAAGAAAGAAGGAAAGCCGACGCGTCTTCTCGATACGGATAAGGAGTGGGAGGCTCTTAACGACAGACTGGAAAAACAGGCTCAAAAAGATAATTCCGTGATAACGAAAGATTCGTATCTGCACAAAGATCTGTTGGGTAAAAAACTCACACAATTTGTGGATTTTCCCAAATGGAACGCATTTAGGAAACTTAAAAAAGAGCAGTTCTACAGCACGGTCGGACCTTTTTATGAAAGCGTGGAAAAGAGGGATCTTGCAGAATTAAAAAAGCTGTACCCCACATATGATATGATCTTTGCGAGAAATGATGATATACATAGCGATCAGATAAGGGAAGCCTGGGAGAAGATACGGACCGTTACGGAAAAAGAAGAACCCAAAGACGAGGAAGAGAAAAAAGCATACTGGAAAGAATTGGAAGATGCTATACAAATCATAAAAAACAACGAGGGTTAAAGGAAATAATCTGACAATATCTACTATTGAAATAAAAAACAAAATACTTTAGTATAGTAAAGTCCTTAAGGGGACTTTACTTTCATATTAAGATTCTAACAGAAAAGAGGGGATTAAAATGCAAAGTGATAACATGAAAAACGGTATGCAGCAGGCACCGGCAAGAAGTCTTTTAAACGCACTCGGATACACTCCCGAAGAACAGAAAAAGCCTTTGGTCGGGATCGTAAGCTCTTATAACGAGATCGTTCCCGGACATATGAATATAGATAAGATCGTTGAAGCGGTAAAGCTCGGCGTTGCGGAAGCGGGCGGAACTCCGGTTGTTTTCCCGGCAATCGCCGTTTGCGACGGTATCGCCATGGGGCACATCGGAATGAAGTATTCCCTTGTTACAAGAGATCTTATAGCGGATTCAACGGAATGTATGGCAATCGCTCACCAGTTTGATGCTCTTGTTATGGTTCCGAACTGCGATAAGAACGTTCCGGGGCTTTTGATGGCGGCGGCGCGTATCAATGTTCCGACTGTATTCGTATCAGGCGGCCCCATGCTTGCGGGACATATCCGCGGACAGAAGAAGTCCTTATCATCCATGTTTGAAGCGGTGGGCGCACATGCCGCAGGCAAGATGACGGAAGATGATGTCCGTGAATACGAAGAGAAGGTCTGCCCGACATGCGGATCCTGCTCGGGAATGTATACCGCAAATTCCATGAACTGCTTAACGGAAGTCCTCGGTATGGGTCTTCGCGGAAACGGAACGATCCCCGCTGTTTATTCCGAAAGAATACGTCTTGCAAAGCGCGCGGGATATGCGGTAATGGATATGTTTAACAAGAATATCCGCCCCCGTGACATTATGACAAAGGATGCGATCTTAAATGCGTTAACGGTTGATATGGCGCTCGGATGCAGCACTAATTCAATGCTTCATCTTCCCGCCATTGCCCATGAGATCGGTTTTGATTTTGATATAAGCTTTGCAAACCCCATAAGCGAAAAAACTCCGAACCTCTGCCATCTTGCACCGGCAGGTCCCACATACATGGAAGACCTTAACGAAGCGGGCGGTGTTTATGCGGTAATGAAGGAACTTGCGGACATAGGACTCCTCAATACGGAGTGCATGACGGTTACCGGAAAGACAGTGGGAGAGAACATAAAGAATGCGGTTAACCTTAATCCGGAAGTTATAAGACCGGTTGACAATCCGTATTCCACAACAGGCGGACTTGCGGTCCTTAAGGGTAATCTTGCACCGGACGGTTCCGTTGTAAAGCGTTCCGCGGTCGTTCCGGAAATGATGGTACATGAAGGCCCCGCAAGAGTTTTCGATTGCGAAGAAGATGCCATAGACGCAATAAAGGGCGGAAAGATTGTTGACGGAGACGTTGTTGTTATCCGCTACGAAGGCCCGAAGGGCGGCCCGGGTATGAGAGAGATGCTTAATCCCACATCCGCCATTGCGGGAATGGGACTGGGAAGCACCGTTGCCCTCATCACGGACGGACGTTTCTCCGGCGCATCCAGAGGCGCATCCATCGGACACGTTTCTCCGGAAGCAGCTGTCGGCGGACCCATCGCCCTTGTACACGAAGGAGATATCATAGCAATCGATATTCCGAACATGAAACTTGAACTTAAGGTTTCCGACGAGGAACTCGCAAAGCGTAAGGCTGAGTGGACGCCCCGCGAACCCAAGGTAACGACGGGGTACCTTGCACGCTACGCGAGCATGGTGACCTCCGGAAATCGTGGAGCGATCCTGGAAATTTAGTAAGTAAATAGAAATCCAAACCAAGCGGAAGGGGATATATATGTTTTGAGGACCTTCCGCAGTGCCGGCACTTAACGAAGACGAGCCTTGCGAAGTCTGAGTTTAGTACCGTTGCACGAGGACGCAGCCGAGAGGGAAGTCCGAAAAACATATATATCCCCTCCGCGGCGGATTAAGGAGTACTTGTATATATGCAACTTAATGGTTCACAGATTCTGATCGAGTGTCTCAAGGAGCAGGGCGTCGATACCATCTTCGGCTACCCCGGCGGCGCGATCCTTAACGTATACGACGAACTGTATGCGCATCGCGACGAGATACATCACATTTTAACATCACACGAGCAGGGCGCGTCCCACGCTGCGGACGGATATGCCCGCGCAACGGGAAAGGTTGGCGTGTGCTTCGCAACCAGCGGCCCGGGAGCAACAAACCTTGTAACGGGAATCGCAACGGCGTATATGGATTCCGTTCCAATGGTGGCCATAACCTGTAATGTAACGGTTCCCCTTCTCGGAAAGGACAGCTTCCAGGAGGTGGATATCGCGGGTATCACAACTCCCATAACAAAGCATAACTTTATCGTAAAGGATGTAAACGCGCTTGCAAAAACCTTAAGACGCGCCTTTAAGATAGCGCGCACGGGACGTCCGGGACCGGTACTCGTTGACATCACAAAGGATGTTACGGCAGCAAAGACAACATACAAAAAAGAAAAACCGGAAGAGGTTAAAAGAGTTGATAAAGACCTTCGTCAGGAGGATCTTTTGAAGGCGGTAAGCCTTATCGAGAAGTCAAAGAAGCCCTTCATTTTTGTGGGCGGCGGCGCGGTCATAAGCAATGCATCCGACGAACTTAAGAAGTTCGTAAAGAAGGTGGATGCTCCGGTCTGCGATTCTCTTATGGGAAAAGGAGCCTTCGACGGAACCAACGATTATTATACCGGAATGCTGGGAATGCACGGAACAAAGACATCAAACCTCGGCGTTTCGGACTGCGATCTTCTTATCGCCATCGGAACAAGGTTTTCCGACCGCGTTCTCGGAAATCCCAAGAAATTTGCATCAAAGGCAAAGATAATACATATCGATGTGGATCCCGCGGAGATCAATAAGAACGTGCATGTTCACTCGGAAGTTATCGGGGATGTAAGGATCGTCCTCGATAAACTGAACGGCATGCTTAAGCAGCAGAAACATGAGGAATGGGTTTCACACATAAAGGAATTAAAGGAAGAATTCCCGCTTACATATGACAAAAAAGGTTTCAACGGACCTTCTGCCATAGAACATATTTATAAAAAAACAAAGGGCGATGCGATAATCGTCACGGAAGTGGGACAGCACCAGATGTGGGCTGCCCAGTATTATAAATTTAAGGAGCCCCATCATCTTATAACATCCGGAGGCCTTGGAACAATGGGATACGGTCTCGGAGCTGCCATCGGAGCAAAGGTGGGATGTCCGGACAAAACCGTAATAAATATTGCGGGTGACGGATGTTTCAGGATGAACATGAACGAGATCGCAACCGCGGTCCGTCAGGAACTTCCCATAATAGAAGTTGTTATCAATAACCATGTACTCGGAATGGTACGTCAGTGGCAGGATCTTTTTTACAACAAACATTATTCCGAGACGGTGTTAAACGATAAAGTTGATTTTGTAAAGCTTGCTGAGGCAATGGGCGCGACGGGATACCGCGCCACAACACAGAAGGAATTTGAAGAAGCATTCAAAAAGGCACTGAGTGCAAAAGGACCGGTTGTTATCGATTGTCAGATCGACAGCGATGATAAGGTATGGCCAATGGTTGCGCCCGGCGCCCCCATTAATGAATGCTTCTCGGAATGAAAGGAGAATACAAAAAAATGAGCAGAGTGTACAATTTTTCGGCAGGACCTGCGGTACTTCCGGAGGAGGTATTGGAAGAAGCAGCGCGTGACATGCTTGACTACAAGGGATGCGGCATGAGTGTTATGGAAATGTCGCACCGTTCAAAGATGTTCGACGACATCATTAAGACTGCCGAAGCGGATATCCGTGAACTTATGAGAATTCCCGACAACTATAAGGTTCTCTTCCTTCAGGGCGGAGCATCACAGCAGTTTGCGGCAGTACCCATGAACCTTATGAAGAATAAGAAAGCCGGATATATCGTTACGGGACAGTGGGCAAAGAAAGCATATCAGGAAGCAAAATTATACGGTGAAGCCGTTGAACTTGCATCCAGCGCGGATCAGACATTTTCCTACATTCCGGACTGCTCCGATCTTCCCATAACGGACGATATGGACTATGTATATATCTGTGAAAACAATACGATTTATGGAACAAAATATAAAAAACTTCCGAACACAAAGGGCAAGGACCTTGTTGCGGACGTATCTTCCTGCTTCTTATCCGAACCGGTGAACGTATCCGATTATGCGGTTATCTACGGCGGCGTTCAGAAGAATGTGGGACCGGCCGGAATGGTAATCGACATCATCCGCGAAGACCTTATTACGGACGAAGTTCTTCCCGGAACACCGACGATGTTGAAGTGGAAGACACAGGCAGACAACGATTCGCTTTACAACACACCGCCATGCTATACGATCTATATCTGCGGACTTGTATTCAAATGGCTGAAGAAGAACGGCGGTCTTGTTGAAATGCAGAGAAAGAACGTTGAAAAGGCAGCGATCCTTTATGATTTCCTTGACAACAGCAAACTCTTCAAGGGAACGGTAAGACCGGAAGACAGATCCTTAATGAACGTTCCGTTCATAACCGGAGATGAAGAACTCGATAAGAAGTTTGTTGCGGAATCCAAGGCAGCAGGCCTTGAAAACCTGAAGGGACACAGAACAGTTGGCGGTATGCGCGCATCGATCTATAACGCTATGCCGAAGGCCGGTGTTGAGAAACTTGTTTCCTTCATGGAAGATTTCGAAAAGAATAATCTTAAATAATAAAAGTTTAAAGGAGAGGAAGAATGTTTACTTACAATTGCTTAAACCCGATCTCACGTACGGGACTCGATCTTTTTAACACGAATTTCAAGAGCGTTGATGATCTTACGGATGCGGATGCGGTTCTTGTCCGTTCCGCAAAGATGCATGACCTTGCAATCCCGGAAAAGCTTGCGGCTGTCGGACGTGCCGGCGCGGGCGTGAACAATATCCCCATCTGGGATTATGCCGAAAAGGGAATCGTTGTATTTAACACACCGGGCGCAAACGCAAACGGCGTTAAGGAACTTGTATTTGCGGGAATGCTTCTTGCATCAAGAGACATCATCGGCGGAAATAACTGGTGTAACGCAAATAAGGAAGATCCGGAGATCGGAAAGGCAATGGAGGCTGCAAAGAAGGAATTTGCCGGAACGGAGATTGCGGGAAAGAAACTTGGTGTTATCGGACTCGGCGCCATCGGCGTTCTTGTTGCAAATGCCGCAACACATATGGGAATGGAAGTATACGGATACGATCCTTATATCTCCGTAAATGCCGCATGGAATCTTTCAAGAAGTGTAAAGCATATCGATGATCTTGATGATATCTATAAGGAATGCGATTTCATCACGGTACATGTTCCCCTTCTTGATTCCACAAAGGAAATGATAAACCGCGAAGCCATCGAAAAGATGAAGAAGGGCGTTATCATCCTTAACTATGCGAGAGATCTTCTTGTAGACGAAAAGGCCGTTCTTGACGGGATCGCATCCGGAAAAGTCCGTCACTATGTATCGGATTTCCCGAATCCCGTTACCGCGGGAAAAGAGGGGGTTATCCTTACACCGCACCTCGGCGCTTCAACGGAAGAGGCAGAAGAAAACTGCGCGGTTATGGCTGTAAAGCAGATCATGGATTACATGGAAAACGGAAACATCGTTAATTCCGTAAACTATCCGACATGCGAAATGGGCGTCTGCAAGACTGCGGGACGTATCGCCATCATGCACAGAAACGTTAAGGGCGTTATCGCAAAATATACATCCATAATCGGTGATACGGGCACAAACATTGCGGACATGTTTAATAAGACAAGAGGCGATTTTGCATACGCCATGCTTGATCTTGATTCCCCGGTTGTTCCGGAAATCGTTGAAAAGCTTAACAAGGTGGAAGAGGTTGTTCGCGTAAGGGTTGTGAAGTAATTATCTTATCGAACGGTCATTGGTGGGTTAACCATAAAAATATATGGACGAAGACAGAATCGTAAAAAAACTTTCCCGGGTAGGAATACTCGGGAATGTGCTTTTGGCAGCATTTAAATTAATAGCGGGGCTTTTGGGAAAGTCCGGCGCAATGGTATCCGACGCGGTTCATTCGCTGTCGGATGTTTTTGCAACCATAGTGGCTTATATCGGGGTCAGGCTTTCAAGGCAGGTGGAGGATGATGAACACCCCTACGGACATGAAAGACTTGAATGCGTTGCGTCTCTGATACTGGGCCTTATACTTGCGGGAACGGGACTTACCATCGGATATAACGGGATACATAAACTTATCTATGAGAGAGATATGATAGAGATCCCAACAATGCTTCCCCTTATCGCGGCGGTTGTATCCGTTGTCGTTAAGGAAGCAATGTTCTGGTATACCCTTTTTTACGCGAAGAAGATGGATTCCGCTGCATTTCGGGCGGATGCATGGCATCACAGATCGGATGCGCTTTCATCAATAGGAGCATTCATCGGTATCGGAATGGCAAAGATGGGTTATCCCATAATGGATCCCATTGCCAGTCTTATAATCTGCGCTCTGATCTTAAAGGTTGCTTTTGATATTTCAAAAGACGCCATAGAAAAGATGCTGGATACATCCTGCGATACCGTGTTTGAACAGAAACTCAGAGCGTTTATAACGGAGCAGCCGGGCGTTAGGAATATCGATCTTTTGCATACAAGGCAGTTTGGAAACAGGGTATACGTCGACCTTGAAATTGCGGTGCAAAGGGACATTTCTCTTATTGATGCGCATCAGATCGCGGAAGACGTTCATGACGCCGTGGAAAAGGAATTCCCGAACGTAAAACACATAATGATACATGTTAATCCGGAAGAGGTGGGAAATGATAAAAGCAGTACTCTTTGATATGGACGGTGTCATAACCGACACGGAAAAACTCTATAACAAATACTGGGTGGAAAGCGCTCATGATCTTTCCTACGATTTCTTTACGAGTCAGGATGCTCTTGATCTTCGAAGCCTTAACATGCCGGATACCATCGCGCTTTTTAAGGAGCGCTACGGCGAGAATTTTGATATAGTTGCGGTAAAGAATCTCTGCCGTGAGAAGATGAAAGAAGAGCAGGAGAAGAACGGGGTTGCATTAAAATACGGCGTTCGCGAGATCCTTGAATTCTTAAAAGAGAAGAACGTAAAAAGCGCCGTCGCGACGGCAACGTTTTATGATACCGCAAAGTCACGTCTTATTTCCGCAGGGGTCTTTGATCTTTTCGACAGGGTTATAAGCGCCCATATGGTTGAACATGGAAAACCCTATCCGGATGTTTATATCTATGCCGCATCGGAACTCGGTCTTAAACCGGAAGAGTGTATTGCGGTGGAAGATTCCCCCAACGGAGTGCTTTCCGCATACCGCGCCGGATGCAAGACGGTTATGGTTCCGGATCTTACGGAACCGGACGAGGAACTGAAAAAACTGCTTTTCGGTTACGCAAAAGACCTTACGGGGCTGAAAGAGTTTTTTTTGTAAACTATGAATCCCAGGATTATGATGGCGCCGATGGAAGGAATCACCACGGCGACATACAGAAGAATATATAAAAAACATTTTTCCGGCGTGGATGTTTTCTTCACGCCTTTTCTTGTCGCCAATCAGACGCATAAGTTCAAGCATAGAGAAAAGAATGAATTTCAACCCTTCGACGAAGATCTTGTCCCGCAGCTTCTGACAAATTCCGTAGAAGATTTTATATGGGGAGCAAAGGAGTTAAAAAGCGCCGGATATAACGAGATCAACTTTAATCTCGGGTGTCCCGCATCTACTGTCGTAACAAAGAAAAAGGGTGCAGGGATGCTTTCGGATACAGACAGGCTTATAAGGTTTTTTGATGAAATTTTTGATGTAAAAGAAAAAGAGAATCTGCCTGATATTTCCGTAAAAACAAGAATCGGTATGACGGATATTTCGGAGACCGAGGATCTTGCCGAGATATACCCGAAATATCCTTTTTCCGAAGTGATAATCCATCCCCGTCTTCGGAGCGATTTTTACGAAGGACAACCTCGAATGGAACAGTTCGATCTTCTTTATTCTGCCATTAGAAACGGTGCCGCGTCAAAAAGAACAAGGATAATCTACAACGGTGATATATACGATGTAAACGATTATCAGAGGATTATGGAATGCTATCCGGATATCGATGGAATAATGATGGGCCGTGGACTTATTATTGATCCGCTTCTTACGGAAAAGATAAGGGGAATCGAAAACGGAAGAGTGAAAGAAAGAATATACGCATTTATAAACGAACTCTATGATGCATATAGCGAAATCTTATCCGGAGAGAGAGATGTCCTTTTCAAGATGAAGGACATAGCGATGTATATGACACTGAATCTTCCGGAAAACGCCAAAGTCAGAAAAGTCATAAAGAAAGCTCGGAACAGGGAAGAATATATGTTGTGGCCGGAGGAACTTTAGCCGGCAAGTTGCGTATATTATCGGTATGTGTTATTGTGTACGGAGTTTTTAATTAACGATAAGGAGTAGAATCATGGCAGACATTAAACCATTTAAGGCAGTACGTCCCGCGGGAGATTATGCAGAAGAGATCGCAGCCCTTCCTTACGACGTTTATAACAGGGAAGAAGCAAAGGAAGTCGTTAAGGATAAACCTCTCTCCTTTCTCAGAATAGACCGTGCGGAAACAAACTTTCCGGATGATGTTTCAACCTATGACGACCGTGTCTATGCTAAGGCAAGCGAATTGCTTCACGGTATGATAGACGACGGTCATTTTGTAAAGGATACCGAGGATTATTATTATCTCTACGAACTTACGATGAACGGCCGTTCACAGACAGGGATCGTTGCCTGCGCATCCATAGATGATTATGATAACAATATAATCAAGAAGCATGAAAACACACTCCGCGAGAAAGAGGAAGACCGTGTCCGTCATGTTGATACCTGCAGTGCACAAACCGGTCCGATTTTCCTTGCATACAGAAAGAATGATGCGATAAATAAGATCGTGGAAAAAACAAAGGCAGGCGAAGCGCTTTATGATTTCACATCAGAAGATGACATAAGACACCGTGCCTTTATAATACACGACAAGAACGATATCGAAACAATAAGAACTGAGTTTAAGAACACTGACGAAATATATATTGCAGACGGACATCACCGCTGTGCATCCGCGGTACGCGTGGGAAAGATGCGCCGTGAAAAGAATCCGGGCTTTGACGGAACTGAAGAGTTTAATTACTTCTTGTCGGTTCTCTTCCCGGACGAAGAACTCTTCATAATGGATTACAACAGAGTCCTGAAGGACCTGAACGGATTGTCGGAAGAGGAGTTTATGAAGAAGGTAGAGGAAATCTGTGAAGTAGTCCCTGCGGGTGGCGATAATGCCGATTCTGCAGACTACCGCTATCCGATACAGAAAGGCGAATTCACAATGTACCTCGGCAAGAAGTGGTACCGCTGCAGCATAAAAGAAGAATATAAAACACACGACCCCGTAAAAGGTCTGGACGTATCTCTTCTCCAGGATCTTATCTTAACCCCGGTCCTCGATATCGACGACCCGAAAACAAATAAAAGGATAGATTTTGTCGGCGGGATCCGCGGACTTGATGAACTTGAAAGAAGATGTGAGAACGATTGTGTTCTTGCGTTTGCAATGTATCCCACATCAATCGGCGAACTCTTTTCCGTAGCGGATGCGGGACTTTTGATGCCTCCGAAATCAACATGGTTCGAGCCGAAACTCCGCTCCGGACTCTTTATACACGAAATCTAAATCTTTTCCGTTGCCATCTCAAACCACGCCGGTAAAAAGCCGGCGCCGATGGCGACGCGTTGGGATGCAAGATGGGACACGGATGTTCCGTAAAAGGGCAACAGCCCTTTTTTTAATATCTCGTTTTTTAAAAGCGCCACCAGCATCTTTCCGATACCGGCTTCCCTGCAATCCGGATCCACGTTTATCCCGATCTGCCACATTGTTTCGCTGTCGCGGCTTGCACCTGCCATGCCGAGGATTTTTCCGTCTTTTGATGCGGAAACCCCAAGTACATCCGGAGCATCTTCACTGAAAGAATAAGCCTCGTCAAAGCGTTCGTCTCCGCGGAATCGTTCTATCTCTTCATCCCGATACCAGTCTATTTCAAAATCCTTTGTATCGACATCGGATATCGTTTCGGAAATAAAAAACGGATGTATCGATTTTATCATGTACTCCGATTCGCCCAAACGATCAACAAGCAGGCTTAAGTTTTCTCCTTCGAAAAACCATTCCGAACCGTCGCCCTTAAAGTTTTCACTGCACCACTTAATAATCTCTGCATTACCGCAAAAAAGGACTTTTCCGTTTATCGCGGCAATCTTTAAAAAGCATTCTTCTTCTTCCCTAAACTTCCTTCTTCCGGGAAGAAATTCGTGCTTCGTAAAATGGTTTTTATCATCAAGTATGTCTTCCGGTGTGCAGCAATAGTCAATTGCCAGTTGTTCGCATAATATCTTATTCATTACGTATTATTCTCCTGTTGTAAGTGTGGTTCCTATCCCGCAAGATCAGCGTCGGGAACAATTTCTATATTATAGTCGGGATAAGCGGACTTTAATTCTTTTATCAGAGTTTGTATAGCTTCGATCCTGTCGACATCGAAGCTTAAGACAACATCAAAACGCATTGTCTTTTTCTCGAGATCAACGTAGAAGCCGTGCATCTGGATTGCCCATTCAAAGGAC
>JAFOND010000182.1 GCA_017418645.1 Lachnospiraceae bacterium | reverse complement strand
ATCAGGGGGACGGTTCTTGTGATCGTAACGATCACAAGAACCGTCCCCCTGGTTTTACACTCCCCAGTGTTTACATTTTATGCTGCTTCTTCTTTTACCTCCTCGCTTTCCAACACATCTTCAAAACTCTCGTTATTACTGCCTTCCAAACTGTCGGCCTCAGCATCTTCATACAATGCCTCGGTTTCCTTGCGTCTCTTTTCAAGATAGTCTTCCGTCAGCTGTTTCTGTTCTTCTTTATGTTTATGCAGTCGATCTTCGTAGTCCTTTGCCATCTCTTTTCTTCTTGCGCGTCTTGCCTCTTCCTGCGCCAGGATTTCATCCCGCATTTCGTTTTTCTTCTTTTGGTACTCGGAAACTTCCTCGAGAGCGGATTTTTCCTTTTCGTCCGTGGTGACGGAATCGTTTCTTGTGATATTTCCGTTTTCGGATGCCCATGAATTAAGTTCGATGTAGGTCGACCTTATCTGCCCGTATTCGTATGATGTTCCGAGTCGTGAAAGATTTTTATCCGTTTCGTCTAAGATCATTTCTTCCGGCTTTGCAGTGTTAAGATCCACATGTTGGATCGTTCCCATGGAGCCGTCTTCGTGAAGATAAAAACCCGTTCGCCGTATCTGTCCGTCGGTGTTAAAGGTGTTTCCCATGAGAGAAAACTCCGTATCCCGGCTTCCAAGATAAATGGCGCCCACATCCGCCTCCTTAAGGTTCATAAGAACATCGTTTCCGTTCTCGTCTTTGTACCAGACCTTGAGCTTTGAATAGATGTCATCATTTTCGTCTATCCAGCCGTTACCGTCGGAATCCAATTTTGAAAGATCGGAAAATCCATCCCCCGAGAGCGCTCCGAAAAGTTCCCTGCCATCGTTTATGATACCGTCTTCGTTTGCATCAAGCGCAAGGAATCCGGAACCTTTTTTCGGCATGGAGATATAATCCTCTTCTCCGTCGCAGTCCAGATCAAAATAGAATTTCTGGTCGGAAAGGGATGTGATGGGAGAGCTTGTGTTAATTACAAGCGGATCCATAAACGCTCCCGAAAGGGCCGGCGCCTGGATTCTCGTGTACTCCATAAAGCTCCGTGACATTGTGATCTGCATCCCAAAGTCGATCTCTCTTCCGTCTTCCGTGCGGACAAGACCCTCTGCGGAAAAGCTTGTGCTTTCTTCTTCATAGTAAAAGCTTTCCGTAAAGCCGCCTCCTCCGTAGGAACCTGAAGCCTGTTGCATTCGGGAGAGAATAAGGTTTACCATGGAGCCTCTCATTGCGGCCATGCCATTGTTTGACGCATCGCCGTTTGCCAAACCGTTTACCGCAAAGCCGTTGGTTCCCGTTGTCCCGTTTCTCCCGTAGTTTCCGGACGCTACCGCGTCGTTTTGTCCCGAAGAGAGATTAAGGATATCTCCCCAGGACAGGTTTGCCGTGCTTTTTTCGCGAATCCCTTCGACAAGAGAACCAAAGCCGCCGGTTCCCCTGTTACTCGTGCCTCCCTGCCTGTAGCTTCGGTTAGAAGCCATCATTACATTGCTGTCTGTAATTCGCATACACGTTCCTCCTTATTTAGTTTTAGGGTAACAAAAAGACACACTTCTTTTCGTGTGCCTTCCGTAGCCTTTGGCGAAGTTATCCTCCCTGTTCATGATATTCTTCGCTTCTGACATAATCTATATCGGTAATTTTGAGAGGAACTTAACCCTAAATCAGAAAATTTTTTATAACATCGCTTCCGCTGCTTCCGCGGCCCATTTCGGGTCTTTGCCGTCCTTTACGGCTTTAAGCATAAAGAGTTTTGCATAAAGAAGATCTTTGCCCGTTTCCGAATCCGAAGACGGGTTAACCGAAGCAAGTGCGTTATCGCCCTTATGAAGTGTGGGGGCGGGGATCACTGCCCAGAGTCCCGCATCTTCCGTCTGCATATAGATCTCGTCCTTAACCTTGTCAGTGTTTATAGTTCCTGCGGCAAAGCCGTTCCGAAGTGCTTCGCCGTATTTTTCCGTAAAATCTTTTCCCGTTACCTTTATTCCGTGGACATCAAGAAGATCCTGATAAACTTTAAGCGCATAAACATGGTCTTCTGTCGTTAGGTCTGCATCATCTTCCGAAGACGAACGGAGCATTATGTCATAGAAATCAGCGCTGCTTCCCTGTACCGCGATCAGCGAATAGCCGGTGACGTCATATACGTCTTTTGCAATGGGAACAAGCTCTTCAAAGGTAATACCGTTTAACTCCGAAAGTTCATGACCGCCCTGAAGAAGGATGTCGTAGCGGACATAAAACTTGGGAACATCGTTGCCGAATTCAACGCCGTCAGCCACAAAGAATTCATCTTCTTTTACGCGGTGCTTTTCATAAAAACCCTGACCTATCCTGTCGGAAACATCCTTTGTCCACTGCGTAAGATATACATCGAGAAGCGGTGTAAATATAAGAGAATAACAGAGAAGTATTGCCGGAAGAAGTCTCCATCTTTTAAGAACTCCGTCGAAGACATTTTTTATCGCGGCAGGCGCACGGTCATCCATAAAGAAGAGAGCCGCAAATGTTATACAGTAGTATGAGATCAGCGCGAACATCCAGCGTCCGAAATCCACTTTTAAGAGAAAGTTAGGAAGAAGCGTCAGCGCGCCGGCTGAAATCGCAAGATACTTTAAAACCTGAGTGATGTCGACCCGGGACGCCGAAGATCCGGCAGCGGAACCGTCTTTTCCCGAAAGCTCGGCAAACATACCCCTTAAAATCTTAAAAAGAAGAATGATAAAGGGCAGGAACATAATAAGAAACATGGGGAGCTGGACCGCGTTTTCAAGGTGGAAAGAAACCTCCGGCGTATCCAGATTAAGACCCAGGATCTCATGATCTATAAGGGTAACATGATAGTTCTGGCGTCTTGTAAGAAGCCTTGCGTTCTTAACGATCTCCGGAACAAATTTATCTCCGTTCGATCTTGAGAAAAATTCAAAATATAAAAACAGGGCGGAGCCGGTTATAAATGTGACAAAGAAATTCACGGCGTATCGCGCTTCTTTTTTATCCATCCATCTTGCAAAGAGAAGAACAAGAAGAATGTTAAAGTACATAAAAACATAGCCCTGGTGCACCATCATCGCAAGAGCCGCAAGAACGGGAACAAGGAAAACGAGTTTGTCTTTTACGATAAAATACGCTCCGATGATCGATGCCGAAACAAGAAAGATGTCAACACGTCCGAAGTTGTTCTTGTTTGCAAACATGGGGATAAAGAAGATTGAATAAAAAATGATAAGCGTTTCCGCGGTGGAAAGATATTCCTCACGGATCTTTTTTATGATCGTGTTTATGAGGAGCAAAAATACCAAAAATACAACCGCAGTAACGCCCTGATAAAAGCGGAGCGCCCAGATATAATCCATCATATCGAAGGGAGTTATGTGCTGCAGGATCCGGTAAACGCTTCCCACAAGTCCGCGGGATATGAAACCGTATTTATAGGAAAAAGCGAGAAGAGTTGTATTGTAAGACGTTATCGTCGCATCGTATGACCATAAGAAAAGCGCCATACAAATGACGATATTAAAAAATCTTAAATACCTTCTTTTATCCTCGATCTGAAACATAAAAGTTGTGACCTCTTCCAAATAATATTTCATACATTATATCCTTATTTTTTCTTATTGTAAAACGGATGGCAGATGATTGTTGATAAAAAACCAAAATCTGTTAAATTAGGGGGGGTATAGGGGGATTATTTCCATGTATTACGATGTGATAATAATAGGCGCCGGACCGGGCGGAATTTATGCGGCATATGAACTGGCGGAAAAGAAGCCGGGTATTAAGGTGGCGGTTTTTGAAAGCGGGCATTCGCTTGAAAACAGAAAGTGCCCGATAGACGGAGATAAGGTAAAAAGCTGTATCAATTGCAAAAGCTGCAGCATAATGAGCGGCTTCGGCGGCGCGGGCGCATTCTCCGACGGAAAATACAACATAACCAACGATTTCGGCGGCACGCTTTATGAGTATATCGGAAAGCAGAAAGCAACCGAGCTTATGAAGTATGTCGACAAGATAAATATGGAAAACGGCGGAGAGGGTACAAAACTGTATTCCACCGCGGGTTCCAAATTCAGAACACTCTGCATCCAGAACGGACTCCATCTTTTGGATGCTTCCGTGCGTCATCTCGGAACGGATATTAATTATATCGTTCTCGAGAACCTGTATGCAAAACTGAAGGATAAGGTGGAATTCTTTTTCGATACTCCGGTGGAATCCGTGATTCCTGTTTCGGATGCATCCGATGAGGCCGGACGTTTTACCGTTAAGACTTCGGACAAAGAATATACATGCCGCGACTGCATAATTTCCGTGGGCCGTTCGGGCTCGAAATGGATGGAAAGGGTCGCAAAGGAGATCGATATCCCAACGAAGTCCAACCGTGTTGATATCGGTGTTCGCGTTGAACTCCCCGCAGAAGTTTTTGCGCATCTAACCGACGAACTATACGAAAGCAAGATCATATACAGAACGGAAAAATATGAGGATCTTGTGCGGACCTTCTGCATGAATCCCAAGGGCGCCGTTGTAAACGAAAACACCAACGGCATCGTTACCGTTAACGGACACAGTTACGAAGATCCGGAAAAACAGACGGACAACACAAATTTTGCCCTTCTTGTTTCAAAACATTTTTCCGAACCCTTCAAGGATTCCAACGGCTACGGCGAATCCATCGCCCATCTTTCGAATATGCTGGGCGGCGGAGTTATCGTTCAGCGCTTCGGAGATCTTATCCGCGGCCAGAGAAGTAACAAAAAGAGGATAGAGGAATCATTCACGGTTCCCACGCTTTCCGCCACACCGGGAGACCTTTCGCTTGTCCTTCCGAAGAGAATCCTCGACGGCATCATCGATATGATATATGCACTGGATAAGATCGCGCCGGGAACCGCAAATGATGACACGCTTTTATACGGCGTGGAAGTTAAGTTTTACAATATGGAAGTCTCCGTTGATGAGCGTCTCATGACAAAGTACGACGGGCT
>JAFOND010000181.1 GCA_017418645.1 Lachnospiraceae bacterium | reverse complement strand
GCATTATATGTGCAAGAAATTAAGAATTGCGGTTTCAACACGAGCGCTCTTTGACCTGGAAGAAGAAAACAGGATCTTCGAGGAAAAGGGAGCGGAAGAATATATAGAATACCAGATAGAGCATGAAAAGGAAGTCCTTAAAAAGGGCCCGGCGTTTTCCATAATTGAAGCCCTACTGAATTTAAATAACAAAAGCAATGACGAGGAAAAGCCCGTCGAGGTCCTTATCATGTCCAGAAACAGCGCGGAGGTTTCTCTTCGGATCTTTAATTCCATAGAGGCTTACGGCCTGGATATAACACGTGCAACCTTTACGACGGGGCGTTCCATCGTTCCGTATCTTACGGCATTCGGCGCGGATCTTTATCTTTCCGCGGATGAAAACGACGTAAAAAACGCAATAAAACAGAACATCGCCGCGGGACTGATAATGACAAACGGGGACTATATGACGGATCCCATAAAGGAGATCCGTATCGCCTTCGATGGCGATGCCGTTATCTTCTCGGACGAAGCTGAGAGAGTATTTCAGACCGCAGGGGTTGAGGGCTTTAACGAAAGCGAAAAGAGCTTAAAAGATCTTCCTCTAAACGTGGGCCCTTTTAAAGGATTTCTTTCCGCTGTTGCGGCTCTGCAAAAAGAATATTCAAAGGAAGACATTCCCATAAGGACCGCACTCGTAACGGCAAGGAGCGCGCCTGCTCATGAACGTGTAATAAAAACTCTCCGGTCCTGGGGAATCAGGATGGACGAATCCTTCTTTCTCGGAGGGGAAGATAAAAGCGAAGTGCTCCGGGCCTTCGGAGCGCATATCTTCTTTGACGATAATGAAAAGCATATAGAAAGGGCGTCTAAGGTGGTGCTTTCCGCACGGGTACTTTATCCGGATGATATTGCTGCGTAATAACGCCGCCGGTTATGACTCTGGCCGATCAGTTGCGTTCATTTCGACACGGAACTTAAAGAAGTGGTACAGCGAACTTAATCCGATCTTAGTTATCGATACCATATCAACTTTGTTCTCGCCCTGTAACCTTTCCGTAAAGCGTATTTTACGGAATGTTATGTTCTCGTGATAGAACGCAAAAAACGCGGTAAGCATGACGTTGGTAAGATAATAATCCTCGGGAAGTCTGTCCGTATACTTCGAAAGCAGAGATGTCTTCATGAGCCGAAACGGAGCATTGGCATCCGGAATCCGTACTCCGAAGAATAAAAACAGAAGAAGACATACAACACCTTCCACAAAGGAACGCATTTTTCCGTCTCCGCGACCACGTCTGTTTCCGATGACCGCGTCGTGATAGTTTCTGAGATTCCAAAATCCGGGAAAATCCGAAGGATCCGTCTGTCCATCGGAATCCGTCTGGAAAACGAAATTGGCGCCGCGATCACATGCATATTTATACAAAGAAAGAAGCTTCGGTCCATGTTCTTTATATTCAGTGTCAAGGATCTCTATCTTCGGGTAATCCTTTCTCAGTGCGTATAAGATTTCCCTCGTCCGGTCTTTGCTGCCCGAATCCGCCACAACAAGCCGAGAGTCTTTGCTCCCGTATGAAAGCATGGGATACCACTGCTTAATAACATATTCGATATTCTGTTCTTCGTTGTACGCCGGCATGACGATATATAAAGTGTCCATGAGCGGTAGTATGCCATACTTCACATTTTTTCTCAATACATCTGCATAAAATCGGAGGATATCATAAACTCCTCGAAACTCATATTAATTTCTTCCCGATGAATATCAAAGACAGTCCGGATCATTGAAATATATTTTTCCGCATCGCTTCTGCAACCCTTGTGGGCAAAAATCCTGCTTATGGTTTTGTATAAGCCCAGAACAGTCATCATATCCGCATCGGCAATAAAACCGTGCATACACTTTTTCAGTTCCGAAAGGCCGAGTTCCGGTTTTCCCAGATATGCACAACAAAGAGCAATATTATTCTGACGTGCATAAGAATTAACATTCCCGGAGTTGATCAGAAAATGAAAAAGAGCGCTCTTAAACTTCCTTGACCTTGCAAGGTTTACGCCTATTGCATTCAGGATCCTTTGTTCGGAGAACGTAAACACGGCATTTTTCATTCTTTCATTACCGGATTTAACCTTATTGAATATGTCCGTCACATTTCTTCCTTCGGGATTTTCGGCTGCCAAAAGTTCCGAAGTGTACCATTTACAGGTAAGCTTAAGAAGGATCTGCAACTCGTTTATCTGTTCTTTCATTCCGTTATCGGTCCGACGCAGCACGGGGTATGCATAACAGATCTTATGCTTATCAAGATATCCGTAGCGCATATCCCTGGCAATTACTTCATCACAAAAAACAAGCATAAAAAAACCGACGTACTGCAATACGTCGGGGTCGTTATTTTCGGTGTAACTTAAAAAGGTATCAAGCATATCTTCTACTTTATCGATATTTCCGGTCTTCATCGCATTACAAATATTTTTACGTATCTGTACAAGAATAAAGGTCTCGGCATCGGTAAAGTCTCCGTAGGAATAATCTTTTGCTCCCAGCCTTTCCATCAGGAGGCGAAAATTCTTACGGGTAGGCATCTGACTACCGCTTTCGTATCGTGATATGGTACTCGGATCAACAATGTCCTCGGAAAGGGTTTCCTGCGTAATCCCCATCTTTAACCGCAGGTGTTTTATAGTCCCTCCGAGATCCCACTCAGACTCAGGTCTCAAAGCAACTCCGTTTTGCCCGTAAGTATAAACGCGCGTAAAAATAAAAAAAGTGATACTCTTTTGTCAGAATACCACTTTTTAATTTCATTCGCAGAATTTTAAAATTTCAAATGAGATTGTCGTATTACGTTTGTGATCGACTCCGATCTACTGCCGTTCAGAACTCCGGCTCGATCATGCCGTATGCACCGTCTTTTCTCTTATAAACAACGTTTACTTCGTCCGTATCCGCATTTCTGAAGACATAGAAGTTGTGTCCGAGAAGTTCCATCTGAACGCATGCATCTTCCGGGAACATCGGCTTAACGCCGAACTTCTTCGAACGGATGATACGGATCTCTTCGGGATCTTCCGTATCTTTTTCAAGATACTCGTCCGTGAAGTCCGCGCCGCCCTGCTGCTTTTTATCAACGATCTTATTTCTGTATTTCTTGAGCTGACGCTCGATTGCTTCTTCCACAAGTTCGATTGAAACATACATATCTCCGCTAACCTGCTCCGAACGGATGATATGCTTTTTCATCGGGATCGTAACTTCAACTTTCTGACGTTCTTTTTCAACGGAAAGAGTTACATTTGCCGGTGTATCCGGAGAAAAGAAGCGGTCCAGTTTATTAATCCTTTCTTCTACCGCACTCTTTAAGCCATCTGTAAGTTCAATGTTTCTTCCGGTAATTGTAATTTTCATGAGAATTCCCCCATTTCCGGTTCCCGTAGGACCTTTTTAGATTTAAGTATGCTTATTATAGCATTTATCGTTTGCACACGCTATAATAATTGAAAATAAATTATGTGGCAGTTTATTGCAGAAAGGAAACATAAATGAATAAAACAGCATTTGTAACGGGAGCAAGCCGCGGTATAGGAAGAGCAATTGCCATAAGGCTGGCGGAGGCGGGATATAATCTTTCGCTAGTCTGTGAAAAAAGGGAACCGCTATTAAATAACCTGGCACATAATATACGGTCCGAGCATCCGAACACCAGAATACTAACAGCTTCCGGAGACATTTCATCCCCGGAATTTGTGGAAGAGATGCGCGAAAGAACGGAAGAAAACTTCGGGGCGATCGATGTCCTTATAAATAATGCGGGAATCTCATATGTGGGCCTTCTTACGGACATGTCCGTTGAGGACTGGGACAGAGTGATGAACGTAAATCTCCGGTCATGCTTCCTAACTTCGAAAGCCTTCCTGCCCGGCATGATCAACAAAAAATCGGGAAAGATAATAAATATTTCTTCCATATGGGGACAGGCGGGAGCCTCCTGCGAAGTCTGCTATTCCGCATCAAAAGGAGGAATGGATTCGTTTACAAAAGCTCTTGCAAAAGAAGTGGCGCCATCCGGAATCTCAGTAAATGCAATATCCTGCGGAGTCATAGACACGGATATGAACGATAACCTTTCCGATGAAGAAAAGGCGCTTCTTGCCGAAGAAATACCGGCAGGACGTTTCGGAAAGCCGGACGAGGTTGCAAAAGCCGTGATCACTCTTTTAAACACCGACAATTATCTTACGGGACAGATCATCGGCATAAACGGAGGATTTTTCTGATCTGATATTTATTACAAGCAGGCGGGGATTCACGTTTGTAATAGCGTTTTTCGATTCGAAAAGAAGTAAAACCGCTATCACAAATGAAATGCATTATCATTTTTGTAATACGATAGACGTTTCATTTAGCGGAGGATTAGGATGGAAAAACGCGAACATGCCATTGTCGGCGAAAGATTAGCATATCTTATCGAGCGTGAAGGGCTTTCACAGAAAGAGCTTGCGGTTGATGTTCACATGTCTCAATCCGCGCTCAGCAACTATATCTGTAACAGAAGGTCTCCGGACGCAAACAAGCTTCTTGCCCTCGCAAGATACTTTGATACGACCACGGATTATCTTATCGGTTTAAACGATACGGAGAAGGGGTCAAATAAAGCCATCTCCGATGAAGAGATGGCCTTTGTGGATCTTTTAAGAAATATGCCCGATGATACCAGACGGAAATATTTTGAAATAGGAAAGGTTATGATCGGTTCAAAGCTTTGATCATGCTTTAAAGTCCACTGCCCAGCCAAGAGTCGGATCGTTGAATATCGGAACGATCTCAGCGCCTTCTTTTTTTATTACACGTTCGGTCTTTATGTCTTCGGATTTTCTTTTCTTATCCCGTTTTACTTTTCTGTCTTTAGCGCCTGCGCTTACCGGTAATACTTTTGTTTCCTTTTCCTTTTCTTTCTCAAAGCGTGACTTCTTTTTATTCTCTGCTTCTTCGGAGAGGTAGGTATCCATAACGTTTGCAAACCTTGCCATACCGATCCCCGTATTGTCGGAATGCGCATCCCCGTGAAGCACACGCTGTGCGGCCTGCAGGATCATTTCGTTTTCCATTTGGATCGACTGTACGTTTGTAAACATGTTACGCGCCTCCTTCCCTGGAGATTTCGCTTAAGTTACACGCTTAAGTTTTTTTCATTTATTGATTCCTTTCGCATAATTATTCGAGCAGTTTCCCTCTCTGTCATATATATCGGATGAAAGTTAAAGAAAGTTTATACTTTATTTGCTATAAACACGTTATAAATTAATTCTGTTTTCCGTGATTCCGATGTGTTAAAATACTTTCAGTGTTATATAAATCTTTTATTAATTCAAAGGGGGATGAAAAAATGTACGAACAGATCAAACTTCCTTATGACGAGGGCGCTCTTGCTCCGGTCATCAACAAGGAAACCGTTGAAACTCACTACGGAAAGCACCACGCAACCTACACAACAAATCTTAATGCCGCCATCGAAAAAGCCGGCATAGATCCCGCAAAACCCATAGAAGACGTTCTTGCGGACCTGGATTCCATATCCGATCCCGCAACACGCACGGCGGTTCTTAATAACGGCGGCGGATTTTATAACCACAACGTATATTTTGAACAGCTCAAAGCACCGTCGGAAGGAAACGCTCCAACAGGAAAAATAAAGGACGCCATCGATGCCGAATTCGGAAGCTTTGATGCATTTAAAGAAAAGATGTCCGCTCTTGCGGTTTCACAGTTCGGAAGCGGCTGGGCATGGCTCTCCGCAGATAAAGACGGAAAGCTTTATCTTTCACAGTCCGCAAACCAGGAGAATCCCATCACAAAGAAGACGGGACACAAGCCGCTCCTCACCATAGACGTTTGGGAACATGCTTATTATCTCGATTACAAAAATCTTAGGGCCAAATATGTTGATGAGATCTGGAAACTGATCGATTGGGATGTTGTAAACAAAAGATATGCATAGACATAAAAAAAGGGGACCTGCGGGTCCCCTTTTTTATTTTTACTCTACTTTCGGTAACTTTGCTACCGATGCGGCGATCTCTTCATCCGTCGGAATGTAATCCGACATCTCGCCGTCGTTATACTTCTGATATGCAACAAGATCAAAGTATCCTGTTCCGGTAAGACCGAATACGATGGTCTTCTCTTCGCCCGTTTCCTTGCACTTAAGCGCTTCGTCGATGGCAACGCGGATAGCGTGTGAGCTTTCCGGTGCGGGAAGGATTCCTTCAACTCTCGCAAACATCTCGGCAGCCTCGAATACGGAAGTCTGTTCAACGCTTGTTGCCTCCATATATCCGTCATGATAAAGCTGTGAAAGAGTTGAGCTCATACCGTGGAAACGAAGTCCGCCGGCATGGTTTGCGGAAGGAATAAAGCTGCTGCCCAGTGTATACATCTTTGCAAGCGGGCAGATCATTCCGGTATCGCAGAAATCGTATGCATATGTTCCGCGTGTGAAGCTCGGGCATGATGCCGGCTCAACAGCGATGATGCGATAGTCCGCCTCGCCTCTTAACTTTTCTCCCATGAACGGTCCGATAAGTCCGCCGAGGTTAGAACCGCCGCCAGCGCAGCCGATGATCATATCCGGCTTGATGCCGTACTTATCGAGAGCGATCTTTGTTTCAAGACCGATAACGGACTGATGTAAAAGAACCTGGTTTAAAACGCTTCCGAGAACATATCTGTATCCTTCGGACTTTGTTGCGACTTCAACCGCTTCGGAAATCGCACAGCCAAGGCTTCCCGTTGTTCCCGGGTGCTCCGCAAGGATCTTCTTTCCGACTTCCGTTGTTTCGGAAGGTGAGGGAACAACCGATGCGCCGTAGGTTCTCATAACTTCTCTTCTGAAGGGCTTCTGCTCATAGGAAACCTTTACCATAAATACCTTACAGTCAAGATCGAAGTATGAACATGCCATGGAAAGCGCCGTGCCCCACTGTCCCGCGCCGGTCTCCGTCGTAACACCCTTAAGGCCCTGCTTCTTTGCATAATATGCCTGAGCTATGGCGGAATTTAATTTATGGCTTCCGCTTGTGTTGTTACCTTCGAATTTATAGTAGATCTTTGCGGGTGTACCCAGCTTCTTCTCGAGGCAGTATGCGCGAACAAGCGGTGACGGACGATACATCTTGTAAAAGTCTCTGATCTCCGTGGGGATATCAATGTACGGTGTGGTATCGTCCAGTTCCTGGTTAACAAGCTCCTCGCAAAAGATCGGAGCGAGTTCTTCTTTCGTTAACGGTTTTCCCGTTCCCGGATTAAGAAGCGGAGCGGGCTTATTCTTCATATCCGCTCTTAAGTTGTACCATGCCTTCGGCATCTCATCTTCTTCAAGATAAATCTTGTAAGGGATTTTGTTTTCTGACATTTTTATTACCTCCTTAATGCCTCCTTCACCTCTTTAACATATTCTCCTATAACAGGTGGGGCTTCTTTTCCAAGTTTTTCAAGCATCTTTATTATCATGGATCCGACGATGGCTCCGTCGGAAATATCCGCCATTTTCTTTGCCTGTTCGGGAGTTGAGATCCCGAATCCAATGGCACAGGGGATGTCCGTATTTTCACGGACAACCTTTATTATGGACGGAAGATCCGTTGTTATCTCGCTTCTCACTCCGGTAACACCGAGGCTGGATACGATATATAAGAATCCTTCCGCCTCTTTTGCTATCATCGAGATCCTGTCCTCCGATGTGGGAGCGATAAACGATATCAGGTCGACATCGTACTTATGACAGATATCAATGAATTCTCCCTTTTCTTCAAAGGGAAGATCCGGAAGAATGAGTCCGTCAATCCCGATTTCTGCGCATGTGCTTATGAATTTTTCCGCGCCGTAAGAGTATACCACATTTGCATAGGTCATGAAAACCATGGGAACGGAAATGTCTTTTCTTAAGTCTTTTACGAATTCAAAGATCATATCCGTGTTTATCCCGCCCTGCAACGCGCGAAGGTTTGCTCCCTGGATCACGGGGCCTTCCGCCGTCGGATCCGAAAACGGAATCCCGAGTTCAATAAGATCCGCGCCGTTTTTTACCATCTCGCGGATTGCCTCGCCGGTGGTTTCAAGATCGGGATCTCCGCAGGTTATGAAAGGGATGAAAGCCTTCCCGTTTTCAAAAGCTTTTTTTATATTACTCATGAAGATCCTCCCCTCTGTACCTTGCGATGGCTGCGCAGTCTTTGTCTCCGCGACCCGAAACCGTTATAACTATTATCTTGTCTTTATCCATCTTTGGCGCAAGCTTCATGGCATATGAGATTGCATGGGCGGATTCTATCGCGGGGATTATGCCCTCCGTCTTTGCAAGATACTCAAATGCCTGTACCGCCTCCTCATCAGTTACGGGAACATATTCCGCGCGACCGGTGTCATGAAGATATGCATGTTCCGGTCCGATTCCCGGATAGTCGAGACCCGCGGAAATCGAATATACCGGCGCGATCTGTCCGAATTCATCCTGACAGAAATACGACTTCATTCCGTGGAAGATTCCGAGTCTTCCCGTTGCTATCGTTGCAGCCGTTTCAAACGTATCTACTCCGCGTCCTGCTGCCTCGCAGCCGATAAGACGTACATCCTTATCATCTATAAAGTGGTAAAACGTTCCGATCGCATTAGATCCTCCGCCTACACATGCAAGAACCGCATCCGGAAGGCGTCCCTCTTTTTCAAGGATCTGCTCCTTTATCTCTTTTGAAATTACCGCCTGAAAGTCGCGAACTATCGTGGGGAAGGGGTGGGGTCCCATAACGGAGCCCAGGCAGTAATGGGTATCCGCAATCCTTGATGTCCATTCCCTCATTGCCTCCGAAACCGCATCCTTAAGTGTTGCCGTTCCGGTCGTTACCGGGATAACTTCCGCTCCGAGAAGACGCATTCTGTATACGTTTAAAGCCTGTCTTTTTGTATCTTCCTCGCCCATGTATACAACACATTCCATATTCATAAGCGCTGCCGCGGTTGCCGTTGCAACACCGTGCTGTCCTGCTCCCGTCTCCGCAATAAGACGTGTCTTTCCCATCTTTTTTGCAAGGAGCGCCTGACCGAGAACATTATTTATCTTATGCGCTCCGGTGTGGTTTAAGTCCTCGCGTTTTAAATATATCTTCGCTCCGCCAAGATCTTTTGTCATCTTTTCAGCGTAATAAAGCCTCGACGGTCTGTTTGCATATTCATTAAAAAGTGTCTCAAGTTCACGATTAAACTCCGGATCGTTCTTAAACTTTTCATATGCTTCCTCAAGTTCGATCACAGCGTTCATCAGCGTTTCCGGTATATACTGCCCGCCGTGTTCTCCGAATCTTCCATTACTCATAATACTCCTCCGCGCACTGCATCCACCGCAGCCTGCATCTTACTCTTATCCTTCACCTTGTCCGTTTCCACTCCGGACGATATATCCACTATATTCGGATCATATTTACCCACTGCCTCTTTTATATTCCCGGGCGTAAGTCCTCCTGCAAGTATAAAAGGTCGCTTAAAATCATTAATAAGATCCCAGTCAAAAGTTTCTCCGGTTCCGTATCCGTTGTCCAAAAGTATTTCGTCCGCGATGCTGTTTTCCGCACTTTTCAAGTCCTCTTCCGACCTTACCTTAAAAGCCTTCCAGATCATTCTGTCCGTTTTGTCTCTTAAAGTTTTTATGTACTCTTCGTCTTCATGACCGTGAAGCTGGATAACGTCGAGTCCGATAATCTCCGCCGCTTCGGAAACATATTCAATGCTCTGATCCACGAAAACTCCCACGGCCTTTATGTTTTCATCAAGTTTTTCCTTCAATGCTTTCGCATCTTCCGGGCTTAGGTTTCTGTGGCTCTTCGGAAAATTTATTATAAATCCGATGTAGTCCGGTCTGACCTCATTTGCATATTCGATATCCTCTTTCCGGTACAGACCGCAGATCTTTATCTTGCTCATACGCATGCCTCCCTCATCTTATCAAGAAAAGCTTTTTTATCTTCCGCCCGCATCATTGCCTCGCCCACAAGGATCGCATCCGCTCCGGCCCGATATATCGCCGCCGCATCCTCCGGACTCATCACGCCGCTCTCGGAAACGTAAAGGCGATCCGAGGGTATCATTTCGCGAAGCCTTATGGCATTGTTTGTATCAACGGTAAAGTCCTTAAGATTTCGGTTGTTTACTCCGATCATCTTTGCACCGGCTTCCACTGCGGAACGTACTTCGTTCTCATCATGTGTCTCCACAAGCGCCGAAAGGTGAATCTCCTCACATATCTTAAGATATTTTTGTATCGTTTCCGTATCGAGGATCGCGCATATAAGAAGAACACAGTCCGCGCCCATCACCTTTGCCTGGTAGATCTGGTATTCATCCACAACAAAGTCCTTTCGGATCATGGGTACTTTTACGATTTCCCGGACTTCCTTAAATATCCCGTCGGATCCCATGAACCATTTAGGTTCCGTAAGACAGGATACCGCATCCACTCCTGCCGCGTTATAATCCGATGCTATCTTTTTATAGTCGAAGACCGGATCTATCACACCTTTTGAAGGAGATGCCTTTTTTATCTCACAGATAAAGCTCATGCCCGGCTTTTTTACCGCATCATAAAAGCTTTTTTTACTGCTGCCGGCCTCCTGCTTTACACATTCTGCAGCGAGTGATCTCATCTCTTCCGGAGAAAAATCTTCCTTATCTTTTTTTACGCGCTCCGCAGCGTATGCGGCGAGTTCATCCAATATTGTCATCTGTTGCTCACTTCAATAAATTTATCCAGAGTTTCAAGGGCCTTTCCGGAGTCTATAAGCTCAGCGGCAAGTTTTATTCCGTCGGAAATGCTGTCTGCCTTTCCTCCGATATAAAGCGCACATCCTGCGTTCATAAGAACCGCATCACGCTTCGGACCTTTTTCTCCGCCAAGGATATCCCTTGTTATCTTTGCGTTTTCCGCAGGCGAACCGCCCTTAAGATCGTCCTTTGTACAGGTTGTAAACCCAAAATCCTCCGGCTTTATAACGAAAGTTTTATACCACCCGTCCCGGATCTCGCATATCGTTGTGGGAGAGCTCATTGAAATCTCATCCAGCTTATCCTGTCCGTATACCACCATTCCACGCTTAACGCCCAGGCTTACAAGAACCCGCGCAAGAGGCTCCACAAGATACTCATCATACACTCCGAGAAGCTGCATTGAAGGAGATCCCGGGTTTGTAAGCGGTCCGAGGATGTTAAACACAGTTCTGAAACCAAGTTCTTTTCTTATGGGTCCCACATATTTCATTGAAGTATGATATTTCTGTGCAAAGAAGAAGCACATGCCGACTTCTTTTAAGAGCTCGATACACTTTTCAGGCTCCTGCTCGATCTTTACTCCCAGTGCTTCAAGGCAGTCCGCCGTTCCGCACTTTGATGATGCCGCGCGGTTTCCGTGTTTTGCAACCTTAACTCCGCCTGCTGCCGCTACAAGAGCAGAAGTTGTGGATATGTTAAAGCTCTGCGCGTTATCTCCGCCGGTTCCCACGATCTCAAATATATCCATTCCGGTGTCAACCTTTGTTGCATGATCTCTCATCGCCGCCGCGCAGCCCGCGATCTCGTCCGTAGTCTCTGCCTTTGCGCTTTTTGTGGAAAGTGCCGCAAGGAAAGCCGCGTTTTGTGTGGGAGAAGTCTCACCGCTCATGATCTCGTTCATAACGGCATAAGCTTCGTCATAGGATAAATCCTCTTTGTTTACTATTTTTACAATTGCTTCTTTAATCATGGCTAAACTCCTTTCATGACCTTCTTAAACAATAAAATTTTTTAACATCTGTTTCCCGTCCGGTGTCATTATGGATTCGGGATGGAACTGGAGACCGTATACCGGATACTCCGTATGTTGAACCGCCATAACCTCCCCGTCCGTTGTTTTTGCAGTAACCTTTAATTCAGCCGGGATCGTATCCTTATCCGCCGCCAGCGAATGATATCTGGCAACCTTTGTCTTTTCCGGACACCCTTCGAATATGGGGCTTTTCTTATCCAGCGTAACCTCCGACTGTTTTCCGTGCATAAGCTCCTTTGCATATGTTACCGTTGCTCCGAAGGCTGCGCATATGGCCTGATGTCCAAGGCAGACGCCGAGGATCGGTATCTCTTTATAAAGTTCTTTTACAACGTCGATTATGATTCCCGCATCTTCCGGTCTTCCCGGCCCCGGAGAAATGATGATGCGGTCCGGTTTTAAATTCCTGATCTCATCCACCGTCATCTCATCGTTTCTTATGACTTTAAGATCAGTTTCGATCTCTCCGATGTATTGGAAGAGGTTATACGAGAAGCTGTCGTAATTATCTATGAGAAGTACCATATCACTCCACCCCCTCTGCTGCTTCGAGAGCCTTTAACGAAGCCTTTGCTTTGTTTAAGCATTCCTCGAATTCCTTTTCCGGAACGGAATCATAAACGATTCCGGCGCCGCTTCGAACGAATACTTTATCGTTCTTTTTATATGCGATCCTTATGGCGATACAGGTGTCCATATTTCCGGTGAAATCTATATATCCGATGGCCCCGCCGTAAATCCCGCGTTTATTGTCTTCAAGTTCTCCTATGAGCTGACACGCTCTTATCTTGGGAGCTCCGGAAAGTGTTCCTGCGGGAAGGACCGCTTCTATCGCATCGAATGCGTCCTTATCTTCCCTTATCTCTCCCCGAACGGTGGAACCGATGTGCATTACATGGGAGAATCTTTCTATCGAATGAAGCTTTTCAACTTCAACCGTTCCGAACCTGCTTATCTTTCCAAGGTCGTTCCTTCCGAGATCCACAAGCATGTTATGTTCCGCAAGTTCTTTCTCGTCCGCAAGGAGTTCCGCCTCTAAGGCTTCATCCTCTTCCTTTGTTTTGCCTCTCGGTCTTGTTCCCGCAAGAGGAAATGTATGAAGCACTCCGTCTTCCAGTTTTACAAGAGTTTCCGGTGATGCTCCCGCCACCTCCACATCCGTTCCCGCAAAGTAGAACATATAGGGCGAAGGATTAATTGTACGGAGCATCCTGTATGTGTTTAAGAGGCTTCCTTCAAAGGGTGCCGATAGTCTGTTTGAAATAACGATCTGGAAAATGTCCCCTTCCTTTATGTGATGCCTCGCCTTCTCAACCATCCCGCAAAATTCTTCTTTGTTAAAGAGCGGTGTGACATCTCCGAGAAGTCTTCCGGCGGGTTCGTTTTTCTTTTCGCCGTTTTTTATAAGATTCGCAAGATTTTTAAGTTCCCATACAGCTTTGTTATAATTCTCATCGATATCCGAAAGGTGCATGTTTACGATAAGAACTATCTTTTGTCTGATATTATCAAAGGCGATCACCTTATCAAAAAGCATAAGGTCCACATCTTTAAAATCCTCGGTATCCTTTGCTTCCGTCTTTGCCTTCGGCTCGCTGTAGAAAAGATAATCGTATGAAAAATAACCGACGAAGCCACCCGTGAACGGAGGGAGACCTGCAACCTTCGGGCTTTTGTATCCCGACATGATCTCCCGAAGAACCGCGGAGGGATTATCTGTTTTTTCGGTTCTTGTCACTCCGTTCGTGGTGATCTTCATTTCGCCCTTAACGCAATTTACATCCGTTATGGGATCGAAACCGAGGAACGTGTACTGTCCCCAGGTCTCGTCCGCCTTTGCGGATTCAAGCATATATGCATGGCTGGATATGTTTTTTAAGATCCGGATCGTTTCGATCGGTGTTGTAAAGTCCGAAAGGATCTCCGTGCTTACCGGTACGATGTCATACTTCCCTTCGGATGCGTATGATTTTACTTCTTCGATTGTAGGATATGTTTTCATACAAAAAACCTCCCGACTGTGTTGGGAGGTTTTTTACAAATTAAAACGCCCCCAACAGAATACTAAGCTTCTGTCAAGGACGAATGTTTCGCTTTCACGACACTATCCGCGGTGCCACCTTGATTCACGGCATGACCCGTGCACTTAGCGGGATACCTTCATATCCCCGGCAAATAACGTCTGCCTTCAACGTCGCGGAATACTCGGAAATGTTAAAATCCTTTGACCGCGCCCTCGGAAGTCCATTCGGTAAAGCATTTGTACCGCAATCCCACCGCCTGCGGCTCTCTGTAACAAAGAGGTTTTACGTACTACTCTTCTTCAACGGTTTAACGCACTATAGCACGAAAGTGGGTCTTGTGTCAACTGTTTTCTAAAGTTTTTTAGAAGCTTATTCAGCACGTTATCATAAGATGTTCACCCGCCACGTCGTTGTATACCGCGCAATCTCTTTCCGAGACGTCGAATACATGGACGATTTCCGAGACTGCTTCATTCTGCTCAAACCCCGTAACAAGGTCCGGACAGTCAAAGATCCTTTCCGGTGAGTAGTTAAATGTCTTTTCATTGTTAAAGACCGCAGTATATAATATCCCGGCCTCCACAAGGTCCTGGAAGATATGGCTTCCGTACGAGAGTTCAGGATTGTATCCGGCTTTTGTTTCTTCGGTCTCGCAGATTATCTCGAATGCGCTTATATCCGAAAAAGCCGTCGGCACTCCAAGCTCCGGAGACGATGTTCCGACCCTTCCGGGAACAATGAGCATCATGTGTTTTTCGAGATCACGGTAATGCCAGTTTATCTTTCCGAGAAGCCTTGCAACAAGCGGCTTGTCTTTATACGGCATGTTGTAGTATTTTACCGGATCAACGTAAACAATAATATCGAGCTTTGATGCTTTTGACATTCCCATTGATGATCCTTTGCTTTCGAGAAGAATCTTTTCTTTCGGAATGTCCGGCGGAATAACGGTTCCCGAACTTCCTTTCTGTACCTGAAGCGGACGACATTGAAGAAGATCTATGGAGTATTCCCCGTCTTCCGAAACATTGATCGTAAACTCGGTATCTACGGGATAGTCATATTCGTCCTGAATACATCTTAACATTCTCTTCATCTGTTCCATCAGAACGCTGTTTTTCACAAGCCCGTCGCATGAAATGTATTTAACATCACGGGGGCGTCCCATATCTCTGAGCCTGAATTCCGCGTCATAATCATGTTCCAATAATACTTTTTCAAGATACTCCGGTATCACCGGCTCTATATCATAAAACGAAAGCCGTTTCAGGGCTTTATCTCCCATACTTATTACTTCCGCTTTTCCCTGTGAAAAACGATGCTTGTCCGCAGATGATGAGTATGAAGTTCTCTCCGGCATATCAAGGTTTACAATGCGGGGATATGAACCTTCCGTGCGGTCTACCGCGGATGTTCCGAGCCCCATAACAAGACGGAGCATTCCCGTCGTCGGGTCCGAGTCCTTCATGATCCGGTAAGGACTGTAGGAATATCCTACCCCGGCTGCGCAGGGCATATAATACGATCCGTAATGGGAACCCGATACGCGCTGAATAAGAAGGGCCATCTGCTCGTCACGTTTATCGAGGCCGCGGCGCTTCCTGTAATCCAGGGCGGAAAGGCTCATTGAACTTGCATAGACAACCTTTATGGCATGTTCAAATTCCGTCAGACGCTCCTCAAGGCTTCCTCTGTTTATGCAAAAGACGGACTCATATTTTCCCGCAAAGGCGTTTCCGAAACCATCCTCCAAAATACTGCTGGACCGAATTATATAGGGATCCTGTCCGTAATATTCTATGATACGCACAAACTGTTCCTGCATTGCAGGTGAAAACGTTCCGCTCATAAGTTTATCCGCGAATTCATCGGCAAGAGAAAAAAACCCTTCTTCCGTGCGTTGTTTTATCCTTGTGTCCCATAGACCGTTATCAACTATGTATGTGTAATACAGATCAGAGCCGACATAAAACGAATCGTGTGGCTCAAGAACATCGCTTATATCCGGTTCGTTGTTTCGTATAATGGCCCTTGCGAGAAGCATGCCGCAGGCTTTTCCGCCGATCATTCCGGTACCTACCATATGGTCGCGTACCGAAAAATAATCCTCCGGCGTAAAATGTTTCTTCACCATCTCGCGCATCTTTTCATCCCGGGTCATCATTATGTCACACATCTTTTTGCAGTCTTCCGTGATATCGATGCCGTTTGAAAACATAAGCTTTGTTTTGTTAAAGAACCGGTCCCAGGAATCCGAATACTGTTCCTCAGCGGAGCGCTGGGCATTGCCCAGTGTCTGATAGAATCTGCTGGATCTTACGCCGTCAAGGATGGGCCGGAATTCCATTGTCTCCGGGTCATATGTATGCGGAAGAAACAT
>JAFOND010000180.1 GCA_017418645.1 Lachnospiraceae bacterium | reverse complement strand
TTTTTGTTGACAAGGACTCGGAAACAGGTATTCTAATATGTAGAAGCGTTCGATAAACTGAAAGGGGAAAATAAATAATGCCGAGTCATCATTCATCAAGCAGTCACAGCTCACATTCGAGTCATCATTCTTCGTCGCACTCACACAGCAGCTCGAGGAGTTATCACAGTTCAAGCTCACACTCCAGTCGTTCATCTTCTTCATATTCGAGTCGTCCCTCGACGCCTTCATATAGAAGCAGGAACAACCAGCCGAGTGGATATAAGGGAAAGAACCCCAGGATTTACCGCTGCAAAACTCATGATTATGTATATTACAGCGAGCCCTGGACGGATGAAAAAACCGGGCAACACTATCGCGCCGGATATTACGATGAAGAAGGCAACTTTTATGAAGATATTGTTTTCTCGCAGCACGGAAAGATCTTAGATAATGCTACTGCGGTATGCCGATGCGATTACTGCCACATGGAAGATTCCAGACCCTGGCCGGAGCGTGAAAAACCCTGTACGCATTGCGGCGGCACAATGACGGTAATATCCCAGGTCGATGATCTTACGGACAGCGCCGTAACAAAATGGAATATTAAAAAAGGTCGTGCGGAGAGCATGGTGGAGTCAACCCGCGAGAAAGTCGTACTTATAATAATGCTTGTATTGCTCTCGCCCTGCCTTTTCGGTGGAGTCGGAGCGATCATCGAGGGTTTCATTGAAGGTTTGAATCCCGAGACGGTGCAGGAAGAAACCAGTGTTTCGACCGACAGTAATGCATCTTCTTACAATATGCCCGACCTTTCGGATACGATGTATCTAGTGGGAAGTGACGGAACATATAAAATAACCGATCAGAGCGATTACAAAGATAATTATGAAACCGGAAATTACAAGAAACTGGTTCTCGATTCAGACGGAAATTACTACGATAAATCAACCGAGGGCTATGCATGGCTTAACACGGATATAGATCCGCCCCAGTTCCAGTACTGGTTTGAGGGCATATCCTCGGAATACGGTGAATACGGCTGGATGGAGTACGATAACGACGAAGACAGATGGTACATAGAATTATCCCAGGGCGACTGGCAGCCGCTGGACAGCGCCGTTTATGAGACAAACGCGGACAGATTGTGGCATATAGACTATGATTTTTGATGGTTGACGGGGGTGATTTATTTGATCATATTCAACTTTCTTACCGGGCTTGCGGTGGAGGCGTTTATTTTGGCGCTTGTCACTTTTCTTGCCAAGCCGAAGATTGAGATACGTGACGATAAATCCGCGGAAGAACACCGAACCTGGAATCTTACGTTCAATATAATCAGCGTGATCGCCGGCGTGCTTCTGACGTCGGATATACTTTATGTGTATTTTACTTTTATAAGACGGTAACACCTCATCCGTCACAAGGCAATGTAAGAAAAAAGTAGCATTTTCCCCTGAAGAATGGTAAGATAGGATTATCTATGTAAACATTTTTCGGGGGATTACTTTATGAGAGACGATGACAATCTTCAGGAAGTGACGGTAAAGCAGGCGGAGGGGAAGCTTCAAAGCCTCAAAAACAGGACGATCATAAGCGGTGTTCTTTCGGCCGTGTTCGTTTTGGCGGGAGTGTTTGTGATGGTTCAGTTCCCGGGTAATTATCTCGCGGTTCTTTGCGTATTGATGCCCGGAATTCTCTGTTTGTTCCTATTTATTTCCACAATGTTTGAATTCGGACGTCTGCAGAGACGGCTGGACGAAGCAAAAATGGAAGATCTTTACAAGGCGCAGAAAGCATCTTACCTTGTAATAAGAAAGAGTTTTGACGAACTTTCCGAGAGGATAGGATACCTTGAAGAGGCGTCCTCCATTCCCGCGGACGAGATCATCAGCGCGCAGAAAGCCATGGCAAAGGTTACGATAAACCGTAACAAGGAAAATACCGATGCGCTTATGAACTCAAACGACATGCTTCTTGACAAGGTCTTTTCTTTCCAGGAAACGCTCGAAGGAAATAACAAAGCGCTTCTTTCACAGCAGCAGGATCTTTTAAACGGCACAAAAGCCGAACTTCTTCAGAAAAATCAGGAACTCTTACAAAAGAATATGGAGCTTGAAAAGGAATTTATGGTTCTTCGCCAGGCTCTTTCCGGAATAGAAAACAAAGTTACGTCCCTTGAAAGCAGGGGAGCGTCTTCACCCTCCGTTATCATTAATCAGGGTAACAGCGGTGTTCCCCAGGCTTCCGTTTCTCAGGCGGCGGTACAGCAGCCTGTTTCCGTTGCTGCGGCACCCGAACCCATGGCAATTCCCGAACCGGTTGCAATGCCGGAAATCTTACCGGAGTCTGTGCCGGAAATCTTACCGGAGTCTGTGCCGGAAATGGATTTTGCGACGGAGGATATATCCCTTGATGATGCGCCGTCCCTTGACGATATCGCTTTACCGGAATCTGAACTTGAAATGCCGGATTTATCCATCCCGGATATTGAACTCCCGGATGCCGGCGATATTGCAATACCGGAAGCATCAGATATTGCTCTTCCCGAAGGAGAAGATATAAATCTTGAAGATCTTTCCGATATTGAGATCGGATCCACGGATGATATCTTAGCAAGTATTGATGCGGATCTTGCGGCAACCGCCGAAGCAGCACCGGAAATCCCGGCAGAACCTGAAGCGGTTCCCGAAATTGAGATTCCCGCAGAACCGGAGCGTGAGCCCGTGGCAGAACCTGAACCGGCTCCCGAAATTGAGATTCCCGCAGAACCCGAACCTGCACCCGAGCCGGAGATTCCGGCGGAGCCCGAACCGGCTCCGGAACCCGAACCCGTGGCAGAACCTGAACCGGCCCCCGAGCCTGAACCTGCACCCGCACCGGAAGTAGACCTTACGGCGATAGCCGGAGACGATCCCAATAAAAAACTTGATCCTAACGATATAGCAGCGCTCTTTGCGGCAGCAAACGGCGGCGGAGATGCGGCACCCGCAGCAGAGCCCGAACCCGCACCGGAACCTGAGCCCGAGCCGGCTCCCGAGCCAGCAGCTGCACCCGAAGTAGATCTTACGGCGATAGCCGGAGACGATCCCAATAAAAAACTTGATCCTAACGATATAGCGGCACTTTTTGCAGCGGCAAACGGAGGAGGCGACGCAGCTCCGGCGGCAGAACCCGAACCCGCTCCCGCACCGGAACCTGAGCCCGAACCGGCTCCGGATCCTGCGGCAGATGCAGCGGCACAGGAAGCGGCTAACGTGGCGGACGCACTGGCGGGACTTGATACAAGCGATCCCAACAAAGTGATGAGTCCGGAAGAGATACAGAAGTTATTTGCAAGCCTGTAAACACACACAACAGAAAAGGGGGAAGACAACTATGAACGATGCCATGATTACTCAGGAACAGAAGGATGTCCTTGGAGAAATAGCCAATATCAGTATGGGGAATGCGGCTACAACACTTTCCATGGTAGTAAATCAGCGCGTTGACATCACGACACCGCGTGTTTCGATAATCAATCGAAGCGAGTCTTTGGATGACTTTGAGAAGGTCTGCGTATTTGTGCAGATTCAGTACATAAAAGGTCTTCTCGGAAGTAACGTTTTTATTCTTAAAGAGCCGGATGTGCTCATTCTTACCGATCTTATGATGGGCGGAAACGGAAAGACGGCAGCAGGCGGCGAGATCGGCGACCTGCATATGTCCGCGATCTCCGAAGCCATGAACCAGATGATGGGAACGGCCGCAACATCCATGAGTTCCATGATCCAGATCCCGGTAGACATCACGCCGCCGGATACAATGAAGATTGACGTCGAAAGTATCAAATTCTTTGAGAAGATGTTTGCGACGGACAACGATCTTTTCGTAAAGATCGCCTTCCGTATGGAAGTCGGTGATCTTATCGATTCCACAATGGTTCAGCTTTTCCCGGTGGGCTTCGCAAATCAGATGTGCGAACCCTTTATGAAATTGAAAGGATAAAACCTGTAAGCAGATTTTCAGGAGGTATTTATTATGGGAGATCAGCTTCATAAATATAAACAGCAGTTGGTGGATAATGTTTCGACTTACGGAAGTATGTTGGAGGACACCAATGTATTAAAGGACGGCAAGTTTAGTATTGATCAGTTCAGGGCCTTCGAGCAGGGCACCATGGATCAGGATACGGCTAAAGAGTTCAGGGTACATCTTCGCGAAGCCATGCTTTTGGACTTGGACACGGTACAGACTCTGATGGACAGGTCTCTTGAAAAACAAACACAGGATTATGCGATCTATGGGAAGATTGCCGGTGAGGCCTGGGATGAGCGTACCCGTCTCATAGAGGATTCAAACAGGAAGGGTGCCTCAAAGGTTGTGCATGATCTTTTCGGAACGAAAAAGAAGCGCGCCATTGCTAAACTGCAGAACCTTCACGATGTTCAGGATAAGATAAAGGTAAATCAGTCCATTCATAACGATTTTCAAAAGACCAGATCGGATTTTAGGGCTATGCGCACTAATCATATTACCGAATCCGAAGAGATGATAAGAAAAGCCATAACATATTGCGAAGATGAGATAAAAACCCTTCAGGAATGGGCCTGGGAAAGCGGTCTTTCAAACGAAGAGATAGAAGAGCTTCCCGAAATGGTTGAGTTAAAGAAAAAGAGAGCCACACTCAGCGTGGAAAAAGCATCCGCCCAGCAACAGGCGGGAGCCTGCCTTTTAAACGCAAGGGATCTTTGTACAAAACATGAGCAACAGGCGGTTACCGAAGGAAAAGAGGAAGAGATCGCCGCGGAAAAGGAAAAGATCCGGGCAAAGTATCAGAAAATCTTTGACGATAATAAAAGGCTTGTTCTTAAGTTTAAACCGGGTGTATTCAATGAAGCCCTGCTTCTTCATAGTAAGCAGATTGACACCGTAAAAGCAAAATGCGATGCTTTCAGAGCAAAACACGCCAAGGATCTTTCAACAGATGCAGTGGAAAAGAGCGATATATTAAGGGATCTTCCCTATTGGACATCACAAGTATCACACGCTTCATCTGTAAGCGATGATTCTATGTTGCGAGGCTATAACGAAATAGCAGCGGTTGTTAAACTGAAACGGGAAGGAAAACCTCCCGAAATGAGAGATCAGGATGTCCGTAACACGCTGCTTTCACCGTATCTTATTTTGACCGATTTCCGGCATGAATGCGAGGATCTGATGCATGAGCATAAAAAGTTGTTTTCAACCAATCCGCCGTATAATGAACTGGTAAAGCATGTAGATATTGTTCGGGATGTTTATTCCAAGGCACAGTCTCTTACCAATATAGGTTTTATACTGAATGAAGCCATAGAAAAGATAAGAGAGACGGAAGGCGCTGACAGTCCGATCTTTGAAGGAGAGTTGATCACAAGGGCGGCGGATGCATACAGGTTTGTTGCTGCCATGAGGGATTTTTCAAACCAGATAACCATTCGTGGCACGAATTGGGATGCCGAGACCGGACCGTATGGGAATGTTCCAATAGAACTTCAGAATCCCTGTGAGATAAAAACTCTTGAGGAGTACATGGAATCAAAGAAAGAAAAACTCGCACAGATTCATTGATAGGAGGCGGTCATGATGGATATAATAGCCATAACGGAAGAAAAAAAAGAACTGTTTTCGGACGTTTATCCCGGTCCTGTCGAAAAGCTTACGGATCCGGATCATATGTCGTTTGCAGCGGTGGACGGCGATAAGATAACATCTTTCCTGGTTTCGGAAATGCTGGAGGAAGAGATCGTTATAGACTGGATATATACTGTACCGGAATACAGGAATAAGGGTATTGCCACGGAACTTTTGGAAGAATTTGTAGGAAAGATCGCGGAGCATGGCGGTCCCACGGGGATCCGTGTTGTGGTATCCGGAGAAAAGAGCAGGGACTTTTTTGACAATGCGGGTTTTACGTTTGAATCAGAGCCGGTAGCGACGGGATATATCACGGATTTTGAAGATGTTGTTGATCTTCCCCCTGCAAAAAGGAGCGCGGATTGTAAGAAGCTTTCCGAACTTGATGACAAAGAAATGAACCTCTTAAACGAAACCCTTTATAAGACGGACGAACCTGTTGCCATACCCCTTCCGGTTGTTGCTTCGGATTATGCGGATTTTTCATATGTCTGCATAAAGGACGATAAAGTTCCGGCACTTCTTTTAATGGCGGAAGCAGGAAAGGACCTTGTCGATATAGCATACGCATACAAAGAGGAAGGCGCAGTAGTGCCGCTTCTTAATCTCTTATCGATAGTGCAGGAAGATATGGAGGAAAACGTATCCGACGAAATGAGGATTCGGGCCACGTCAATAAATGACGCGTCAAAAAAATTAATGGAGCATATGGCTCCGGAAGCTGAAACCGAAAATCTGTATATGGGCGTAAGATTCGCTATATAAATGGCAGGGCAGAGTTTAACCCCCAGAGATAAAAACGACATATTCTGGGGAAAAATGAGAAGATATATGGTATCCTCCGGCATGAAAGATGGGGACGAGAACGATCTCTTTAACCCGGATCTTGCCGCGGAGGTTTTGAGCGCGTACAGACAATCCGATGAAGCAAAGTCGGTTTATGACCTTACGGGCAAGGAATTTGATGATTTCCCGCCCCTGACATCGGGCCAGAATGCCTTTGCGCAGTCTATTGCTCTTATGATGCATACCATGGCGTCCCTCGATCCGGGAGACAGCCATGGTTCCGCTTATCTTGAGCTTTTAAACGAATCCACGGGAAAAATAAAGAAACAGATAAAAGAGACGGTTGGTGCCTTTCTCTTGGGCTGCGGTCTTGACGAAAAAGGAAAACCTTATGATGACGTTGATAAGCAGAATAAGGCCCGCGAAGTATTTAAACAAAAGAGGGCGGAATATCAGCGCCTCGTAAAGAACGAAGGAAAGATCATAGGCCGTAAGATTCTTGATGATATCCGTAAGAAGAACGGTATAAGCGATCGCCTGCCTTCAGAGATCACCGGAGAGGATGTTACTCTGGAGCGGCTTATCGCGGACAATCCTGAAGCGGCAAAAGCCCATGCCGGTGAGATCGAAGAAATGAGGACGATAACAAAGCTTGCGCTCATTGAAGCCGCGGAACGCACGGAAGCCTGGTATGCCCTTGAAGCCGGTGTGGACCGGGTGCTTAGTGATCCCGAAGTGGATGCTTCCACAAAAAGACTGCTTCATGATTCTGTCATGACGTGTTCCGAAGACATAGATATACTTCTTGAGCGCACTCTCGACAGAAAGATCGCTGCTTTTTACATGGCAAGATACATACTTACCGGGGCGGAAGTCGACGAGATTGCACGGGAAAAGATCGCGAAAATTACTCTTGCCGAGCCCGCAACACTCCCCTATTATCTAAAATTATCGGAAATACCGGGATTTGTGCTTCCCGTTGAAAAAGAAGATATCGTTATTCCCGACACCGTTCCTTTTAAGGAAGCCATGGTTTCGGGAGAAAAGGTCAGAAAATACCTTTATACCCACCCCTGGCAGTTTGACTGTCAGTGTCTTATATCGATATCAACGGAGACGGAGGAACTTACGGATATGATGTCCCTTGCCTGGGCAGTATCCAAATGGATAGACGGATTCACGATGAGGGAGGAATTCAGACAGCTTCCAAAGTCTGATATAGCACAGCTTTTTGAGGTGTATCTGAATGCCGATCTTTTATGCAGAATAGGATTTACCATAGCGGAAGTGGTGATCGAAAATAAGGATAAGACCGTGGAAGAAGCCACAAAGGCACTTCGAGAGGTACTCCCAACGATCTGTTACTCCACCCTTGAGCGACAGACCAGAGAGGTTATGAAACAGATTTTTGAGGAAAGGGGAAACGCTTTTGTACCGCAACAGGAAGCTTAAAAAAAGAGAGTTTTCGGAATATGAAGGATTAATACCGGAAACATATATTGAACAGCTTCGTGCCGGCAAGTTTTATGCGGGACTTGTCACGGACATCGTGGGAGAAGTTGAGACGACGGAGATGCTATATATAACATACCCGCTGGCGGACTGGCTGGAGATCGTTTGGGTGCATTATTACAACGAAGAGAACACCTCCATTGCCATGGCAAATCTGTTAAGATATATGATCCGCGTGGAAAGAACACGAAACGATTATAAGCCGAAGGGCATGTTCTGGGAGATCAGCGAAGAAGAAGCATCTGCTACGCCGTTTTTTAAGGACTCCTTGCTTTTATGCGGTTTTGAGTGTCACGAGACCGTTGATAATATTTATGAATTCTCTCTTGATATGGTAAAAGACAGGGATATTCTTGTAAAAGCCGCAAATACTATGAATGTTATTCCCGTTAGCGAAGCCGGACAGGATATCAGGGATACTCTTGATACTATGGTACAGCAGGATAAGAGACCCGTTCCCGTGGGAATGTATATTGACTGGGACGGTTTCCTTCCCAAAGAAAGCATGATATGCATAAAGAACGGTTTACCCTGCGGAGTCCTGCTCCTTTCAAACAAACAGGACTATATTGTTGTGGAATGTGCCTATGTTACTCATGAGCCGGCGCTTATTGCAATGCTTGGAAAAGCTTTTACGGTGCTTGAAAACAGTTATGGGCCGGACCAAAAGATGCTGGTTCCCGTTATACGCAACAGGACCGGAGCAATGATAAGAAAAATGGTTCCGGACGTGACACGCGGAAAGAGGATTGAAGGCATTTTGTGGTTTTAAACCTTTTTTATCAATTTTTAAAAATTTTGCTTGCATTTATGAAACAAATCCATTATAATAGCAAAGTCGTCTGAAAAAAGGCGACGGATGCGCGATTAGCTCAGTTGGTAGAGCACCTGACTCTTAATCAGGGTGTCCAGGGTTCGAGACCCTGATCGCGTACACGAAAAGTCTTGGTTTTGCGGAATTGGCCGCGGAGTCAGGACTTTTTATTTTTATGCGAGAGTGCGTAGCACGGAGCAATCCGTAATATATAGAAATATATTAGAGGTTGACATACATGATAATAATCTTTACCGCCCTTCGCGAGGAGGGCGAAATGCTTATAAAAGAATATGGCATGAGTCCGGCAAAGCCGGTTAAGAGCGCCCCGTTTCCAATGTATGAGGGCGAAGGCATCCGCCTTATTTATACCGGCGTCGGCCCTCTTAATGCCGCATCCGCGGTGACATGGTATTTCACGGAATACGATGCGAATGACGACGACATTCTGATAAATATCGGTTCCTGCTGTTCGGATATTCCCGGCGGTGTGTTTATCGGAGCAAGGGTTACGGACGGAGCCTCAGGCTTTGAATACTTCCCGGATCTTTTTGTTGAGGATGAAGGCTTAAGGCTTTCGAGGATCGTGACGGTTTACAGACCGGTGTCGGATTATGCTAAGGAGTTGAGTGAGAGGGGTCTTATCCATCATGCCGGTGACGATATGACTCGGGACGAAGGCATTGGTGCGCTTCCCATTCTGTTTGAGATGGAAGCATCCGGGATCTTTGAGGCGGCGCGAAAATGGCTGTCTCCTCATCAGATCCAGTTTATAAAGATAACTTCCGACGACGGAACAAGGCTTATCACAAAGGAAGAACTCCTAGAATATATGAACGACTCGAAGAAAGCCGTGCTCTCTTTTGTTGAAAAAGCCCGTGAATTTTCAAAAAGTCTTTCCGCGGGATCGGAAGTTAGAGAGCGGCAGACGCATATTGAAGAGGTAACGGAGAAGATCGCCGAAGATCTTATCTGCTCCGAGACCATGCGGCTTTTAACAAAGCAGCTGGTGACATATATGTTCCTTAACGGTGTTGATGTTGAAGAGGAACTTAAACCCATGTATGATGACGGCGCCCTCCCGGTAAAGTCAAGGAAAGAGGGGAAGGGTGTACTGAACTCGCTTCTTACCAAGTACGGGATGAGTGGATTATAGAAACGGTGTCATTTCGGGTGAGGAGACGAAAGGCTCCGGCGAGAAATCTTCATTTCAGAATAAAGTATATGAGAATATATATAGAAGAACAGTTACTAAACGACAATAAATACGCCGCGCGGATACAGCGCGTAACCGCATATTATAAAGGCGCAGGCATAATCCCCATCCGGCACTACAAGGACGTTTTTAACCGTCCCAGGCAGAACCGCGCCCTCCAGAAAAAGGACAAGGCGATAATCCTCGCAAAGAAGCCGGGACAGCTTGTCTATCCCGGAGCGAAGGTCTGCC
>JAFOND010000179.1 GCA_017418645.1 Lachnospiraceae bacterium | reverse complement strand
GCTTTTGGCCTCCCCCGACGGACGGCAGCCGGTATCGACTATAATCGCTTAAACCTTCTCATTGCCGTGCTGGAAAAGAGAGCTTCGCTTTCTTTGGGTGAGTACGATGTATATGTCAACCTGACAGGCGGACTGAAGCTTTCCGAACCCTCTTTGGACTTGGCGCTTATTTCAGCTGTCGTTTCCGGCTTCTATGATATCCCCGTTCCGCCTCATGTGATCTGCTTTGGAGAGGCCGGTCTTACCGGAGAGATCAGAGGTGTTTCGCAGGCGAATACCAGGGTAAAAGAAGCGGTCAAATTAGGCTTTACGAAGATCCTGCTTCCCGCGGTTTCCTTAAAAGACGTGGAAGTGGAGCTGAAGCCTCTCTGCGTACCGGTAAGGCATGTAAGAGAAGCCGTAAAATTTATAACAACCGGCAAGTAACAAAAAAACTCCGATGCGTCATGCACCGGAGTTTTTATATAAAGTAGCGCGTACGAGAATCGAACTCGTGTTTCCGCCTTGAGAGGGCGGCGTCTTAGCCGCTTGACCAACGCGCCATAAAAAGCACGTTCAGAATAATATCATATTAAAGCTTACTTGTCAAGTAGATTTAATAAGTTAAAAAAAGTAATTTTCTGTTGACGAAGCGCCTGCTTTTGGTGCATAATTAGAGGAAGAAATTTATATTAAATCACAGGAGGAGAAAAGAATATGTCAGCATTTCAGTTAGGTCCTGATGACAATGTTTTCGTACAAGATCATCCTTTGATCAAGCATAAGATCACGATGATCAGAGATAAAAATACCGGAACGAATGAATTCCGTAAGATCATCGAAGAAATAGCCATGCTGGAAGGATTTGAAGCTTTAAATGACCTTCCGCTGGAAGATATCGAGGTGGAAACCCCTATCGAAAAGTGCATGAGCCCCGTAGTGTCCGGCAGGAAGCTCGCCATCGTCCCGATCTTAAGAGCAGGCCTTGGCATGGTAAGCGGCATCACTTCTTTAGTTCCTACGGCAAAGATCGGTCACATCGGTCTGTACCGCGATGAAAAGACACATGAACCGCACGAATACTACTGCAAACTGCCTTCACCCATCGAAGAGCGCACTATCGTCGTACTGGATCCCATGCTCGCGACCGGCGGTTCTGCTTCGGATGCGATCCGCATGATCAAGGAAAAGGGCGGCCGGCATATCAAATTCATCTGCATTATCGCTGCGCCGGAAGGCGTCGAGCGTCTTCACAGAGATCATCCGGATGTCCAGATCTATATCGGCCAGGTTGATCGGGAGCTTAACGCGAATGCTTATATCTGCCCGGGCCTCGGAGATGCAGGAGACAGGATTTTCGGTACGAAATAAGCTTGACATCCTGAAAAGATATGCTATACTCTATGGGTGTGTGTTTAATCTGCACCTGAAGGAGGTGAAAATATAGATGTCGACCGTTATCGTTAAAGAAAATGAGACGCTGGATTCAGCGCTTCGCCGTTTCAAGAGAAACGTTGCCAAGGCGGGCATTCAGCAGGAGATCAGGAAGCGCGAGGCTTATGAAAAGCCTTCAGTCAAAAGGAAGAAAAAATCCGAGGCTGCCAGAAAGCGTAAATACTGATCTGCAGCCTGCATCCGGATTTTCCGGATCTATAAACATCAGGAAACGGAGGCCGCGCATTAAACGCGGCCTTTTGTTTCAATAAAACGCCCGAAGTTATTCAGTTCTATT
>JAFOND010000178.1 GCA_017418645.1 Lachnospiraceae bacterium | reverse complement strand
GAAGCGGAGGGAACATCCCGTATACATTTAAAGAAAGGAAAAAACAAAGATGACAATGAGTGATCCGATCGCAGATATGCTTACGAGAATCCGTAACGCAAATACTGCAAAGCATGATACAGTCGATATTCCGAGTTCAAAGATGAAGGTTGCTATTGCCGACATCCTTGAAAAGGAAGGATATATCGAGAAGTATGAAATTGTCGAGAACGGCAATTTCAAGGATATCCGTGTCACATTAAAATACGGCGCGGACAAGAACGAGAAGATTATAACCGGCATCAAGAGAATTTCAAAGCCGGGACTTCGTGTGTATGCCGGAAAGGAAGAAATTCCTTACGTTCTCGGTGGACTTGGGATTGCGATCCTTTCCACAAACAAGGGCATCATCACGGATAAGGAAGCAAGAAAAGAACAGGTCGGAGGCGAAGTTTTAGCTTTCGTATGGTAAGAAAGGAGTACGGGCATGTCACGAGTAGGAAGAATGCCAATCGCGATACCGGCCGGCGTAACGGTTGATATTGCAGAAAATAATCATGTGACGGTAAAAGGTCCGAAGGGCACTCTCGAAAAGACTCTTCCTTCAGAGATGGAGATCAAAAAGGAAGGCGAAGAGATTGTTGTTACAAGACCGAATGATCTTAAGAAGATGAAGTCCCTCCACGGACTCACAAGATCTTTACTTCAGAACATGGTAACAGGTGTAACAGACGGATACGAAAAGGTTCTCGAAGTAAACGGTGTTGGTTTCCGTGTAGCTAAAGCAGGAAAGACATTAACACTTAACCTTGGTTTTTCACATCCGGTAGAGATGAACGATCCCGACGGTATCGAGACCGTTGTAGACGGAAACAAGATCACCGTAAAGGGTATCGACAAGGAAAAGGTTGGACAGTTTGCTGCAGAGATAAGAGACAAGAAACGTCCGGAGCCGTATAAGGGCAAGGGAATCAAGTATGCTGACGAAACCATCCGTCGTAAGGTTGGTAAGGCAGGTAAGAAATAATTAAGGAGGTAAGAACGAGATGATACAGAAGAAATCAAGAGCGGAAGTTCGTGCTAAGAAGCACAGAAGAATCCGTCATACTCTCGCAGGAACAAGCGAAAGACCCCGTCTTTCAGTATTCCGCAGCAATAATCATATGTATTGCCAGATCATCGACGACGATGCGGCTACTACGCTCGTTGCAGCCTCCACAATGGATTCCGATGTGAAGGCTCAGGTTAAGAAGACCAACAATACAGAGGCAGCCGAAAAGCTTGGCGCTGCCATAGCAAAGAAGGCACTTGACAAAGGGATAAAGACCGTGGTATTTGACCGCGGAGGATTTATCTACGAAGGCAAGATCAAAGCGCTTGCAGATGCGGCCAGAGAAGCCGGTCTGGAATTTTAAGGAGGAATGGCTGCATGAAACGTAATATCATTGACGTAAGTCAAATGGAATTGGAAGAAAATGTAGTTGCGATCAAGCGCGTCACCAAGGTTGTAAAGGGCGGACGTAACATGAGATTCTCCGCACTTGTTGTAGTAGGTGACCGTGACGGTCATGTAGGCGCCGGAATCGGCAAGGCAACAGAAATTCCCGAAGCTATCAGAAAGGGAAAGGAAGATGCCATCAAGCACATGATCGAAGTTAAACGCGACGCTAACAACTCTATCACACATGACATCATTGGAAAGCACACGGGTGCAAACGTTCTTTTAAAGAAGGCTCCCGAAGGTACAGGTATCATCGCCGGTGGTCCGGCACGTTCTGTCTGCGAGCTTGCGGGTATAACTAACATCCGTACAAAGTCTCTCGGATCTTCAAACAAGCAGAACGTAGTTCTTGCAACGATCGATGCTCTTTCACAGCTTAAGGCTCCGGAAGAAGTTGCTCGTCTTCGCGGCAAGTCAGTTGATGAGATCCTTGCCTAAGGCGATCGTAGGAGGATAGAAAAATGGCAGATAAGAAATTAAAGATTACACTGGTCAAGTCCCCCATCGGTGCCGTTCCCAAGAACAAGGCAATCGTTGAGGCTCTCGGCCTTCGTAAAGTAAACAAGACGGTAGAGATGCCGGATAATGCCGCAACACGCGGTATGGTAAGAAAAGTTGCGCATCTCGTTAAGGTTGAAGAAGTATAGGAGGTGCCAAAGTGGATTTATCAAATTTAAAACCGGCTGAAGGCGCTGTACAGAGCGATAATTTCCGCAGAGGCCGTGGACACGGTTCAGGAAACGGAAAGACCGCAGGTAAGGGACACAAAGGACAGAAGGCACGTTCAGGTGCTCCGCGTCCCGGTTTCGAAGGTGGTCAGATGCCCCTTTACCGTCGTATCCCGAAGCGCGGATTTACAAACAGAAATACAAAGACGATCATCGCGATCAATGTTTCGGATCTTGAGAGATTCGATAACGGCGCAGACGTAACGATCGAAACACTCCTTGAGAGCGGTATCATCAAGAAGACCTGCGACGGAGTTAAGATCCTCGGAAAAGGTGAGCTTACAAAGAAGCTTAACGTAAGCGTAAATGCTTACTCCGAAAGCGCAAAGGAGAAGATTGAAGCACTTGGCGGAAAAGCAGAGGTGATCTAAACATGTTACAGGCGGTTAAAGACGTATTTAAAGTTAAGGATCTCCGCAAGCGTTTACTCTTCACGTTTTTTATGCTTGTGGTTGTCCGTATCGGCTCCCAGCTTCCGGTACCGAATGTAAACCCGGATGTTTTCAAGGAGCTGTTTACCGGAGACGGTATGAACTTCTTTGATGCGATCACCGGCGGTTCTTTTGAAAAGATGTCAGTGTTTGCATTGAACATTACACCGTACATCACTTCATCCATCATCATGCAGCTCCTCACCATAGCTTTTCCGAAGCTTGAGGAGTTGAACCGTGATCAGGATGGAAGAAAAGTGATCATCCAGATCACACGTTATGTAACGGTTGGTCTTGCTCTCATGGAATCACTTGCAATGGCAATCGGTTTCAAGAGAAGCGGATATCTTACAAACGTTGAAACAACAGGACAGACTGTTCTTGCGATAATCGTTATCGTTGCCGTACTTACGGCAGGCTCCGCGGTTCTTATGTGGATCGGTGAGCGTATAACGGAGAGAGGTGTCGGAAACGGTATCTCCATCGTGCTTGTTATCAACATCGTAAGCCGTATACCTGCAGATCTCACAACTCTTTACAACCAGTTTGTAAAGGGAAAGAGTATTCCGAGAGGCGTACTTGCTGCAGTTATCATAATACTTATAATCTGTGCGGTTGTAGCACTTGTTGTTTATCTTCAGAATGCAGAGCGCCGTATTCCGGTTCAGTATTCACAGAAGATGCAGGGCAGAAGACTTGCCGGCGGAGCGGGATCACATATCCCCTTGAAGGTTAACACCGGCGGCGTTATCCCGGTCATCTTTGCCCAGTCGATCCTTCAGACCCCGGTCATCATCGCATCTCTTATCGGTAAGAGCGGCGGTACCACATTCTGGGGCAAGGTTCTTCGCGGTATGAGCCAGAGCAACTGGTTCAAGCCGGACGAATGGATCTACACGATCGGCGCTGTTGTATATGTAGTACTTATCATTTTATTCGCATACTTCTATACGGCGATCACATTCAATCCTCTTGAGATCGCTGACAATATGAAGAAGCGCGGTGGCTTTATACCGGGTATCCGCCCGGGAAAACCGACAAGCGATTACCTTCAGAACATTCTTAATTATATAGTATTCATCGGTGCGGTTGGACTCTCCATAGTATCCCTCCTTCCGATAGTATTTAACGGATTGTTCTCTGCAGGCGTATCCTTCGGCGGTACTTCGATCATCATCGTTGTCGGTGTTATCATCGAAACGCTTAAGCAGATCGAGAGCCAGATGATGGTTCGTAACTATAAGGGATTCCTTGATTAATAAGGACGAAAGGGGGAAACAATTATGAAAATAATCATGCTTGGCGCTCCGGGCGCCGGAAAAGGTACACAGGCAAAGAAGATAGCAGAGAAGTACGGAATACCGCACATCTCAACGGGGGACATCTTCAGAGCAAATATAAAGAACGAGACGGAACTCGGTAAGAAGGCTAAAGAATATATGGATCAGGGTCTTCTTGTTCCGGACGAACTTACCTGTGACCTTGTTACAGACAGAATCAAGAACGATGACTGCAAAAACGGGTTCATCCTTGACGGATTCCCGAGAACCATTCCTCAGGCAGAGGCACTTACAAAGGCTCTTGAGAAGATGGGACAGAAGATGGATTTTGCCATCGATGTGGATGTTCCCGATTCAGCCATCATCGAGAGAATGAGCGGAAGACGCGCTTGCTTAAAGTGTGGCGCGACTTACCACATCGTAACGATCCCGCCGAAACAGGAAGGCATCTGCGATAACTGCGGTGCAGAACTTGTTCAGAGGGATGATGATAAACCCGAAACCGTTCAGAAGAGACTTACGGTTTATCATGACCAGACTCAGCCGCTTATCGATTACTATAAGAACGAAGGCATCTTAAAGACGGTTGACGGAACAAAGGATTTTGAAGACGTATTTACAGCCATAACGGAGATCCTTTCATAATGCTCCTGGCAAAATCACTTGCCGGGCACGACAAAGGCAAACTGTATTACGTTGTTTCGGAGGATGAGGGTTTTGTTTATCTGGTAAACGGAAAAACAAAACTTCTCGAAAATCCGAAAAGAAAAAAGTTAATGCACGTGCAGCTCATAAAAAAGCTGCCCGATGAGATAACGGAAATGAATATCGGAGATGATTCCGATATAAGAAAGTTGCTTAAGGCATACAGCAGGGGAACGGCAGAGTAACAGAGAAGCCGCCCCGGCACTTGGAGGAAAAAGATTTGTCAAAAGCAGATGTGATCGAACTGGAAGGTACCGTACTTGAGAAATTACCGAACGCAATGTTCCAGGTTGAACTTGAGAACGGACTTGAGATCTTAGCCCACATAAGCGGTAAGCTCCGCATGAACTACATAAGGATATTACCGGGAGATAAGGTGACGGTTGAAATGTCGCCCTACGACCTTACAAAGGGCAGGATAATCTGGAGAGATAAATAAGTATTGACAAAACGGCGGTGAATGGATATAATATTTACCGCTGTTCGTAGGTTTTTATAGCGCAGGAAAGGAGGTACTTCCCGTGAAAGTTAGATCTTCGGTTAAACCGATTTGCGAAAAGTGCAAAGTTATCAAAAGAAAGGGGAGCATCCGCATAATTTGCGAAAACCCGAAACATAAACAGAGACAGGGTTAATTTGCACCCAACAAATAAAATAGGAGGAAAACGAATATGGCTCGTATCGCAGGTGTTGACTTACCGAGAGACAAGCGGGTTGAGATCGGCCTCACCTATATCTACGGTATAGGAAGAGTAAGTGCCGGAAAGATCCTTGAAGCTGCCGGAGTTAATCCGGACACACGTGTAAAAGATCTTACGGACGATGAGGTCAAGAAGATCGCAGGCGTTATCGATGAAACGATGACTGTCGAAGGTGATCTTCGTCGTGAAGTTGCTCTTAACATTAAGAGACTTCAGGAAATCGGCTGCTATCGCGGTATTCGTCACAGACGCGGTCTTCCGGTTCGCGGTCAGAAGACAAAGACCAATGCAAGAACCAGAAAAGGACCGAAAAAGACAATCGCAAACAAGAAGAAGTAATTGATTATTAGAAAGAAAGTAGGTTAGTTTTATCATGGCAAAAGTTACAAAGAAAGTGACAAAAAAGCGCGTCAAGAAAAACGTTGAACGCGGCCAGGCACACATCCAGGCGTCCTTTAACAATACCATAGTAACACTGACGGACGCACAGGGTAACGCTCTCAGCTGGGCAAGTGCCGGAGGCTTGGGATTTAGAGGTTCAAGGAAATCTACTCCGTATGCTGCTCAGATGGCAGCAGAAACTGCGGCAAAGGCTGCAATGCCTCACGGTCTTAAGACTGTAGATGTATTTGTGAAGGGCCCGGGATCGGGAAGAGAAGCTGCTATCCGCGCTCTCTCCGCCTGTGGACTCGATGTAACAAGTATCTCGGATGTGACACCCGTTCCTCATAACGGTTGCCGCCCGCCGAAACGTAGAAGAGTCTGATAGGAGGAAGATAGGAAATGGCAGTAAATAAAACACCGATTTTAAAGAGATGCCGGTCTCTTGACCTGGATCCGGTCTTCCTTGGAGTAGATAAGAAATCCAAGAGACAGAAGATCCACGGTACACGTAAGAAAAGTGAATACGCACTTCAGCTTCGTGAAAAGCAGAAGGCTAAGTTCATTTACGGAGTACTTGAGAAACCTTTCCGCAACTATTATAAGAAAGCGGACGAAAAGAAGGGCATGACAGGTGAAAACCTTATGACAATGCTCGAAAGCCGTCTTGATAACGTGGTATTCCGTGCAGGATTCGCACGTACAAGAAGGGAAGCCCGCCAGGTTGTAGATCACAAGATGTTCACGGTAAACGGAAAGAAGGTTAACATTCCTTCACTTCTTGTTAAGCCGGGTGATGTGATCGAGGTTTGCGAGAACAAAAAGAGCCTGCAGAGATTCAAGGACATTACAGAAGTTACCGGAGGAAGAGTTGTACCGGAATGGTTAGACTGCGATGCAGAGAACCTTAAGGTTACGGTAAAAGAACTTCCGAGACGCGATCAGATCGATGTTCCGGTTGACGAGATGCTTATTGTCGAGTTGTATTCTAAATAATAAATATTGATTTCTACAACTCCAAAAATATAAGGAGGAAAAGTAGTGTTCGATTTCGAAAAGCCTAATATTGAGATCGTAGAGATCTCAGAAGATAAAAAGTACGGCAGATTCGTCGTTGAGCCTCTTGAAAGAGGATACGGTACAACGCTCGGAAACTCATTAAGACGTATCATGCTGTCATCACTGCCGGGTACGGCAGTAAGCCAGGTAAAGATCGACGGAGTACTTCATGAGTTCTCTTCCATCCCCGGGGTAAAAGAGGATGTTACGGAGATCGTCATGAACATTAAAGAGCTTGCTCTTAAGAATGTTGGAGGATCCGAAGAGCCGAAGAAGGCATATATTGACTTCGAAGGCGAAGGAACAGTTTATGCGAAAGATATCCAGGTTGATTCCGATATCGAGATCGTTAATCCGGATCTTGTGATCGCTCATCTTAACGGCGGTCCGGACTCCAGACTTTATATGGATCTTACCATCACAAACGGAAGAGGATATATTCCTTCCGACAGAAACAAGAACGAAGATACGCCGATCGGAGTTATCGCTGTTGATTCAATCTACACACCGATCGATCGCGTAAATCTTACGGTAGAGGATACTCGTGTAGGTCAGGTAACGGACTTTGATAAGTTAACGCTTGATGTATACACAAACGGCGCTCTTGCTCCGGATGAAGCAGTATCCCTTGCGGCTAAGGTTCTTTCAGAACACCTTAACCTTTTCATCAATCTTTCCGAGAATGCAAAGAATGTTGATGTTATGGTTGAGAAGCCGACGGAACATACAAGTAACGCAACGGATCTTACCATCGATGAACTTGAACTTTCCGTTCGTTCCTATAACTGCCTTAAGAGAGCAGGCATCAATACTGTTGCAGAGCTCATCAATAAGACACCGGACGATATGATGAAGGTTCGTAACCTTGGTAAGAAATCCTTAGACGAGGTCCTTGCAAAACTTAAGGAACTCGGACTTTCCCTTCGTTTAGGCGAAGAATAAGGAAAGCTTTTGACCGCACGTAAGACCGTAAGCGCAGTGCAGAAAGGAAATTAAAATGGCAAAGTACAGAAAGTTAAGCCGTACATCATCACAGAGAAAAGCTTTACTTCGTAACCAGGTAACAAATCTTCTTTATCACGGAAAGATCGTTACGACTGAAGCTAAGGCAAAGGAAGTAAAGAAGATCGCTGAAGGACTTATCGCCCTTGCTATAAAGGAAAAGGACAACTTCGAAGAAGTTACCGTTCAGGCAAAGGTTCCCGAAAAGGATAAGGACGGAAAGCGCGTAAAGGAAGAAGTAGACGGCAAGAAGGTAACAAAGTACACAACCGTTGAAAAGACAATTAAGAAGGACAAGCCGTCAAGACTTCACGCTCGTCGTCAGATGTTAAAGGTTCTTTATCCTGTAACCGTTAAGGGCGAGAAGAGACGTGACACAAAGAAGGCTAACCTTCCGGATATGCTCTTCGACGAGATCGCACCGAAGTATGTTGACAGAAACGGTGGATACACACGTATCATCAAGATCGGTCAGAGAAAGGGCGACGGTGCTCTTGAAGTAGTACTTGAGCTGGTATAATTTATAAGTTTATACTGAATGGGACGTAGCAGAAGCTGCGTCCTTTTTTTATTTTCGATTATATGCTATACTTCTTCTCATGAAAGTTTTACTACATCCCGCTTCCGGCGAGATAACGGAAAAGAAATCCACCTTTATATGTTATCTTCAGCCCGTATCAAACGAAGAGGAAGCCCAGAATTTCATAAAAGAAATTAAAAAGAAACATTACGATGCCCGCCATAATTGCAGCGCGTATATTATATCCGGCGAACCCGAAAGCGGTACACCGGATATCGTGCGTTCTTCTGATGACGGTGAGCCGGGAGGAACCGCGGGACGTCCGATGCTGGAAGTTCTGCAGCACGAGGACCTGACAAATGTCTGCGCCGTGGTGACAAGATACTTCGGCGGAGTGCTCCTTGGAACAGGAGGACTCGTACGCGCCTATCAGGGCGCCGTAAAGGCCGCCTTGGAATCTGCTGAGACACTTAGTCGTATAGAAGGGTATAAAGCCGAAATAAAGGTGCCATACGACCTTCTGGGGAAGGTTGAGTATTATCTTAACGAGCATAAGGAACTGCACCGTGAAGATACCGCCTATAACGAAGACGTTGTCTTTACGGTTCTTGTTCCGGAACCGCAGCTTGGACCGCTGACAAGGGATATGACGGAACTGTCCTCGGGAAAGATCAAGGTGGATCCCGGAGAACTTACTACTTATACCATTGACAGCAACACCCCCTAATGTTATAATTCCTAATTAGTTAAACGATTTAATTAATTCGGGTTATAACAGGGGGATAAAATGATTAACGAAGAAGTCTGGAAGAATATTGAACTTGCCGTGGGCAGTGGTGAAAACAATTTTACCATGAGCCGCGGCAGTTTTAAGTATAAGCAAAAGATCAAAGAAAAGACATTTCTTAACAAAGTAAATTCGGAAGATATCGAAGGCGGGTTCCGACTTAATTTTTCGCATCCCAAAACAAATGAACCCTTTTCCGTGGACGTTACGGAGGATGAAAACGGACGTATAAAGGTTATGATGCTTTCCGCAATGGGAAAGACTCTTAAGGATGTTACGGAATCCTATAACCGTTTCTGGATATCTTTTAAGACCAATCCCAAAGAGCACATCTACGGATGCGGCGAGACGTATTCAAAGTTCGATCTCAAGGGCGAAAAGGTCCGTATTTTTGTTGCGGAGCATCAGAATGCAAACCGCATAGGAAAGAAACTTATCAAATGGAAGTTCCTGGGAAAGAAGCCTAACGATGTAAAGAAGTTTTCTTCTTATGAGTCATATTACGCACAGCCGACTTTCACATCATCCGATAAATATTATGTCCATGCGGATATCAACCGCTACAGCGAATTCGATTTTTCACAGCCGGAAAAGATCACATTATACACACAGGAACCGCCGGTTTTTTATTTTGAAAAGGCGGAGAGTTTTACCGAATTATCAAAGAAGCTTACGGGCCTTCTGGGACGCCAGCGCGCTCTGCCGGACTGGATATTCGACGGTGCGATCCTTGCTGTTCAGAAGGGCTGCGATACAATTGACGCAAAGATAAAAAAAGCCGAAGCAGAGGGAACAAAGGTCTGCGGGATCTGGTCCCAGGACTGGTGCGGATGCCGCGAGACGGGCTTCGGTTACCAGGTTATGTGGAACTGGGAATGGGACCAAGAGTTATATAAAGGTCTCGATAAGAAGATCCCCGAATGGAAAGAGAAGGGAATCCGTTTCTTAGGATACATCAATCCGTTTATCGCGCTGGAAAAAGATCTGTATAAAGTGGCTTCGGAAAAGGGATATTGCGTAAAGGACAAAGAAGGAAAAGACTATCAGGTTACCATCACCACTTTCCCCGCAGCAATGGTGGACTTTACCAATCCGGAAGCATACAGGTGGTATAAGAATCTTATAAAGGAAAACATGATCGGCCTCGGGATGGGAGGCTGGATGGCAGACTTCGGAGAATACCTTCCGGTTGATGCGGTTTTATATTCCGGAGAGGATCCGGAGAAACTTCATAATCAGTGGCCCGCGATCTGGGCAAAGATGAACCGTGAGGCCATAGACGAATGCAACGCCGCGGATGAGGTTTTCTTCTTTACCCGGGCAGGTCATACGAATACGGTTAAATACAGCACAATGATGTGGACAGGCGACCAGCATGTGGACTGGTCACTGGATGACGGACTCCCGTCCACGATCCCGGCAACGCTCTCTCTTGCCATGAGCGGATTCGGAATAACCCATTCGGATGCCGGCGGATATACCACGGTAATGCAGATGACACGTTCAAAAGAACTGCTTCTGCGCTGGGAGGAAATGTGCGCGTTTACACCGCTCTATCGGACGCACGAAGGAAACCAGCCCACCCGGGACGTTCAGTTTGATGACGATAAAGAACTTTTGGAACAGCTGGCACGAACGTCAAAGTGGCATGCGAATCTGAAGGAATATTTAAAAGGCTTAATAGAGGAAGAGACAGAGAACGGAACTCCCGTCATGCGCCCGCTTTTCTATCATTATGATGAAGAGAAGGCATATACGGAGATGACGGAATATCTTCTGGGAAGAGACATGCTTGTTGCGCCGGTTTATGTTGAGGGCGCGGTATCGCGGGATGTTTATCTTCCGGAGGATAACTGGGTACATGCTTTTACCGGTAAGGAATACAAAGGCGGAGTACATAAGGTTGATGCGCCTGTCGGACAGCCGGCTGTGTTTGTACGGAAGGGCGCAGAGGTTAGTATTTAATTTTTAGGAGGATATAAAGAAATGGAAAACGAAACAAAGCAGAAATTAACAGCGCGAAATATTATCGGTTACGCGCTGGGAGACACCGGCGGGGTGCTGGCGTTCGGTGTAATAAGCACATTCCTTAATGTGTATTACACGGACGTTTTCGGTATAAATCCGGCAAAACTTACGGTGCTCTTTTTGGTGGCGCGTCTCTGGGATGCGATAAACGACCCGATGATGGGTGCGTTTGTCGACTCAAGAAAGCCGAATCCGAAAGGACGCTTCCGTCCCTGGGTATACTTCTTCAGTTTCCCGATGATGGCGTCGCTGATCCTTATTTTCCTGCCGATATATGACTGGTTCCCGGGATTTAACCAGACTCAGTTCCTTATCTATGCATACATCACATATATCTTCTACGGTATGATGTATACGGGTGTTAACATTCCTTACGGTTCAATGGCAACCGTTATGACAACGGATATCAAGGAGCGTTCAACTCTTTCCATGGCACGTACATTCGGTGCCGGAATCGGACAGATGGCAGGCTCCGTAATCCTTCCGCTGGTAGTTTATTCCGTAGCGGATAACGGCGCTAAGTTCCTTGACGGACATAAGCTTTTTGCGGCGATCCTGGTTATCGCAGGCCTTCAGCTTGTTGCATATCAGTTAAATTACAGACTTACAAAAGAGACGGTTATCGCTCCGCCGAAGGAAAAGGGCGATTCCGTATTCAAGGTAATGGGCTCTCTTATGAAGAACCGCCCCTTCATTACACTTTCGCTTGCATCCATGCTTCTTATTGCGGGAAATATGTTTACAAACACGGCAAACACATATCTCTTCAAGAACTATTACGAGGCTCCGGGAATGCAGGCCCTGGTACCGGTTGCAACCTATCTTCCCATGGCGCTTTTCATGCCCTTCCTTAACAAACTTGTCCTCAAGTTCGGTAAGAAGGAACTCTGCGCCTTCGGTGCGTATCTTGCGGCAGGCACGTATCTTCTCATGTATATAATAAAACTTCCGAGCCCCGTGCTCTTTATGGCGGGACTTTTCATAACCGGTATCGGTCTTACATTCTTTACCATGGAAGTTTGGGCGATTGTTTCCGATGCCATCGATTATCAGGATAAACTTACGCAAAAGAGAGAAGAGGGAACGTCATATGCGATCTTCTCCTTCTTCAGAAAGATGGGCCAGACAATCGCGGGCGTTGGTGTTAACGCACTTCTTGCAGCTATCGGCTATGTTGCGGGAACAGCGGGAACAAATGAGGTTGTTAAGCAGACCGCGGAAGTTAACAGTGGAATCTATACCCTTGCAACCCTTGCTCCATTTGTATTCTATCTTGTGATGGCACTCCTTATGCACTTCGGATATAACCTTGGAAAGAAGGAGACAATTGCCCTTAAGGAAGAACTTGAGACAAGGAATGCAGCAAGGAATAACGCTGCGTAAGCAGGTACATGATCATGAAAAATTCAGGAATAAACTTAGAGCAGGTAAAGATTAATAACAAGTCGACGATCCTTAAGCTTATTAACGAAAAGGGACCGCTCTCAAGAAAAGACATTGCGGACGAAACCGGCCTTACGCCGGCGTCCGTAACGCAGATAACAACGGCGCTTCTTTCCGACGGACTTCTTACGGAAAAGGGAACGGACGAAACGGTAAGGAGTACTGCCGGAAGAAGAAAAGTATTCCTGGACATCAACCCGGAATATCTTTTCGGCGTAACGGTAAATCTTGATCCTGAAAACACCACGGTTGCCGTGATAAACGCAAAGGGTGAGGCTATCCTTAAGGACAGCTTCAAAACGGACAAGGAAAAGTCCGCGGACGACTTTTTAAGAAAAGTCAGCATCCGTATAGACAGCATTACGGACAAACTCCCCCGGGAACAGAAAGACAAGATAAAGACCGTATCCATAAGCGTGCCCGGACCGGTAGACAGGGAAAACGGAATAGCCGGAAGAGCCTACGGTATCTGGAAGGAAAGCGTTGCCATAAAGAGCGCGCTTGAAGGCCTTACAGGCAAGAACATAATCGTGTCAAACAACGTTGATGCCTTTTCAAAAGCTGAGCTTTTGTTCGGCGAAGGCAGAAAGTGGGAAAACCTTTTCATCATAAAGTGGGGACCGGGCGTCGGCTCGTCCATCGTTATCGACGGAAAGATCTATGAAGGCCGGCATAAGAAGACTGCGGAGATCGGACATGTTATCGTTGATCGTGAAGGCAAGAAGTGCGCTTGCGGACGTATCGGATGTCTCGGAACAAAGATCTCATATCAGGCGCTTAACAAGATAACCCGCTTCTCATCGGAAGACTTCGGAACCGTATTTGAAAATGCAAAGAAAAAAGAAAGAAAAGATTTCGAAGATGCAATTTCTCTTTTTGCGGAGTGTATCGTGAATGCGGGAGTCCTGATCGCGCCCAACAGGATCGTGCTTGAAGGAAGTCTTCTTCAGAGTGAAGTAATACGTAATGCGCTGATCGAAAGCTGCAAAGAACTTGATCCTGCCTATGATGAAAACAGGATAGTTTTCTCTTCATTATACGATAAAGAGGATCATATCGGACCCGCTGCGGAACTGCTTGCTTATGAGTTGTTCTGAAGCCATGTCATTCCGACAGAGCAGCCGCAGGCTGCGACGAGGAATCTTAACTACAACTTATGGTTTACCTTCTTGTGATGCGTGTGCGTAAACGTAAGCACAACATCCTTTAAAACTCCCGGATGGAAGAGGATAAGGATGGGGAAAAGCTCAAGCCTTCCGGCGAGCATATCAAAGATAAGAACCCATTTTACACCGGGTGAAAAAAGAGCAAAGTTACATGTCGGCCCCACGGCGGAAAGCCCGGGGCCGATATTGTTTATTGTGGCCGCAACCGCGGTAAATGTCGTGATAAGGTTCTGGTCATCGAGGGAAACAAGAAGACCGGAAACAACAAAAATGATAAGGAAGGTTACCATATAAACATTCGTCGCGCGGAGCGTGTCATGATCGAGGGGCTTTTTATCGAAGTCGATCTTTTTAATGCTCTTGGGATGGATATAGGATAAAGTCTCCTTAAGGAATGTCTTTATAAGGATGCAGAATCGTGAAACTTTGATACCACCGCCCGTACTGCCCGCGCAGGCTCCCATGAACATCAGGAGCACAAGGACATACTTGGGGAAGGTTGGCCAGAGGTCAAAGTCAACCGTGGAATATCCTGTGGTCGTAACAATGGATACAACCTGGAACGAAGCTTTTGTGATCGCGTCAAAGAGACCGTTGCAGCTCTTAAAAATGCAGATCGTTATGGCAGCGATGGAAGCGAGAACGGAAAGTATATAAACACGAACCTCTTCCATTGAAAAGGCTTTTTTAAACTGTCTTAAGAATATAAAGAAATACGCGTTAAAGTTAACGCCGAAAAGCAGCATGAATATTGTTATTATCCACTGGCAGGCCACGGAATAATCCGCGACGGAAGAATTCTTTATGCCGAATCCGCCGGTACCGGCCGTGCCGAGGGTGAGTGTGATGGCATCGAAGACCGGCATCTTAAATATTATGAGAAGCAGAAATTCGATGACCGTAAGAACAATGTATATGCGGTACAGAACCTGTGCCGTGGATTTTAATTTCGGAGCAAGTTTCGACACTGATGGTCCCGGGGATTCCGCTCGCATAAGATTAAAGTTGGAACCGCCGCCGGTAAGGGGGATTATGGCCAGCATAAAAACAAGGATTCCCATTCCGCCGATCCAGTG
>JAFOND010000177.1 GCA_017418645.1 Lachnospiraceae bacterium | reverse complement strand
TAACACCCTGTGCGGTAAGTGAAACAACTTTGTCTTTTTCGTTTACGATAAAGTCCCCGGTCTCTTCCTGTTCGATACCCATGATGGCATCCATCTTTGAAAACTCCGGAAGATCCTCGCCTCGCTGCATCTGGTTTGCAAGCACGTCGCACATCTCATAGATCTTTGTGGACTTTCCGCTCTGTCCGGAAATGATAAGCGGAGTTCTTGCCTCGTCAATAAGAACGGAGTCAACCTCGTCGATAATGGCGTAATGAAGTCCGCGCTGAACCATCTGGTTTTCGTATACCACCATGTTGTCACGAAGATAATCGAAACCGAGTTCGTTGTTTGTAATATATGTGATGTCGCATTTATATGCTTCCTGGCGTTCTTCCTTTGTCATATCGTTTAAAACAACGCCGACCTTTAACCCAAGGAATTCATGGATACGACCCATCCATTCCGCGTCTCGCTTTGCAAGGTAGTCGTTTACCGTAACGATGTGAACACCCTTGCCTTCGAGAGCGTTAAGATATGCGGGAAGTGTTGATACAAGGGTTTTACCTTCACCTGTTTTCATCTCCGCGATACGACCCTGATGAAGAACAACGCCGCCGATAAGCTGAACACGGAAGTGCTCCATACCGTTTTCCATGCCTTCTTCCGGATCGTGCTGAAGATCAAACACTCTGTGGCCCGCTTCACGGACAACCGCAAACGCCTCTACCAAAAGATCGTCAAGGGTTTCTCCGTTTGCAAGGCGTTCCTTAAATTCAACGGTTTTATGCTGAAGCTCCTCGTCCGAAAGCTTTAACATATCGTCACGAAGTGCTTCGATCTGATCCACCGTAGAGTTTATTTTTTTAATTTCTCTCTCACTGTGTGTGCCGAAAATGCTGTCTATAAGACTCATTTTTTATCTCCTTAAATATATATACAATTCAAAAAATTTACGCGCATACGTGCGCGATTATATCATATTTACTTTATTTTCACAAGATGTTATTGCCGCACAATTTAAATACAATTTAACATTTGTCTGACAATTCAAATATTTTTAAAAATTTTTCAAAAAACTTGTTGACAATTTTGGAATTGTATAGTATTATTGCATCAGTTAAGAAATCCAAACGAAAGGAGGACGGACCACCGGAAACTGAATTTGAACTTCAACCGATCCGATCGGTATATATCGGAAACCCGATGAATATCACATAGCCGGGACGATTTTCAAACAGTGGCTGTTTTAGCCAAGGATGTGTATCAGGATATGGAAGTGAGAGCCGTGGTGAGAAGAGTGAGAATTCGGGTGGTAGTGGCGAAGATGCCAAAGTGGCGACAAGGGAGAATCGAAGAAAGGGTCGCCGAAAGATCGGGCAAAGATGCGTACGAATGACGCCCGGAAAAAATTAAAATAGATGACAACTGAATATTGTCGAAGGAACTTATCGAAATACTTGAAAGAGAGGTATAGACCATTGGACAGTATAGATGAATCCTAACAAGGGACGTCGTGACGAGAAAGCGATGTCCCTTTTTTTGTGCGTATCAGGGGGACGGTTCTTGTGATAGCGTTGTATCACAAGAACCGTCCCCCTGATACGTAGTCCCTCCAGTCATATCCATCCGGCAGTTCCGCCAGCGCATCCGGGTTGGCATCCGTAATGATCTCGCAGTTATTTACCAGCGCAGTTGTAACGCGGTCGTGTACCCCATAAGAAAATAGCGGGTTAACATCCAGGATCGTCTTCGAATCTCCAAAAATCTCAATGGCATCTCCCATGGGACGCGGCTCAATTTTTTTCACGTTTTTAAGGTCGTATATTCCCGTTTCTTCCCAGCCTTCCCCCATAATGGTAAGTCCCCTTCCGGAAGTTTTTACAAAATCAAAAACCGCTTTTTTTCGTTTTTCGTTTCGCACGTAGCGGTCCACGGCATAAAGCCGGTTCATCCATTCGGGGAAGGTATATCGCTCTTCCTCTTCTGTTGTTATAAAAGGAGTAAGGTCAATATTTCTTAAAGCTTCTTCCATGGGTATCAGGGGGTTCCACTCCTCTATAAGCGCCATCGACAGCGCATAAATATTCTCTCCCTGCCGGTGAAGTTCCTCGTCTATCAGAGCATCCGAAAGCAGCGTACCCGGGAAGAGGACGTCAATGGAACGCTTGCTGACAGGAATATCACAGGCGGATTTTGTTCCGGGGATCGGAAGATATTTTACGGATCTTATGTGCGGATAATAACCCTCGATATACTTCTTATGAAATTTATCTATTGCTATCGCATGATAGTTTTTCAATTTAAACGAAAGACCGGGATGATGATACAAAGGATGATCAAGAATAATATTAAAAAAGGGAGCATCGATCTTATCAAGAAAGGGTTCATCATCATCCGCGATAAGATACGGAAGTTTTGAATTAATATCGATTATCCCGTCGAAACTCTGCCCCTCAAAACGTTCCAGAACTGAAAAATCCGCTCCGTCGGTCAGACCTTTTGACGTTCCATCGGAAAGATAAAGGGATTCCACATCGGCACCTTCTTCCGAAAGGGCCTCCGCAATCCTTTCAAGAAAAAAAGACCCGGAAAAATAACATAATTCACGGGTCGTTACAACAAGATATTTTTTGCCGGCTACCAAGATATCACCTCGTGACCGGTCTCCGTTACGAGAACCTGGATTTCCCACTGCGCGGAAGGCTTTCCGTCCATGGTATAAACTTCCCAGCCGTTCTCCTTATCGGTATAGATCTGCGAGGTTCCCATATTTATCATGGGTTCAATGGTAAACATAAGTCCCGGAGCCATAAGCATATCTTCACCGCGGTTCGAAAGATATCCGACCCAGGGCTCTTCATGGAATTCAAGTCCGATACCGTGGCCGCCGATCTCGCGCACAACGGAGTATCCGTTGGCCTCAGCATGAGTGTGAACGGCTTCCGCCATGTCTCCCAAAAATCCCCAGGGCTTAACTTCGTCGAGGCCCTTCATCATTGCTTCCTTCGTGACCTCAACCAGTTTTCTTGCTTCGTCGGAAACGTTTCCTATCATGAACATTCTTGAAGAATCGGAAAAATATCCGTCGAGGATCGTTGAGCAGTCGCAGTTAACGATATCCCCGTCTTCAAGATAAACATCATCCCAGGGGAAGCCGTGGCACACCTGATCGTTTACGGATGTGCACACGCTGTAGGGATATCCTTCGTAATTAAGGGGCGCGGGGATTCCTCCCATGGAACGCGTCACCTCGTTTACGATATCATTTATCTTTGAAAGCTTCATGCCTTCTTTTATCTCTTCCGCTATGGCATCAAGGCAGGCAACGTTTATCACCGCGCTCTTTTTTATCATTTCAACCTGCTCGGGAGTTTTTAAGATTTCGCGGGAAGGCACCGTATGGCCTTCAAGCGCTGCACTGTAAATCTTCTTGTCAAATGCCTCATGACACTGTTTGTATTTTTTGCCGCTGCCGCACCAGCAGGGATCGTTACGTCCTATCTTAATCTGCTTCACTGTCATCTTCGGTTCCTTCTTCCTCCCAAAACTTTTCCTTCTCTTCGGCTTCCTGCCGTTCTCTTTCTTTTCTCTTTCTTACCGCTTCTTCCTGTCTCTCAAAGACCCAGGATCTTGTCTTATCCGTGTTCCGAAGCTCTTCCAGTTCCTCGTCGGTTTTACCGTTTATGAAATTCGTTTTATCATGGGTGAGGGTTATGTTTCCAAGTGACACCCGCCCCCATACGGAGCGGTTTTCCTTCACTTTTATTTTTTCGTCTTTTAAATATTCTTTAAAGTAATATCCGTCCCAGTCATATTCATGAAAACGATGTTCGTTTTCGTTTGCGATCCATTCCTGGTATTTTTGTGCGAGGGCCATCTTCTTTATGGATTCGTTTATTTCTTCTTCCGATATGGGAAGTTTCTCCCGCTGCTGATCAAGAAGATCCATCCAGAAATCATCTATCGCATTCTCGAGATATTCCTCATCTTCCTCGGTGAGTTCAAGGTTGTTTTCAACCGCAAGATCATAATACAGCCTGTCATGAACGGCCATGCCGAGAGCCGTCTTTTTTGCCGCGGAAGAAACGAAGGTGCCGTCCACTCTTGCATTCCAGTAGTCCCTTGTGTTGTCGGGATTATAAACATAGGCCTCTTCTTCGATGACACGCTCTTCATAGATTACATACATCGCAATATCGCCGAGGGTAATTTCCTTGCCGTCGACCGTGGCCGCCACATCATCAATATGCTCGCTGTATAAAAGCGGGCTTTTTTCTTTCATACTCTCGTAAAAGAGAAGAAGGAGGATGACCGCGGCTATGATGAGGATTATGATTTTTAAGGCCGGATGATCTTTTTTCACTTTTAGATTACCCTGCGGATCGCAAGGATCTTCTTACAGGTAACGGCACGGCTGCAGGTTATACCCGCTTTGGAAGACTGTGCCTCAACGATAACGCCGCCTCCGGCGTAGATACCCACATGTCCCGCATAGCAGACAATGTCTCCCGGCTGGATGCATTCATAGTCAACCGCCTGTCCCACGCTCTGAAGCGCGCCGGAGTATCTGGATCCGGAAAGGTTAATTCCGAAATGTTTATAAACCTGAACAACAAAGCCCGAACAATCGCATCCGTCAGTAAGAGAATTTCCTCCCCAAACATAGGGATTTCCAACAAACTGCTTTGCATATGCAACAACATCCGATCCGCTGACTCCCGTTGTACCCGACGGATTTCTTCCGCCACCGGATACGCTGTCGGCGTTACTTGCGGAACCTTTGCCGGACCCGCTGCCTGAGCTGCCCGAACTTCCGGATCCACTGCCGCTGCCCTGTTGTTGCTGCTGTTGTCTTTGTCTTGCTGCTTCCGCAGCGGCCGCAGCACGTCTTGCCTCTTCCTGCTGCCTCTTTATCTCCGCAAGTCTTGCCCTTTCGCGCTCTTCCGCAGCGCGTCTTGCAGCCTCTGCCTTTGCCGCCTCAAGCTGCTTATCAAAATCCTTAAGTTCGGTTTTCTTTGTCGCGATAAGGGAATCGAGAGAACTCTTTTTAACGGACAGTTCGTCTTTTTGCTTCTCGAGGTTTATCTTATCGCTCTCAAGAACAACCTTCATGTCCGCGATCTCTCTCTGTGTCGCCGTATATGCATTCAAAAGCTCTCTGTCGTAATCGTAAACGGATGTGATATATTCCGAACGGTTAAGAAAATCGGAAATGCTTCCGGATTCCAGTAGCATCTCGAGGAAGTTCTCGTCCCCGCGTTCATACATATATTTGATCCGGGTCTTCATATCCGAATACTGCTTTTCGACGGAAGCCTGCGCCGCCTCGAGTTCCACCTCGGTATCGGCTATCTCCTGCTCCGTTTCCGCAATATCGCCTTCCAATGTTTCTATGGAAGTAAGAACTGAAACAAGCTGGGTATCGAGACTGTTTATTTCCTGCTTAACATCGTCGCGCTGTTCCTGTATCTCCTCCACTTTCTTCTGCGCTTCCGCTGCGGTTGCATCCGCCTCCCGCGCGGGAAGATCCGCAAAAGTAAAGACGGTTCCGAACGTCATACATGCTATAAGAAGTTTCGCTATATTCTTTTGAACTATTCTCTGCATTCTAAACCTCCGTCCCGCTGTCATTTCGAGCGCAGCGAGAAATCTTCACTATAAACCATTGCGCACTGTAAACATACTTTGTTTTTATATCGGCACATCTTGTATTTTTCTTTAGTCAATCCAATATATAATACCAAAATATTGTTAAAAAGGCAAATAAAGACGCCCCTCTTCCAAGGGGCGCCGCTTCTAGCAAAGCTTCATTCTGATCTCATGCGTTATGATATCCGTATAGGAAAACGATAACAACTGTGCAGGTTTCTTGTGTTCCTTATCCTCCACAAGGATCGTAAACACGCTTGGATAAGCTTCCTTGATCACACCCTTCTGGATGTCGATCTTGTTCCTGCCGCGATCTAACTGGATCATCACCTCACGACCGCACTGTTCACGTACGGACGCACGCACCTTGTCAAAATCTGCCTGTTCCATATTAACTTATTCCTCCTCAACCTCGCGTTTTTATTTCAAGTCCCACGTAAAACGCACGCACATTATACTACCTTTTTTCTTTGTTGTCAAAGTAAATTCAATACCGTATAATGCGTATCAGGGGGAGTAAGAGCAATGATTTTTTGAGAAAAAGGTAAAAATCATTGCTATTTGAGCCGAATCCGGAGAGAAAAAAGGAGAGATCAACATGTTGCGAGCATTTTTTTGTGCCTTAGAGGCCTTTTTATATTTACTGCTGGGGCTCCCGTTCCTTGGGATATACTGGATCATAGGGAAGTTCAATAAGCCCCTGGCCGACCGCTTAACCTTTAAGTCCGTACAGTGGATCTTTAAGATCATCTATAAGACCGCCGGCGCAAAGGTTAAGGTAATCGGGATGGAAAACATCCCAAAAGACACACCGGTGCTCTATATTGCGAACCATTTAAGTCTTTTTGATATCGTAATAACATATGCGCTCTGCCCGGGCGTTACCGGATACATCGCAAAGGACAACCTTAAGAAGATCCCCATCCTCCCGCTTTGGTTCAAGCGCACATACGGACTTTTCTTAAACAGGGATAATATAAAGGAAGGTCTTAAGGTGATAACGGAGGCCATCGAAACCGTAAAATCCGGCGCGGCATCCATCTTCATCTTCCCCGAAGGCACACGTTCAAAGACGGGCGAGATCGGCGAATTCAAGGGCGGATCTTTTAAGATCGCAACGCGCTCAGGCTGCCCCATCATCCCCGTCTGCATAAAGAATACGGATAAGATCGCAACGGACCGCGGACTTCCTTTTAAGAAAGCAGACGTTACCGTGACATATCTTCCGCCGGTTTATCCGGAGCTTCTTGATATGGAAAAGAAAAAGCATATCGGCGATTACGTTAAGGGCCTTATCGCCGAGGAATTGAGAAAGGAAAACGAAGACGAGTAAAAGACGTTGCCGGCGAAACATCGGACTCCTACGGTTTGCTTAAAGGATTTATATGGTTCATCGGTATCATAATCTGCATCGTGATGGCAGTAAAACTTGTGAAGAAAAAATAAGATTTGGGGACGGTTTCCCGTCCCCATTTTTTTAGTGTATATCCAACTTCGGCGGCACATCAATATTCTCGCCGACGTACTTCCCGTCTTTCTTTCTCTGACGAACACATTCCGAAAGCAGGTATTCTATCTGACCGTTAACGGAACGGAAGTCATCTTCTGCCCATGCGGCGATATCATTATAAAGCTTCTCGGAAAGACGGAGAGGCACCTGTTTCTTTTCTGCCATATCAGTACAGGCTTCCCGAGTTTACTATGGGCTGAGCATCGTGGTTGCCGCATAATACCAC
>JAFOND010000176.1 GCA_017418645.1 Lachnospiraceae bacterium | reverse complement strand
GGTAAGACAGGATATGTCAGCGCGGAATATGCAACCGTTGAAACAGTATACGGTACAGGAATAACAATAGAAGAAGAAAATGTTGTAAAGCTTGCAAAGGCTATAGAGAAAAAACGTGCTGAGGAAGCAGCGGCAGCTAAGGCAGCGGCTAAGTCTTCCGGCGGATCTTCATCAAGCAGATCGTACGGCAGCACGGGCACGGTTCAGGGCTCAGCGGTAGCCGCCGATGTTGATGATGTAACGCTTCTTGCAGCGCTCATCCAGCTTGAGGCAGGTCCTTCCGATTACGAAGGAGACCTTGCGGTAGGTGCGGTTGTTGTAAACCGTATCAAGGACGGCAGATTCCCGAGCACGGTTCGCGACGTTATCTACCAGAGAGGCCAGTTCCCGCCGTCAAAGCGTATACCGAACGTCATTGCAAAGGGCGTAAGCAGCACATGTATCGCTGCGGCGCAGGCAGCTCTTGCAGGCGCGGATAACACAGGCGGATGCATAGGATTCAACGACGTATCATCCGGAAGATCCGGCACGGTTATCGGAGGAAACGTATTCTTCCACTAATTTCATAAAAAATGAAGGGCGGGCAGCATGGCTCGCCCTTTTTTAATATTTTATGAAGGTAGGCTCTGCCAACCTTTACTGTTACTGTCTGTTGTGTTATAATGCTCAAGTTATTTATATGAAAACATCGGTTTTTTCAGGGGAGGTGTAAAAATGCCGGTAATAATCACAATCGTAGTCATCATTTTAGCAATTCTTATTTCCTGCATCAGGATCGTTCCACAGGCGCATGCATATGTTGTGGAAAGACTTGGCGCATATCTTACAACATGGCCCGTAGGCCTTCATATCAAGGCACCGTTCATCGACCGTGTTGCAAAGAACGTAAACCTTAAGGAACAGGTTGTGGACTTCCCGCCCCAGCCGGTTATCACAAAGGATAATGTTACGATGCAGATCGATACGGTAGTTTATTATCAGATAACGGATCCGAAACTTTACAGCTATGGTGTTGAAAACCCGATCATGGCAATAGAGAACCTTACGGCAACAACGCTCCGTAACGTTATCGGTGATCTTGAACTTGACGAAACTCTTACATCAAGAGAGACCATAAACACGACGATGCGTTCATCCCTGGATATCGCAACGGATCCCTGGGGAATCAAGGTAAACCGTGTTGAGCTTAAGAACATCATTCCGCCGGCGGCCATAAAGGATGCCATGGAGAAGCAGATGAAGGCTGAACGTGAAAGACGAGAAGCGATCCTTATTGCGGAAGGTGAGAAGAAATCCACGATCCTTATCGCAGAAGGTAAAAAGGAATCCGCAATCCTTGATGCGGAGGCAGAGAAGCAGGCAGCGATCCTTCGTGCGGAAGCAAAGAAGGAAGCAACAATAAAGGAAGCGGAAGGTCAGGCACAGGCTATCCTTCGTATCCAGCAGGCAAACGCAGACGGCTTAAAGATGATAAAAGAAGCAAATGCGGATGAAGCGGTGCTTCGTCTGAAGAGCCTTGAGGCATTCCAGAAAGCGGCGGACGGCCAGGCAACAAAGATCATAATCCCGTCCGAGATCCAGGGGATTGCAGGTCTTGCAAAGTCTGTTGCGGAAATTGCAAAGTAAATGTCATTCCGAGCGAGGAGCCAAAGGCTCCGACGAGGAATCTTCACTATGGAATAAGGTGCACTATGGATTTGTATAATAAAAGTTTTCTGAAAATGAAAGACTTAACCTCCGACGAGATCCTCTCCCTTGTGGATCTTGCCGCAGAGCTTAAGGAGAAAAAGAAAAAGGGCGTTGCGCACGATGTACTCCGCGGAAAGAACATCGCCCTGATATTTGAAAAGACAAGTACAAGGACCCGCTGCAGCTTCGAGGTTGCGGCGGCGGACCTTGGTATGCACAGTACATATCTTGATCCGGACAGCTCCCAGATAGGGAAGAAGGAGAGCATTGCCGATACCGCCCGGGTTCTGGGAAGGATGTATGACGGTATCGAGTATCGCGGCTACGGACAGGAGATAGTTGAGGATCTTGCAAAGTATTCGGGCGTGCCGGTATGGAACGGGCTTACGAACGAATCCCATCCCACACAGATGATAGCGGATCTTCTTACAATAAAAGAGCATCTTGGGAAAATTTCCGGCGTTAAGTTCGTATATATGGGTGATGCCAGATATAACATGGGAAATTCTCTTATGGTAACCTGCGCAAAGCTGGGCATGCACTTTGTTGCATGTACAAGTAAGGAATACTTCCCGGATGCTGAGCTTGTAAGCTATGCCAAAGCGGAAGCGGAGAAATCCGGCGGAAGCATAACCCTTACGGAGAGTGTTTCG
>JAFOND010000175.1 GCA_017418645.1 Lachnospiraceae bacterium | reverse complement strand
TGCCAGGAACGCATTAAGGAGTGTTCCTATCTCCTTTTCCATGTCGCGTTTCTTTTCCTCGTATTCCTTAACCTGATCCAGTCTTCCCAATTCCCGGTTGATATATATCTTCTGTTCCAGGGAACCGATAGCTTTCTGGATGGGTTTAACAAGGTTTGATGTCTTTAAAAATATTTCTCTTACATCCTGGGGATTGTCATAAACAACGGACGCAAGGAAAGAGAAATCATAAAGGCTCTTCAGGTCCTCATCCGCATAGGGAGAGTTGAACGAAGACCACTCTCCGGATGTTAAAATAGCATTTATTTCTTTTCTATTTCTTAATAAAATTGCGTAGTGCAGGGCTGTGAGTCCAAGAGAATCCACCCAGTGCTGTTCCGTCGGCGATACATTGGCGGAACTTAAAATTCGATTATATATACTCGCCATTTTCTCGTTTCTGAACCTTGCCTGAAAGCTCATTATCTCCCACAACTGCTTCTCGCCGATATCCCTGCCCCGTTCCGTGAGCAGTCTGTGAAGGCAAAGTTCGTCATCCGTTCTTACACAGAGATAGCAAAGAAGAACCGTCTGAAACTCGTTCAACGCCGAAAGACGCCTGAGATTCGCATAAGACGGCAGAAGGTCCTGCGTAAGGAACAGAGAATATGGATTTGATATATCACGTACAAAGTCGTCAAAAAAGGCTTCGTCAGGGTTTTTTAGCCTTTTAATAAGGTCGTCGTTAACCTTCCCGGTCATTTCATCCAAAAACGAATAATATCTTGCCATATCCGAAAGCCTGTAAAGGTTCTCGGCACGAAGGAAAGTAACGTCCACCGGGAATTTCCCTTCGTTTTCCACTATATTTAAGAGCATCTGCGCACGAACGGTAAGAACACCGTGTTCAACAAAGCTGGCGCGAGCAAAGGATATGGCAGAAGCCACTGCCGCGTCATATTCTTTCGCAGATCTCTGATTAACCGTAATTAAGTTGTTTTGAAAAATCTTTAACAGACGTAACAGTTCACGTCCCGTCTCGTTTCGTTTACCTGATGTCTTAGGAAAAATAACACGGTCTTCTTTTAATGACAGAGCATGGACCGCATCGTAAGAGTCTTCCTGAAAGAAGAGATATTTTGTAAGATCCTGCAGGATTATCCTGTTCTCATGAAAAGACAGTGCCATCTGCGGATGTACATACAGAGCACTGTCGGTAATGGTTACTCCGAAAGAAGAACCGTTGTTTCCCGTCTGCTCCGCCGGAGCAAACACAAGGATCTCTTCCTCTTTCGGTATCTTAAATTCTTCGCGGATGAAAACAACACCGGCGACTGCTTCCTCGCCAAACTGCAAGTGAGAATATTTCGATGCATTTTCAGCAAATATATCCGAAAATCCTGACATTTTTCACCGCCGCGCTGCCTTCCAAAAAATAATTAAAACTAAAATTTATGAATCGTCACTATCCGTATGCCATTCTCTTACCCGGACTGCCACGATAAGCCGGTGTAAACAGGCTCCGTCGTTTACTCAGGGTCACTCTTCTCTTAACGTAGATCCTTGATGTGTTCTTTTTAACATAAAAGTCGTCAGCAGGAAAAATACCGTTCGTAGCAAAAGCAAACTCTTTTGCGGCCTGTTTCTTCGGAGCTTCGAATCTGCCGGCCGATGCATATTCAAATCCGAATGTAACAATGAATCCCGCAACAAGTGCACATATCATAAGCCCGATAAACTTTGCGAACGAGCCGCCCGCAAAAGCGGTAACGTTCTTCGTATCGGAAAGAACTGCCGGAGCTTTAACATCAGCAACTTCCGAAAGGAGCGATCCACCGTAATATACGGTATATTCATGCCCCGTTTCACTGACAAGCTGTGTCACGCTGCTTTCATTAAAAGAAGTATCGCTTACACGATTCATCTTTGAAATCTCCACAACGCCCATAAAAGCAACTATGGACGATATCACCGCAGCGCAGATAAGTGCGATTTTCATGGTGGTTTTAGCTTTTTCCAGGTTCAACTTTTTTTCCTCCGTGTGTGTGTTCACTTCGGAATATTCTACACTAACTTTTTTCTTTTCGCAAGAAAAAATGAGACGAATTTTTTCGCCTCATCTTTCCCTTGATTTTACGGCATTTCAGCCGTTTTAGTGGATCAGGCGGGAATCGAACCCGCGTCCAAAAACCCGTCCCCCGTTCTTCTACGAGTGTAGCTTTCTGTTTTTATTCCCAAAACAAGGCGGGAGAAAGCGCCCTCAATGTTTTGGTAGCTTCATAATACGCCCGACTCCTCAAAGCTTTGGAAATCGTCGTTTCTCACATTTTTTGAAGCCCGGATCCGAAAGTGTGAGTGCTCCCGGAACGGACTGCTGCGATTAGGCAGCGAGTGCTAATTCTCTATTATCAGCGTTTAATTTTAATTTTGAGATTTAACGCATCTCCTGCGACTCGCTTCACCGGCTTCAGAATCCCTGTCGAAACCTTTACTGACCCGTGTGATGTATAGATAATACTACATAGTTCCGATAAAAGCAACTGAACCAGTAGTTTAATCCCCGAATTAAATTTCAATTAATTTTTATTTGTTGATTTTTCGTTAGTTTATGCGTTCCTGATTTTGAAATCTCTTTCGATTTCTCGCTTCATATCCTTCTTTGCTATGTCAGCCCGCTTGTCGTATAACTTCTTTCCTTTTGCTAAAGCTATTTTTAACTTTACCTTGCTATCTTTGAAGTATACTTCCACGGGGACCAGGGTATATCCCTTCTCTTTTATCTTCTGCCCAAGCCTTAAGATCTCGTTTTTATGTAAAAGCAGTTTTCTTGTCCTTAGCGGATCCCTGTTAAAGATATTTCCCTTCTCATAGGGCGATATATGCATCTGGTGAATAAAAACCTCTCCGTTTTCTATCCGGACAAAAGCTTCCTTAACGGAACACTTTCCCATACGAAGGGATTTAACTTCCGTTCCGAACAGCTCTATACCTGCTTCGTATTCCTCTTCGAGAAAGTAATCGTGATATGCTTTTTTATTGTTTGCGATAAGTTTCTTATTCATAAAGCGAAAAATCCACAATCCTTTCTTCTTTATCGGCACGTTCAACTACCACCTTAACCTCGTCTCCGAGATTATAGTGTCTGTTGAAGTTTTCTCCGATAAGTTCATAGTTTTCCTCATCAAAGACATATTCGTCTTCCGGTAAGTTCGAAATCGGGACCAGGCCCTCAATGGTATTGGGAAGTTCAACATATATTCCCCAGGACGTGACTCCGGAAATCCTGCCGTCGTATACCTCACCTATCCTTTCGGACATATACTCGGCCTTTTTCATCTTAACAACTTCTTTTTCGCACTCTTCGGCTCTTCTTTCGTATCTGCTGCTCATTGTGGCAACCAACGGAAGAATGGACTCATAATGCTCATGTCTCTTGTTTGTATACTTATTATTAATTACTTCCTTGATTATCCTGTGTATCTGAAGATCAGGATACCTTCTTATGGGAGAAGTAAAATGACAATAATCCGTAGCGGCAAGGCCGTAGTGACCGTCGTTTTTCACCGTATATCTTGCCTGTTGCATTGCGCGAAGGATAAGCCTTGTAAGAAGCATCTCTTCCGGTTTTCCTTCTATACTCTTTGTAAGCTTCTGTATCTCCTTTGGCTTAATATCTTCCGGCCTTCCTTTTGCGGAATAACCGAATTTTGCAAGAAAATCAAACAGTTTTTTAATTTTATCGGGATCCGGCTTGGAATGGGTCCTGTATACAAACGGAATTTCCCGGTCATAAAACTCTTTTGCAACGGTTTCGTTGCATATCAGCATAAAATCTTCTATTATCCTGTTTGCAACGGACAATTCGTATGCTTCAACGGAGATCGGCTTTCCGTTTTCGTCTATAGTGATCTTTGACTCCGGGAAATCGAAATCAAGAGAGCCTCTTTTCTCCCTGTTCTTTCTTATAAGTTTCGACACCCTTTCCATCAGTTTGAACGTCGGAACAAGTTCTTTGTATTTCTTAATCTCTTCTTTATCTTTGTCTACGAGAATCTTTTTAACGGACCCGTACTTCATCCTTCTGTCGGAATTAATAACGGATTCGCATATCTCATGGGAAGCAACGTTACCCTTTTTATCACGATGCATAATAACGGAAAGGGTGAGCCTGTCCTCTCC
>JAFOND010000174.1 GCA_017418645.1 Lachnospiraceae bacterium | reverse complement strand
TCATCAACAAAATCCGATGGGAGGCCCGTCGGATTTTCGTTCATATCCAGGCGAAGATATTCCGAGCGTCCCTGTTCCGGAAAAATCCTCTCCGTATTCTTTATGTTTGGATCTGCGTAAAAACTCATCTTCAGTGTTTCATAGACTCCTTGTATTTCATGTATTTTTCGGTTATGTCCGCCATCACGATGGATTCTCCGGCAGTAAGCTTATAGCTGTTCTTTGCATAACCGTTGATCTTCATAACGAATTCGCTTATCTCGTAACGAAGTCCATCGCCGCGAAAGGCGGGCTCGTAGACTTCTACACCCTGTCCGTCTTTATATTCCTCTTCTTCGTATCGGACTTCAAAATGCTTTGTGAGCCACCAGGGCGAAGGCGCGATGATATATCCCTTTGTGCCGGATACAACAAGCTGACCTTCCGTCTTAACACCCACGCCGGTTTTTACCGTTGCCATGGCTCCTTCATATTCAAACTCTATTTTGCCGTAGATATCGACACCGTTTTCATCGAACAGGCTGCTGAACCTTACGTCCTTATATTCTTTTCCCAGAAGTTTTATAACGGGAAGGAGTACGTTTGATCCGTATTCCAAAAATCCGCCGCCGTACTCACTGTCGGTTTTTTCCCTGGAGCCTTCGTTCGCCAGTCTTGTAAAGTTCGCTTCGACATCTTTGATCGCCCCGATCTTTCCGCTCTTTGCAACATTTACAAGTTGCTGGAATCCCGGGCAATATGCTGCCTTTACGGCTTCGATAAGGACAACCTCTTTTTTCTTTGCAAGCTCGTACAGTTCCTCCGCTTCCTTTTTAGTGAAGGTCAGCGGCTTTTCCGACATGACATGCTTTCCCGCAAGGATCGCTGTCTTTGCATAGTCGTAATGGGTCTCGTTTGTGGAAGCAATGTATACGCCGTCCACGGCTTCGAGAAAGCTTTCATAAGAATCCGAGTATGCGGGAATGGTATGCTCGTTTGAAAACTTTTCCAGCCCGTTTTCATCAACGGGATTATACAGGGCAACGTTTTCTATACCGGAAACGTATTTCGATTCCGACACATATCTTTTTGCGATACGTCCCGTTCCTATTATTCCCATCTTTACGATGTTGAATTTCGTCTCGCGGATTTTTGTGCTGGATATATCCGGCGTGCGCGGAAGATATACCACCTTACAGAACTGCCTTAAATAATCAAAGGTGCCGACCCAGTCGGAACCGACGGTAAATACATCAACGCCGTAGCGCTGGATATCCTCTATCTTCTGGCCCTCATGATCCTCAACGATGATCTCGTCCGCAAAGCCCGTGGCACGGACATTTTCTATTCTCGTAAGGACGTCATCAATGACATTAACCTTGCCCCGCGCTTCATCAAAGTGTTCCGTGGTCACGCCCACGATAAGGTAATCCCCCAGCGCTTTTGCATTCTTTAAAAGGTTGTAATGTCCCTGATGAAACAGGTCATATGTTCCGTAAGTGATAACCTTGGTCATTTGGCTGATAATCCTTTACATGAGTTCATTCTTAAGCGCTTCGAACGCTTCGTTATCCGAATCATGTCTCTTCGAACGGATCGTAACGACATTCTCGCAGACTTCGATATTCTTCATCTTCTGCAATTCTTCCGTCATCTTCTTGGCGGCGATGGGACCCCATGAACCGTTCTCGATAAGACCGACTTTCCTGTTCTGATAGTTCTTTATGGATAATCTGTAAAGGAAGCTCTGCATTGCCGGCGGAAGAACTCCGTCGTATGTTATGGATGCAAGAACCATACGGTCATATTTGAACGCATATTCCACAGCCTTTGCATGATCATCGCGCATAAGATCCGCCGTGCGGACTTCCAAGCCTTCCTCTTCGAGCATTCTTGCGAAGTGGATCGCAGCTTCTTTCGTGTTTCCGTAGATGGATGCATATGCCACAAACACGCCCTTGTCTTCCGGTTCGTAGGAACTCCAGATCTTGTATTTTTCGATATAGTATGCAAGATCTTCTTTGAGGATCGGACCGTGAAGCGGTGCGATAACCTGTATATCAAGACCTTCGGCCTTCTTTAAAAGCGCCTGTACGGAAGGTCCGAACTTTCCAACGATATTTGTATAATAGCGTCTTGCGGCAACGATCCATCTTGGATCATGCTCAAGCGCTCCGAAGGTTCCGAAGCCGTCTGCGGAAAAGAGAACCTTTTCCTTTTCCTCATATTCCACCATAACTTCCGGCCAGTGAACCATGGGCGCCATATAGAAGTTAAGGGTATGCTCCCCGAGTTCAAGCTTATCGCCTTCTTTAACCTCGTGGATACGCCCGTCTATTCCTTCAATATCCGTAAACTGTTTTAAGATGGGGGTTGTCTTTGCATTAACGACAAGTTTCATCTCCGGATATTCTTTCGCGATGGTTTCGATGTTCGCGGAATGATCCGGTTCCATATGGGATATAACAAGATAATCCGGCTTTTTGTCTCCCAGTTCGTTCTTCAGATTGTAAAGCCAGTCCCGGGTTGCACGCTTGTCTATAGTATCGAGAACACATATCTTCTTGTCGAGAATAAGGTATGAATTATAAGATACTCCGAACGGAAGCTTGTACTGATTCTCAAAGAGATCAAGACGAAGATCGTCCGCGCCTATGTAACGGATGGATTCTGAGATATGATTCATGATTCTTCCCCCTTTACTGTATAGAAATATGCTTAATACAAAATCTGCAATATATTTTACTACTTTTTAAGGGGAAATGCTACTATTTTATGCGCAT
>JAFOND010000173.1 GCA_017418645.1 Lachnospiraceae bacterium | reverse complement strand
TGCGGCGGTAGAGGTTGTTGTTATCAACTTCATGACCAGAGCAAGAAAAGTAAATAAAGGCTATGAGGCAGATTCACTTGTGACGGTTATCGTTAAGAGTGTGCTCTCAGTAGCGGTAATAATGCTCTTTACATACAAGCTTGCAATGTCAGGCGGTATCCCGACTGTACTTGTATGGGTTGCAATAATCGTTCTTGTATACAGCTTCATAACATCAAAGACAAATATGGGACGTTATTTCTATACGATCGGTGACAATGCCGAGACAACAAGACTTTCCGGTATCAACACAAAGCTTATCATGTTCCTTGCATATTTGAACATGGCAGTGCTTACGGCTGTTACGACTTTCATCGTTACGGCAAGATTCCAGGCAGCAAACTCCACGGCAGGTACATACTTCGAGATGGATGCCATCGCAGCCTGCGTTGTCGGCGGTGTATCCGCATACGGCGGCTCCGGAAAGATCTTCGGTATGGTTGTCGGTGCAACGCTTATCGGTGTTATAAACCTTGGTATGTCACTCATGGGCGTTAATGCCGACTGGCAGAAGATCGTTAAAGGTCTCGTTCTCCTTGCGGCGGTTGTATTCGATATCCTTGCTGCAAAGAAGAATGCTACAAAGTAATCGACTCATGGTTTCTTGATACACTTGACGGGCAGCGAGAACATTCGCTGCCCGGCTTGTTATATGAAAAGGGGAAAAAATATGTTGTACATAGGAATAGACCTCGGCACTTCAGCCGTAAAGCTCCTTCTTATGAGCGAGAAAGGAAAAATAGAAAAGGTTGTTTCAAGAGAATACGCCCTTTCGTTTCCGCATCCCGGATGGAGCGAGCAGAATCCTTCCGACTGGTATGAGCAGTCCATTGACGGATTAAAGGAACTGCTTTCCGGAACGGACAAGGGAAGCGTTAAGGGAATAAGTTTCGGTGGACAGATGCACGGGCTTGTATGTCTCGACGAAAATGATAATGTTATCCGTCCCGCCATCCTTTGGAACGACGGAAGAACGGAAGAAGAAGTTAAGTATCTAAACGAAGACATAGGAAAAAACGTCTTACGGAACTTACGGGAAATATTGCGTTTGCAGGCTTTACGGCTCCGAAGATCCTTTGGATGAAAAAGAACGAGCCGGACAATTTCAATCGCATTAAAAAGATAATGCTTCCGAAAGACTATCTTGCATATAAGCTTTCCGGAACATTCTGCACCGACTATTCGGATGCATCCGGAATGCTCCTTCTTGATGTTAAGAACAAATGCTGGTCAAAGGAGATGCTGGATATCTGCGGCATAACGGAAGATATGCTTCCGAAGCTTTTTGAAAGCTATGACAAGGTGGGGAACCTTAAGCCGGATATCGCGGCGGAACTGGGACTCGGCAGTGACGTTCTGATCGCGGCGGGCGCCGGGGATAACGCGGCGGCAGCTGTGGGAACAGGTGTTGCGGGAGACGGAAGATGCAATATCTCTCTCGGCACCAGCGGAACTCTCTTCATATCGTCGAAATCTTTCGGCGTTGACTTAAACAATTCGCTCCATTCCTTTGCGCATGCTGACGGAAAGTATCATCTCATGGGATGCATGCTTTCCGCGGCATCGTGCAATAAATGGTGGATGGACGAAATCATCGGCACGAAGGAATATGCTATGCAGCAGAGCGACATAACGGATGATAAACTGGGTGAAAACCATGTTTATTTTCTCCCGTATCTTATGGGCGAGCGCTCGCCGCATAACGATCCTTCCGCCAGGGGCTGCTTTATCGGACTGTCCATGGAAAATACAAGATCAGATATGACACAGGCGGTTCTTGAGGGCGTTGCTTTTGCTTTCCGCGATATGCTTGAAGCAGCAAAAGAAGCCGGCGCCAAACCGGATCGCAGCTTTGTTTGCGGGGGCGGTGCAAAGAGCCCGCTCTGGAGAAAGATCATCTCTAACGTATTAAATCTCCCGCTGGATGTTCCCGAATGTGAGGAAGGTCCGGGAATGGGAGGCGCAATGCTTGCCATGGTTGCGGACGGTGTTTATGACAGCGTTCCCGCGGCTTCGGAAGCCATCGTTAAGGTAAAGGAAACGGTTCAGCCGGATCCGGTACTTGTTAAAAAATACGAAGAGAAATATAAATCGTTTAAAAATCTATATCCTGCTTTAAAAGATTGCTTTAAAGAGTTATAATAGCAGAAGTGGGTTATTGTAAAGGAGGAAAAAAACATGTTTGATAACATCCCAAAAGTTAAACTCGGAATCGTTGCGGTAAGCCGTGACTGTTTCCCGGAAACGCTTTCCGTAAACAGAAGAAAGGCACTTGTCGAAGCGTACAAAAAGAACTATGACGCAGAGGATATTTATGAGTGCCCGATCTGTATCGTAGAGAGCGAGATCCATATGGTACAGGCTCTTGAAGATATCAAGAAAGCCGGCTGCAACGCGCTCTGCGTATACCTTGGAAACTTCGGACCGGAGATTTCCGAAACTCTTCTCGCAAAGCATTTTGACGGACCCAAGATGTTCGTTGCCGCTGCGGAAGAAACACAGAATTCACTTCTCGACGGAAGAGGAGACGCATATTGCGGACTTCTTAACGCTAGCTACAATTTAAAGCTTCGTTCGGTTAAGGCATACATCCCGGAAAATCCGGTGGGAGATGCGGAAGATCTTGCAAAAGAAATAAACAAGTTCATCCCCATCGCAAGAGCACTTGTCGGTCTTTCGGAACTTAAGATCATATCCTTTGGTCCGAGACCTCTTAACTTCCTTGCATGTAATGCGCCGATCGCCCAGCTTTATAACCTTGGGGTTGAGATCGAAGAAAACTCCGAACTTGACCTTTTCGAGTCCTTCAATAAGCATGAAGGCGATCCCAGGATCAAGGATGTTGTTGCGGATATGGAAAAGGAACTGGGCGCAGGAAACAAGAAGCCGCAGATCCTTGAAAAGCTTGCTCAGTATGAGATTACCCTTCTTGATTGGGTAGAAGCTCATAAGGGATACAGAAAGTATGTTACCATCGCAGGAAAGTGCTGGCCGGCATTCCAGACACAGTTCGGTTTTGTTCCGTGCTATGTAAACTCACGTCTTGCGGGACGCGGTATCCCGGTAAGCTGCGAAGTTGATATTTACGGTGCCCTTTCCGAGTTCATCGGAACCTGCGTTTCCAATGATGTCGTTACACTTCTCGACATTAACAACTCCGTTCCGAAGGATATGTATAAGGAAAGCATCGAAGGCAAGTTTGATTACAAGCATTCAGATACATTTATGGGCTTCCATTGCGGAAATACATGCTCAAAGAAGATGGCATCCTGCGAGATGAAGAACCAGAAGATCATGGCTCGTACACTTCCGGAAGAAGTTACGAACGGAACACTCGAAGGCGACATCGCACCGGGCAACATCACATTCTACCGTCTTCAGTCAACGGCGGATTCCAAGCTTCGCGCATATGTTGCGGAAGGAGAGATCCTTCCGGTTGCAACAAGATCCTTCGGAGGTATCGCGGTATTTGCAATAAAGGAAATGGGACGTTTCTATCGCCACGTACTCGTAGGAAAGAACTTCCCGCATCACGGCGCGGTAACCTTCGGTCATCACGGCGAAGCGCTGTTTGAAGTATTCAAATATGCGGGAGTGCCCATCGAAGACCTTGATTACAACCATCCGGCATCACTTCCGTACCCGGGAGAAAATCCTTTTAAATAATATGGCTACTAAAAAAACTAAAGAAATAAAAATATTCGGGCTCGCATCGGAAGAAGCGGTTATGCATTTTAAGCCGCTTCTTCCGGAAGATTTCGAACTTAAAACCGGCGGATACGTTATGGGGGCGGTCAATGATGACCTTGCCCCCATCGGTGTTTGTTGGTTTTCTTTTGACGGATATGAATATGAAATTCTTTTTATCGGCGTTCACCCGGATTACAGAAGGCAGGGAATAGGAACAAAGCTTCTGCAAAGAACCCTTTCCTCGCTTTATGAGATGGACATGGTGATGCCGGTAAATGCATCATATATAAGAACCGATTTTACGGCGGCCTTTACGGAGTTTTTGAGGGCGCAGGGAAACTTCTTTTTCCTTGGAAACGACCTTTGCTATCGGATAACAAAAGAAGACAGAAAGGCATCAAAACTGTATCAGAAGATCCTTTCCATGAAGTCCGATGCAAAACCGTTTTTCGACCAGCCGGAGAACGTAAGAAGGGCTTTTGTTGAGGAACAGGAAGCCCTGGGATTTTATTACCTTACGGATCTTATGGAACATGAGAATGACTATGAAAAGAATCTTTGCTTTTGTTATATAGATAATCTGAGGATTGTTTCCGTTCTTCTTGTGAAAAAGGAAAGTAAAGATCTTTATGAACTTTCATATGTATATGTGGATGAAGATACACCGGTGTTTGTGCAGAAGGTCCTTTCCGCTGCAATGAGTGAGTTTGAAAAATGTGCTCCTAAGGCGGAACTTTTGGTAAATGCCGTTACCGAGAATTCGATAAAACTTGTAAAAGATATTTTCGGCGGATGTAATCTCAGATCGGATATCATTGAAGCTGCAACGTGGGATTATTCTTTAAGAGAAGATATATAGGAGAAAAACGATGAGTGATGTACCCGGTCAGGGAGATCTTACGATTCAACAGAAAAAACAGATGACTCTTCCGGAACTTTCGGAAGAAATAGATAGGTATAAAGAGGAAGAAGAGTCTCTTGAACAGAAGCAGCTTCTGATGCAACAGCAGCAACAGGAAGGCATGCTCCAAGAGAATGTACAGCTTACGGAGACTCAGCAGAAGATGATGAATCCTCAGTCTGTATTCGATCTTTCTTTTAAAAGCCTGTGGAAGCAGGATACAAGCGAATTCCTGCATCAACTTGCGGAAAAAAACGATGTAAAAAAGGAAGAAAAGCAAAAAGAGATCAAGGACCTTAATCAGATGAAGACCGGTCGTAGCGAAAAGACCAGAAGAAATCATCTGACAAAGTCCGCGAAAGGTTTTGAAAAAGCATCTCTCGCATTAAAGAAGATCCGGGACGAAAGAGCCGAACTTGAAGACGGAACAAAACAACTGAGCGAGAAAAAGAGATCGCAGAAGATCCTCAGCAACACGGATAATGCGGAAACAGCTTTAAAGCTTATGTTCGAATCCCAGAGGAACGCGGTTCTTGCCACCGGGAAAAACGACATGGCGGAAAAGCAGACCATAAGTGAATTACATAAAAAATATATAATGTCGCTTTTAAATCTGTACCGCGAACAGTCGAAGAAACCGGGACTTCTTCCCGCACAAAAGGAAGAACTTATAAAAAAGATGACCCGCCTTAAGGTAGGTAACGACTCCACCATGAACCGGTTTTTCTTTGCGGGAACGACAGCACTGAAGGACTATGCAAAATATACCGAAATGGAATCTGCCGATGTCCTTAAGATGTCGAGTGATAACAGTTATAACACGGTAAATATAAAGAAAGTCTGGGCTGTTTATGACGATAAACCGACGGGGGCGGGAGGATACGTGTGTACGCCGGCTTCTGCCCTGTTTAACAGGTATTGCAGAATAAAGGCCGCAAGAGCCGAGTTTGAGGCATTAAAGAGAGCAAAAAAAGAAGCGGATCCCCAGAAGGTCAAAGAAATAGAATATGAAGAAAAAGCACTGAAAGAAGAACTTGCGTTTTTTCATGTTACAAATTATACCGCATGGACCCAGCGCCAGGATAAGCTGATGGGAGAGCTTGACAGCGCAACAAAAGAGAATACCCTGCAGAAGGATCAGAAGTTTTACCGTATGGTGGATGCAAGCTTTGTAAGATGGGCATTTCCTCTGAAGGAGGATGATAAAGTGACAAAATTTGATTCCCAGGGACTTGTCGATTATATCAACAAAAGAACCGGAACGGTGCTTGAAGATAAAGGCGTTATGAGCGTGGGCTGGAGAATGGATCCCGTATTTAAGAAGCGTCCCATTATGCTTACCCTTCTTACGGACAAAGGAAAAAAATGTTTTGTGACAAAGAACCACAAGGAAAGCGAAGTCATATTCGGAAGAAATACAAAGTACCAGCTTGTAGCGGCGATAAATCATGAAAAGGATGTAAAAAGAATGAAGTTGTCGCCTGAAGTAAAAGACAGCACAACGAATGTCAAAGAACTTGAAAGAGCGCAGGAAGACTTTAATTTTGACGGCGTTGAGCTTGTTATGAAGGTTCTTTCGGAACCGGATGAGAGGATGGATTAAAATGGTATTTGATCTAAACGACGATAAATATACAATAGATGCCGAAGGTCTTACGGAAGAAGAGATCCAGGCAAAAAAGCGCTTCGATACGACGCCGGAAACAACTGAGGTTATTCTTACTCCCCAGTGCGTTGACTGCATACACAACGGCGGGCTTTATGACTGCGCCGTGCTTGGAGAAAAACCGGAAGAATATATAATGAATCAGACAGCATGTCCGAAGAGGGAATAACAAATGACAGACTACTTACTTGAAAAGAAACTCAGCATGGAAAGCCCGGATCTTCACGGGCGTATGCGTGACAGCGCCGTGGTTCTGCAGAAGACTTTGGAGTCCTTTTTATCATGGTTTCCGGATTTCACGGATCATTCCTCGCTTCACAGTCTTGACGTCATAGATTTTTGCAACAGGCTCATCGGACCTTCGGTTTCGGACCTCAGCGTTGCGGAAGTGTATGTTCTTTTAATGGCTTCATATCTTCATGATGTTGGTATGGGAATAAGAGAAAAAGACTACGAAGAATTCAAAGAAAATCTGGATCTGGGCGAATATTCAAAGAAGCATCCGGATGCAAAAGAGACTGACATAATAAGGGATTTCCATAATGAATTCAGCGGTTTCTTTATCTATAAATACGCGGATTTATTTGATATCCCGTCTGAGGATTTTACTTTTGCCATAGTACAGGTATCAAGAGGTCACAGGAAAACGGATCTTTTTGACGAAAAGGAATATCCGGATCTGGACACGGAATACGGAAAGATACGTACCGCATATCTTTCGGCCATCATCCGTCTTGCGGACGAGATAGACGTGGGAGCGGACAGAAATCCGGAGATACTTTTCGATACATCAAAGCTCACGAGACAGAGAGATATCGATGCATTCGGAACGCATGAATCCATAAGGACGGTTGACGTGGAAAAAGAAAGGATCGTTCTTAGAACGATCCCTAAAGAGCCACGTTTTGTTCCCATGATAGAGGATCTTGCAGGCAAGATCCAAACGACTCTGGATTATTGCAGGGAAGTCGCAGAAAAAAGATCCGATCTTCGGATAACTCAAAAAGAGGTAGTGGTTGAGGAAATAGTGCAGTAAATGATTTTACCTTAACTCCTTTATCTTTTTATTGATCTGATCCGCTGTCCTCATATCGGATAGGAATTCTATCAGGTGGTTTCCGAAGGCAATAACAATAACGATAATCATAACGATTATCATTCCGCCCGTGGAATGCCAGAGGCCTGCATAATGAGTGAGCGGCAGGGTTATTGCCATATTTATCAGAATACAGAGGATTTCACGGATCCACCAGGCGGTTCCGTGGAGTTCTTTTTTTGATATGAACATAAGACTCGAAAGCGCAGCCGCGCCGGAGCATATCGTTAAGAATCCGATCTGGATATTATTAATGCCGTCTATAACCCGAAGCAAAGGTCCGATGACGACCATGATAATAAGCGTGCAGCCGCATATATTTATAAATCTTCGAAGAACATTTAAGAATTCCCGTTTCATTTTGCAATATCTCCTATAAACCCATCTTTTCCTTAAGATCTGCCACATATTTTCGAGACACGAGAAGTTTTTCTCCGTTTATCATCGTGATCTCGAAACGTCCGGAAAGCGAGGGCTTCATATTTTCGA
>JAFOND010000172.1 GCA_017418645.1 Lachnospiraceae bacterium | reverse complement strand
TCGGAAAACCTTATCGGCCTTACGATCGTGGCTCTCGGAACCTCGCTTCCGGAACTTGTAACATCGGTTGTTGCGGCAAAGAAGAACGAGCTTGATATGGCTGTCGGAAACGTTGTCGGATCCAATATATTTAATATACTTATGATCCTCGGTGTCGCATCTGCGGTTAGCCCGATAACGTTTATATTTGAAAATGTAATCGATATAATCATCCTGCTTGCGTTCTCGCTCATAACATGGATCTTTGCGTTTACCAAAGGAAAACTCGGTAAGCTTGAAGGCGCGATAATGCTGGCGCTGTATGCGGGATATGTGGTATATATATGCTTGAGGTGAAACACCTCATCCGCCCACTACGAAGGGGAAGGCAGAATTAAGAAAGGACGTGAAATAAATGTCAGACAGAGGAAAATATTATTTAACAACGGCGATAACCTATACATCGGGAAAGCCGCATATCGGAAACACATATGAGATCGTTCTTGCGGATGCGATCTGCAGGTTCAGAAGGCAGCAGGGGTATGATGTATACTTCCAGACCGGAACGGACGAGCACGGAATCAAGATAGAAGAGAAAGCTGCTGCGGCCGGCGTTACACCGAAGGAATTCGTGGACAACATCGCCGGAGAAGTTAAGCGTATCTGGGATCTTATGGGCGCAACCTATGACCGCTTTATCCGTACGACGGATGAGGACCATGAGAAGCAGGTACAGAAGATCTTTAAGAAATTATACGATCAGGGTGACATCTATAAGGGCGAGTACAAAGGCTGGTACTGTGTGCCGGACGAAAGCTTCTGGACGGAATCCCAGCTCGTTGACGGAAAGTGTCCGGACTGCGGAAGAGAGGTTGTAAAGGCCTCCGAGGAAGCATATTTCTTCAAGATGAGTAAGTATGCGGACAGGCTTATCGAATACATCGAAAGCCATCCGGAATTCATACAGCCGGAGTCGCGGAAGAACGAGATGATGAACAACTTCTTAAAGCCGGGACTTCAGGACCTTTGCGTTTCGAGAACAAGTTTTAAGTGGGGAATCCCCGTTCCCTTCGATGATAAGCATGTGACCTATGTGTGGCTGGATGCGCTCACGAACTATATCACGGGTATCGGCTATGATGCGGAAGGAAATTCCACGGATCAGTATAAAAAGCTTTGGCCGGCGGACCTTCATCTTATAGGAAAGGACATTATCCGCTTCCATACAATTTACTGGCCGATCTTCCTTATGGCCCTGGATGAACCGCTCCCGAAGCAGGTTGTGGGACATCCGTGGCTTATCCAGAGTGACGGCAAGATGAGTAAGTCCAAGGGCAATGTTATCTACGCGGACGATCTTGTTGATCTTTTCGGGGTTGATGCGGTACGTTACTTCCTGCTCCATGAGATGCCCTTTGAAAACGACGGAGTTATCTCCTACGAGCTTATGGTTGAAAGGATAAATTCCGATCTTGCGAACACTCTCGGAAACCTTGTAAACAGAACGATTTCAATGAGCAATAAATATTTCGGCGGAGATGTTACCGATAAGGGCGTTTCGGAGCCGGTTGACGACGATCTTAAGGCAGTGGTTACGGCTGCCCGGGACAAGGTTGAAAAGTCCATGGAGACATATCATGTTTCCGACGCGCTCACATCCGTATTTGATGTGTTCAGAAGACTTAACAAATATATCGATGAGACAGAACCCTGGGTTCTTGCAAAGGATGAGGCAAAGAAGGACAGACTTGCAACGGTTCTTTATAACCTTACGGAAGGTATAAGCATCGGAACAATGCTGCTTAAGGGATTCCTTCCGGAGACAACGGAAAAGATCCTTGCGCAGCTTAACGCAAAAGAGATTCCGTATGACGAACTTAACACCTTCGGACATTACGAAAACGGAACGCATGTCACGGAGAAGCCGGAAATCCTTTTTGCAAGACTTGATATGAAAGAAGTATTGGCGAAGGTTGCGCCGGAAGGCGAATAAAAAGCCGTAAAACGACAGTACGGAGAAGGACAGGATGATAATAGAAACTCATGCCCATTATGATGACGAGAAGTTCGACGC
>JAFOND010000171.1 GCA_017418645.1 Lachnospiraceae bacterium | reverse complement strand
TAAGGAAGTCCATTCTGCTATAGGCATTAAGTTCAAGTCCCTCTGCAACCATCTTCGCATAGCTCTGCATCTCTATCGCCTTGTCCTTCGGGATATCCGCGGGGCAGGTTTCAACAGCGGCACCTGCCGCATATTTATTCTTGTAATCATAGAAGCCCACAACCGGAGCGATCTCTATAACGGGAAGAACTTCTCCGAAAAGAACGCCGCAGGCAAACTCACGGGCTTTTATATATTCTTCCACAAGGATCGTATCCTCAAGGGCATAGGCAACCTTCTTTGCTTCTTCGAATTCCTTCTTTGTTTCCGCAATGGAAACACCGATGGAAGATCCGCCGCAGACAGGCTTTACAACGCAGGGGAACTGAATATTCTTTTCCAGTTCTTCCGACGCCTTATCTCCCTTTCTTAACACAACCCCCTTCGGGAAGGGTACTCCCGAATCCGAAAGGAAAGTTTTTGTTGCGGCCTTGTTCATGGCAATGGCACATCCGAGATAGGAATTACCGGTGTATTTGATTCCCTGAAGGTCGAATGCCGCCTGCACCTTTCCGTTCTCTCCATCCGCTCCGTGAAGGGCGATAAACACAACATCCGCAGCCTTACAAAGGCTTATTACCTTTGGTCCGAAGAAGGATTTCTTGCTGCCCGGACGGCTGTTCTTTATCTTTTCGATATCCGGCGCCGTATCCGGGATATCGGGTACCGGCGCGCTGTATTTTTCTTCGTCGTTAAAGACTTCCTTTATGTTTTCCGGATATTCCGAAAGTCCCATAAATACGTCGACAAGGACGCATTTATGTCCCCGGGAGCGAAGCGCTGCGGCGATACGGCCGCCCGATTTAAACGAAACGTCACGCTCCGTGCTGAGTCCTCCGGCAAGTACTACGATGTTCATAATATGTTCCTCCTTATTTGACAGGCTCTATGGTTAAATTCTTCGCCCAGGATCCGCTGCGTTTCAGCGCATAGCCAAGGGCGCATTTTGTAAATTCAAACAGGTTTACGAATAAGCAAAGCTTAATTATCGGAAAGTCCGTATATGTCGTAAGCAGATACGCCGCGGGTATGGATACACACCACACGAATACGGAATCGAACACAAATGTTATAAAGGTCTTTCCGCCGGATCGGATGGTAAAGTATGCCGCGTTTTCATATGCGTATACCGGCATAAATATTGCCGCGATCCGGATGAGTCCCGATGCAATATTCCTGATCTCATCCGTTGTATTATACACCTTTGGAAAGAATGGCGAAACACAAATTAAAAGAAGTCCCATTCCGATACATAAAAGCACGGAAAAAACCGTAAGCTTCTTTGCATCAGCCTTCGCTCTTTCTATTTCTCCGCGACCAAGCATCTGTCCCAGAAGTATCGCAGTGGCGCTTCCCATGGCAATAAATGCGATGTTAAATACGTTTGCGATGGTGTTTGAAATATTCATTGCAGTAACCGCCGAGAGTCCGCGCGTTGAATATATCCTTACAAGCACCGTCTGTCCCGCAGACCATAAACCTTCATTAAGAAGCAACGGCCATGCCTTACCCATAACGCGGAGAACAAGGCTTCCCGGCATCCTGAAAAGATGTCTGTATGCCCCGACGATAAAGGGATTCTTTTCCGTGTTAAGATGCGTCCATCCCGCAACGATAAAGAATTCAACGAATCTCGAAAGGACCGTTGCGATCGCCGCGCCCGTAACACCCAGTGCCGGAGCGCCGAACTTTCCGTATATAAGAATATAATTCCCTACAAGGTTTACCGCCACCGCGATAAGTCCCGCATACATGGGAACCACCGTCTCTCCCGTATTACGAAGGGTGTTGGAATATACCTGCACGAACGCAAACGGGATAATCTCTATCATCATTACCGCAAGATATTTCTTTGCCAGAGTCAGCGTTCCGTCAACCGTTCCCCCGCCCGAATCCGCCGTAAGGAACCTCATTATTATGGGATCGCCCCATGTTAAAATGACAAAAAAACCGAGCGCGATAAGAAACAGGGCCGCAAACACCTGCATCCGGAAGGTATAGCGTACGCCCTCATGATCCCCTTTTCCGTAAAACTGCGCGGTAAAGATACCGACTCCTGAAAACGCGCCGAATACACAGAGGTTGAATACGAACATAAGCTGGTTTATGATGGCGACGCCGGAGATCGCATCCGTTCCGAGCTGACCTACCATCACGTTATCCAGCATGTTAACAAAGTTCGTGATCCCGTTCTGTATCATTATCGGGATTGCTACCGCAAGCGCCTTACTGTAAAATTTTCTGTCTCC
>JAFOND010000170.1 GCA_017418645.1 Lachnospiraceae bacterium | reverse complement strand
GCGTCCCATTCTATTGTCTTTGTTTCTTTCTTGACTTCGTCGCCGTCAAGGTTATAGAAGACGGGATCCTCCCCCGCGCGAAGACGTGCCATCTCAAGATTATCAAGATAGTAAACGTCGCGGGTATACTTTAAGATCGCGGGAACATCGGAGGCAACATATGTCTCTCCGTCGCCCTTTCCGACGATGAGGGGGCTGTCCTTTCTCGCAACATAGATCTCTCCCGGATAGTCCTTGAACATGACAACGAGAGCATATGAACCGCGAACGCGGACCATGGTCTTTGCCAGGGCGTCGATGGGGCCCACCTGATATTTCTTGTAATAATAATCGATAAGCTTAACCGCAACTTCCGTATCCGTTTCCGTATGGAACTGATACTCATGGCGGCAGAGCTTGTCCCGAAGTTCCTGATAATTCTCTATGATACCGTTATGTACGGCGATGACGTTTTTATCGTCGGATGCGATGGGGTGCGCATTCTTTTCGGAGGGCTCGCCGTGGGTTGCCCAGCGGGTATGACCGATACCGGTGTTTCCGTGTACCGCGCTGCCGTCGTTGGTCTTTTCGAGAAGGATCTTCAAACGTCCCTTCGCCTTAACGATCTCCGGATCTTTTTCCGCGTCGCGGACGGCGATGCCTGCGGAGTCATAGCCCCTGTATTCCAATTTTGAAAGGCCGTCGAGAAGGATCGGCGCCGCCTGTTTTTTACCTGTGAAACCTACTATACCGCACATATGTGGTTCTCCTTATATATTCGTTACTATTACTTCGCACTTACCCGTGATATGGATAAGCTTTCTTCCGGCGGGAACAAAGAAACTGCTTCCGGGGATGAGTTTATATTCCGTCGTGTCCCCTCCGGACTGCATCTTTCCTTTGCCGGACAATACGAGTACCGATTTGAAGGACGAATCGTCCACCGGAATGCTGCACTCGCCGTCGATATCATATTTCATGCAGCGGAAATATTTGCACTGCACGATAAGCTGCTCCGTGAAACCGTGTCGTTTAACCGGCTCGCGGAAACCCTTTGTTTCCGGATAATATGCCGTCTCGTTAACAACGTCCATGGCTTTTCTTATATGAAGCGGACGTTTGTTTCCGTCTTTATCGATACGGTCGTAATCATACATCCTGTATGTGCTGTTGGAACTCTGCTGGATCTCGCATATAAGGAGTCCCGCGCCGATAGCATGGATCGTTCCCGCGGGAACAAAGATAACATCGCCGCGCTTAACCTCGATCCTGTTTAAGAGTTCCTCCACCGTGTTGTCTTTTATTTTCTGCTCGATGACCTCGCGGCTCGTGTCCTCTTTGAGACCGCAATAGAGGTATGCGCCGGGGGCGTTGTCCATTACGTACCAGACTTCGTTCTTCCCGAATTCGCCTTCGTTTTTGAAAGCGTAATCATCCGCGGGATGGATCTGGATTGAGAGGGCGTTCCTTGCATCGATAAGTTTAATAAGAACCGGGAAGCGGTCGAAGACTTCGCTCTTCCAGCCGCAGAGTTCTTTTTTATGTTCCTTCATAAAGTCGCCGAAGAGTTGTCCTTTGAAACTGCCTTCGGTTATGATGCTCTGTCCGTCCGGATGGGCGGAAAGTTCCCACGCTTCGGAGATGATGGAGAGTTCCTTCGGAGCGTCCGGATGGAACATTTCCCGGATACGCTCGCCGCCCCAAAGGTAGTCCTTGAAGGCGGGGGAGAGTGGGATAACATCTCCCGACAGCACGATCGCGCTTTCCATCACCATATCCTGTTCCTCTATTTCCGCTCCGGTATCCACCTCGATTATAACGGCGGGCTTGCCGTCGTCGTTATAAAGACGGTGCATCTTTCCCGGAAGGATATTTATTGATTCGCCTGTTTCCAGACGGTAAAATTCATCTTCAAGCTGAACCGAAAGTGCGCCGGATACGACGGAATAATTCTCCGTTCTGTTTTCATGGGCATGACGGCTCATATGCATTCCCGGATAGATCTCAACGCGGCGCACGCGGAATCCGGGTTCTTTTTTTATGACCTCTCTGGTTCCCCAGGGACGATAGATCTTTTTTCCGTATTCAAAATATTCGCCGAAACGACTCTCGTTGGTTTTGTCGTTCATAATGTTCCGGATGTTATCGGCACTCCGCCTCGGAGTAATGTATACCGCATCCGGAGTGTTAACCACAAGAGAGTCCATAAGGTTATTCGTAACCACAAGCTGTGAGGGATCCGTATTTATAACGATGGTACCCTCGCTGTTTTCTTTTATGTATGTATCCTCTCCTTCTTCAAGCATGGAAAGGATGTATCCTTCGTAATCCGAAAGGTCGTTCCAGGAAACCTCCAGACGGACATGGGAAAGATTGGGATTGCCGACTATTATGGCGCGTTCGAGAGAGGTGCCGGGGGTGATGTCGTTTTTGAATGCCTCAAGCAAAACGTCTTCGCGAGCGAGGACCATTCCCGCGTTCCAGAAAGTATTTCTGTCGTAGCTTAAGCGGGCCGCCTCCTCTTTCGTTGGGTGGGTTATGAAGTTGATCGAATCCCCAACAGTGAAATATCCCACGGAATCTCTTGCATCCCTGGGGGATACTCCGAAGAGAACAATCTTTCCGGACTCGGCAAGTTCCTTTGCTTCCACGATGGCATCCTGATAGCCGGAGCCTTCGATAAGAAGATCGGAGGAGGTGATAAGGATAAGGTCATGATCCCCCTTACACACATTGTAAACCGAGAGGGCGGTGCCGAGGCCCGGCGTCTCCGTTTCGACGCGGTACGAAAGACCCTGGAAGTTAATTAACTCGCCCTCTATTATCGGTTGATATTCTTCTCTTGTTGTGATTATGAATTCTTCGCAGAACGGCATATTCCGAACTACCGTATCACGAAATACGGAGCGGTCCGCTCCGTAGTGTAAGAATTGCTTTGGATAGTTTTTTCTTGATAACGGCCAGAGGCGGTCCCCCGTGCCTCCGGCCAAGATTATACATTTCACGTTTATGTTTCCCTTAGTTTACAGTGAAGATTTCTCGCTTCGCTCGAAATGACATGGGATTGTCTTACTGTGCTGCTTCCTTCTTTGCCAGCGCAAGGTCGTGCTCAGCCATGATGCGGACAAGATCCTCATAGCTTGTCTTAAGCGGGTTCCATCCGAGAACGGTCTTAGCCTTTGTGGGATCGCCCCAAAGATCGACAACGTCTGTCGGACGATAGAAGTCCGGAGATACGGCAACAACAACTTTTCCGTTAGCCTTGTTGATACCCTTTTCGTTTACGCCTTCGCCCTGCCATTCAACTTCGATTCCAACATGCTTAAACGCAAGTTCCGCGAATTCGCGAACCGTATGCTGAACGCCCGTTGCGATAACGAAATCGTCCGGCTTGTCCTGCTGAAGGATGAGCCACATGCATTCAACATAATCCTTTGCATAACCCCAGTCACGCTTGGAATCAAGGTTTCCGAGGTAGAGTGTATCCTGAAGTCCGCAAGCGATACGTCCTGCGGCAAGTGTGATCTTTCTTGTAACGAATGTTTCTCCGCGGCGTTCGGATTCATGATTGAAAAGAATTCCGTTTGCGCAGAACATTCCGTATGCATCGCGATATTCCTTCATCATCCAGAAACCGTACTGCTTTGCAACTGCATAGGGGCTGTAGGGATGGAAGGGTGTGTTCTCGTTCTGGGGAACTTCCTCAACAAGACCGTAAAGCTCACTGGTTGAAGCCTGATAGATCTTGCAGGATTTATCGATGTTTAATGTATGAACCGCATCAAGGATACGAAGAACGCCGAGAGCGTCAACATCGCCCGTATAGATGGGCACGTCAAAACTGTTCTGTACGTGTGACTGTGCAGCAAGGTTATATATCTCATCCGGCTTAACTTCCGCGATTATACGGTAAAGAGCGTTTCCGTCCGTCATATCGCCGTCATGAAGCTTGATGCTGTTGTTGGCGATAAGATGATCGATACGCGCCGTGTTGGAAATGGATGCGCGGCGTGTTATACCGTGAACCTCGTAGCCTTTCTCCAAGAGAAACTCCGCAAGGTAGCTTCCGTCCTGTCCTGTGATACCGGTGATAAGTGCTTTTTTCATAGTAAATTTTCCTCCTCTACTATCTTCTTTCAGTTATCATATCCTGTATTGTCTTCTCCAGCGGGATCTCTGCTTTCCATCCCGTGTCTTTAAAAATCTTGTCCGGCGAACCGATTATGATGTGGTTGTCGTCCGGGCGGACAAACTCCGGATTGACTTCCGGGGTAACTTTTATGTTAAGAAGGTTTCCCATAACGTCTATCACTTCGCGAAGGGATACGCCTTCTCCTTTACAGATGTTATAGATCTCTCCCGGTTTCCCCTGTTTCAAAAGAATGTCATAGGCGCGGACAACATCACGAACATCAAGGAAGTCGCGGATGATGGAAACGTCGCCGGTTTCGATTGTGCCGGAAACCACCTCATCCACCGTTTCGCGGTCACCCTTTCCCTCAAGGGGAAGGCGTAGTGCCATAATACGATCAAGAAATCCCGGGATTACAAAGCGGGAATCCTGGCCCGGACCCATATGGTTAAAGGAGCGGGTAAGGATTATATCCACATCAAAATGTTCCGCATAAACCTTTGAAAGCGCTTCCTGCGCCTCGCGAGCAATGGCATAGGGATTAAGCGGATGTATTTCCATATCCTCTTTAAGAGGGATCATATCTTCCTTAACATCTCCGTATATCTCGGAAGATCCAACCGAAAGGATCCGGCAGGATTTTCCGGTTATGCCGTTTAATTTTCTTACGGCTTCAACAACGGATAAGAAAACGGAAGTATTGTTCTGAAAACATTCAGCGGGATATTCCCAGCTGTATTTTACGGATGAAAAAGCGGCAAGATGAAGAACATCAGTAGGGCCGAAGTTTAAGATAAGCTTCTCCACCTCATCCTTTTCCAAAAGATTTAAAGAACGATATTCAAAGATGTCGGAAAAATCCCTGTCAACAAAAGCAGGGGGCTTTATGTCCACCCCCAAAACTTTCACATCTTCGTTATTATCTTTTAACAGATCAAGGTAATGTCTTGCGACAAATCCGGAACATCCGGTAAGAAGGATCTTTCTCATATATTATCTGTCTCCCGCAGCATAGTCCACGCACATTCCGGTTCCGATCGCAACGCACTGCATCGGATCTTCCGCCGTCATCGTGTTGATGCCGATACGGTCTTCGATAAGCTGTTCAAGTCCGCGAAGAAGGGCGCCGCCGCCGGTAAGAACGATTCCTCTTTCCGCAACGTCCGCCGCAAGTTCCGGCGGTGTCTTTTCAAGTACGGAATGGATCGCTTCAACGATCTGTATCGTAGCTTCCTTTAATGCTTCTTCCGTTTCCTCGGATGAAATCTCGATGGTCTTCGGAAGACCCGTAACAAGGTTTCTTCCGCGAACGTTCATGGTCTCCGGCTCAACGAGCGGATAGCATGTTCCGATCTTTATCTTGATATCCTCGGCAGTTCTTTCACCGATAAGGATATTGTGTTTCTTTCTCATATAGCGGACGATAGCTTCGTCAAAATCGTCTCCTGCGATCTTTATGGATGTTGATACAACCGATCCGCCGAGAGAGATAACCGCGATATCCGCAGTACCGCCGCCGATATCAACGATCATGTTTCCGCAGGGCTTATAAATATCGATGCCCGCGCCGATGGCTGCCGCAAGCGGCTCTTCTATTATCGTAACTTCCCTTGCGCCGGCTGCGTAGGTTGCGTCTTCAACCGCGCGCTTCTCAACTTCCGTTGCGCCGCTGGGGATACAAACGGAGATTCTCGGCTTTCTGTAGCTGTGACGACCGAGAGCCTTCTGAATAAAATACTTTACCATCTTTTCGGTTACGGTGTAATCCGAAATAACGCCCTGTCTCAAAGGACGTACCGCCGTAATGTTTCCCGGCGTTCTTCCGAGCATAAGGCGGGCTTCCTCGCCTATGGCTCCAATCTTCTTTGTGTCGCGGTCGAAAGCTACGACCGACGGTTCTTTTAAAACAACACCCTTGCCGTTTACATATACAAGAATGCTTGCGGTTCCAAGATCTATTCCGATATCTGTGGCTGCCATGTATATTTTTCCTTTCTATTCTTCCGATAAATGCGCAAGATATTATATCATCATGATGTGCTTTTTTCAAGGGGAAGCCTATAGATACTTCTTAATATACTGCCCCGTATAACTTGTCTTATGTTTTGCAACTTCTTCCGGTGTACCGGTGGCAACGATGGTTCCTCCGGCATCGCCTCCGTCCGGGCCCAGATCTATGATGTAATCCGCGGTCTTTATAACGTCCAGGTTATGCTCGATAACCACCACCGTGTTTCCGCCTTCGGAAAGCTGTCTTAAGATCCCCACAAGCTTGTTAACATCGTCAAAATGCAGTCCCGTTGTGGGCTCGTCCAGAACGTAGATCGTCTTTCCCGTGGAGCGTTTGGAAAGCTCCGTGGCAAGCTTTATGCGCTGTGCCTCGCCGCCGGAAAGTGTTGTTGAAGGCTGTCCCAGTTTTATGTATGAAAGACCCACGTCATATAACGTCTGTATCTTTCTTTCTATTGTCGGCACGTTCTTAAAGAAGGGAAGGGCCTCTTCCACCGTCATGTCAAGAACGTCATAAATGTTCTTTCCCTTGTATTTAACTTCGAGAGTCTCGCGATTGAAACGCTTTCCGTTACAAACCTCGCAGGGGACATAGACATCCGGCAAAAAGTGCATCTCGATCTTTATCATTCCGTCCCCGGCGCAGGCCTCGCATCGTCCGCCCTTAACGTTGAATGAAAAGCGTCCCTTTTTATACCCCGCCGCCTTGGCATCCGGAGTGGAAGCAAAGAGGTCTCTTATCATATCAAAGACACCTGTGTATGTTGCCGGGTTGGAGCGCGGCGTCCGGCCGATGGGGCTCTGATCGATGTCGATTATCTTATCGAGAGCCTCTGTCCCGATTATCTTTTTATGCTTTCCGGGAACAGTCCTTGCCCGGTTTAATTCCTTGGCAAGGGACTTGTACAGGATCTCGTTTATAAGAGAACTCTTTCCGGATCCGGAAACTCCCGTAACGCAGGTCATGATCCCGAGAGGGATCTTAACGTCTATGTCTTTTAAGTTGTTTTCCTTTGCGCCTTTTATCTCGATAAATCCCGTAGGTTTCCTTCTCTTTTTCGGAACCTCGATCTTTAATTTTCCGGAGAGATACTGCCCCGTAACGGAGCGCTCGCATTTCATAATATCTTCAACGGTTCCCGCAGCCACAACCTCTCCGCCTTCGGAGCCGGCCCGGGGGCCGATGTCCACGATGTAGTCCGCTTCCCGCATGGTATCCTCGTCGTGCTCAACAACGATAAGGGTGTTACCAAGATCCCGAAGGCCTTTCAGGGAAGCCAGAAGTTTATCGTTATCTTTTTGATGAAGACCGATGGAGGGCTCGTCCAGAATATACGCAACGCCAACAAGGCCGGAACCGATCTGTGTTGCAAGTCTTATGCGCTGGGCCTCGCCGCCGGAAAGGGTTCCCGTTGCCCGGGAGAGGGTAAGGTAATCAAGACCAACATCATTTAAGAATCCGACTCTTCCCTTTATCTCTTTTAAGATCCGGTCTCCGATAAGATGCTGCTGATCCGTAAGCTTCATATCATTCAGGAAATCATTAAGCTCCCGGACCGGGATCTCCGTGATCTCGAAAATGTTCCTGTCCCCCACCGTAACGGAAAGGGATTCCTTTTTAAGACGCATCCCCTTGCAGACGGGGCAGGGCGAGAAGCGCATATATTCTTCGTACTGCGCCTTGGACCAGTCGGACCCCGTCTCGCGATATCGCCTGTTTATATCAAAGATCAGTCCGTGCCAGGTAACGTCATAAACTCCCGAGCCGCGCTGGCCGGAATACTTAACCTTAAGTTCCTCTTCCGAACCGTTTATGAACACGTCCTTCACCTTTTCCGGAAGGTCTTCATAGGGCGTGTCCAGAGAGAATTTATATTTTTCGGAAAGGGCTTCGAGGACCGCATGGGTAAAGCTCTTGTTG
>JAFOND010000169.1 GCA_017418645.1 Lachnospiraceae bacterium | reverse complement strand
GGAAATACGCTGTTTCCCAGCATCGCAAACCTTATCAGCATGTGGGCCATAAGAATCCCACTGGCTGCTTATTTAACCCCGAAGATCGGCCTTCGCGGCGCCTGGATCGCCATGTGCGTCGAACTTTCGATCCGCGGCATCTTCTTTATAATCATGCTTGTTGTATGGAAAAAGAGGAAGACGGAAGAACATTAACTCGTCTTAATATGATTGCCAACAATTTCTGAAACATCGGAAATTGTTGTAAATGTGCTTCCCGGGACACTGTCTATTATTCGTTTAAGGTCATATACCTCCGCACGTGTTATAACGCAGTAGAGAATGTCTTTCTTACTGTTTGAAACAAGTCCCTCGCCGTGCATAAAAGTAACTGTTCTTCCAAGCTCCTCAAAAATCTTGTCTGCAACAGCCTTCCCGTCTTCGGAAATGATCATAACGGATTTTGCGCTTTCGAAACCGATCTCAATGATATCTATTACCTTGGATGTTATAAAATACATAAGCAGCGAATACATCCCGCGGTCAAGATTGAAGACAATACCCGCGACCGCAAAAATTATAACATTAAAGAAAAGTATGATCTGTCCAACGGAAATGGAGAGATTGCGGTTCAAAAGGACTGCCGCGATCTCCGTTCCGTCAAGGCAGCCGCCTCCCTTAAGGACAAGTCCCACGCCTACTCCGAGAAGAACACCTCCATAGGTGATTGCAAGTATAATCTCATACGTCGCGTTTTCAAATTCCGCAAAAACCCCGGTCATAACGGAAAAAAGAACAATTGCATACACAAATTTTACCACAAAAAAGTGACCCATTTTTTTATACGCCAAAAGAACAAACGGGATATTTATAATGGCGATCAAAACACCAAGTTTAACCGGAATAAAATTCGCCAGTATCATAGAAATACCGGTGATGCCGCCATCAAACAGATTATTGGGGACAAGGAATTCCTCAATGGCAAACGCCGCGAGGATTGCGCCAAGAGTCAGATAAAAAAATGATAATAACTGCTTTTTCATAAAGGAAATATATATCTTTTCAAAGACAAAAGCAAGGAAAAAGAGTTTAAGGGGACGTTCAATGTACGTATTTCTCCTGAATCACACAGAAAAGTCGCAACAGAAGCCGCAAAGGAAGGCATTACGCTTAATCAGTTTGTTGCCGACGCGATAAATGAAAGGCTTAAAAACAGAATGGCGGTTATATAGTATAAACCCCCTTTTTATTTACCAAAAACATGTGGAAGTCGACATGGTTTTTTGGTAAAATTATGTGAAGATTTCGACAGAAGAAGGTGGAAACGGGAAATGAAAACAATAAAGGAACTTATAAAAGATCTCGATTATACGGTGCTTTGCGGCGATCCGGAGGGCGAGATCACGGAGCTTATATACGATACGAGAAAGGTCACTGAAGGCTGTATCTTCGTGTGCATGAAGGGCGCGAATTTCGACTCTCATGATGCGATAGATGAGATCGTGGAAAAAGGGGCAAAAGCCATAGTTGTGGAGAGAGAGGTAGCCGTTTCCGGCAATCCCCTCGTAATAAAGGTCCCGGATACCCGGGAAGCCCTTGCGATCCTTTCCGCGGCGTATTTTGATCACCCGGCGGATAAGATGAAAGTCATCGGAATAACCGGAACAAAAGGAAAGACAACAACAACCTACATGGTAAAATCCATCCTGGAGGGTGCCGGAAAGAAAGTTGGCCTTGTGGGAACCATAGAAGCAATTATCGGGGATGAGCATATTCCCGCCAACAACACGACTCCGGAATCATATGTTTTACAGGAATATTTCAAAAGAATGGTTGATTGCGGAACGGAAGTTGCCGTTATGGAAGTTTCTTCCCAGGGGCTTATGATGCACCGCGTGGACGGATTCACCTTTGAACTCGGCATTTTTACGAATCTTTCACCGGACCATATCGGTCCGAACGAGCATTCATCCTTCGAAGAATACCTGTCCTGCAAGGCAATGCTTTTTAAGAAGTGCAGACTGGGCATTTTCAATGCGGATGATGAATATTATAAGGCGATCTCAAAGGATGCGACCTGTGAGATTGAAACCTACGGTTTTTCGCCGGATGCGGATTTTTCTGCGAAGGATATGAAGCTGGAACACGGCAAGGGATATATCGGCGTGGATTATACTCTGACGGACAGGACTTCGGACGATGAGACGGAGATAACGGTTTCCGTTCCGGTTCCGGGCCGCTTTTCCGTATATAATTCCCTTTCCGCCATAGCGATCTGTCGGGCATTCGGAGTTTCTTACGATATCATAAAGGAAGCATTAAAATCCGCCAAAACAAAGGGCAGGATCGAGCTTGTAAAGGTTTCCGACGATTTTTCGCTTATGATCGATTATGCGCATAATGCAATGGCGCTTGAAAGCCTCCTTACGACGCTCCGCGAATATAATCCGAAACGTCTCGTTTGTCTTTTCGGATGCGGAGGAAACCGCTCGAAGTCCAGGCGTTTCGAGATGGGCGAGGTTTCGGGAAGGCTTGCGGATCTTACGGTAATAACATCCGATAATCCGCGTTTTGAAGAGCCTCAGGATATAATAAACGACATAAAGACGGGTATAGAGAAGACGGACGGAAAATATGTTGAGATACCGGACCGTAAGGATGCCATCCGTTACGTTATAAAGAACGGACAACCCGGAGACGTTATTGTTCTTGCGGGAAAGGGTCATGAAGACTATCAGGAGATCAAAGGAAAGAAGTATCCCATGGATGAACGCGTGCTTATAGCGGAGGTACTCGCGGAATGAACAAGAAGATAAAGCTTACTCCCGTAAGCACTTTGCATTATATCCGCCTCCTGTACCGCTCTGCGATTTTTGTGACACTTCTTGTGGCATACATTTTGTATCGCGTAAAAGACGGAGTTGACATTACAACGAGACTTGAGGAGTATCCTTTTGCCATAGTCCTTACCTGGCTTGTTTTTGTTGTGGAGATGGTCCTTCGTTTCTTCCCCTCAAAACTTGAAAGTCCGGGATGCCAGAAGCAGTTTTCAAGAAATTATATTAAAACCGGTAAAACGGATATAGAGATTCAGGACAATAACGGAACGGCCCTTGTCCTTATTATCTGGATCCTCTTTAACATGGTTTTCGGTTTCCTTAATATGAAGGGAATCTTAGACGACGGGATCATGATCCTTCTCTGCAGCGCATATTCCGTCTGCGACATGATATGCATCCTGTTTTTCTGCCCCTTCCAGTCATGGATAATGAGAAACAAGTGCTGCAGCGTCTGCCGCATATATAACTGGGATTATGCAATGATGTTTACGCCACTTTTCTTTGTGGAGAGGAGTTACCTTTGGAGCCTTCTGCTTCTTTCGTTTGCGCTTCTTATACGTTGGGAGATAACGTTTTACAGACATCCGGAGCGTTTTTCGGAAAATACGAACGAATACCTGAAGTGTAAGAATTGCACGGAGAAGCTTTGTACGCATAAAACCCAGCTAAAATCCCTTTGGAAACAAATAGAAGAATATACAACAAACAAGATTAATTCTCTGAAAAAATAAAGAGGATATATGGATAATAAGGAAAACAAGGAAAATAAAAAACGTAAATGGCGCGGGCTCTCCGTGCGAAAATTCAATATATTTATGTGCATAGTCGCGGTTTTTGTATCCGCAGTTATGTTCTTTGCCATGCAATATACGTCAAGACTGTATAGAGAAACCCGTGTGCTTTCCGATAACATGGTACAGCAGACGCATTATGCCCATGATATGCAGGATGCATCCGATTATCTTACGGAGCAGATCCGTTCTTTTGTAATATCCGGCGAAAAGGAGTATCTGGATAATTATTTTGAGGAAGCAATG
>JAFOND010000168.1 GCA_017418645.1 Lachnospiraceae bacterium | reverse complement strand
CAGTACGATCTTGCATCCGGCGAGATCACGGATCTTTCCGACGAAGAGTATTACAAGCTTGCACAGAGCGGAGAAAAGGGACTTAAGGTTACAACACATAACGGCAAGAAAGTCCTTATGGGATATATGCTTGAGCCGAACACAAACTGGACAATAGCGATCTTTATCGATTACGCATCCGTTATCTCACCCTACAACAAGGGACTTAACACAGGTGTTTTGATCCTTATAATTGCAATCGTACTTGTGGTTGTATTCGGATATCTGTTTGCGCAGTCACTTGCAAAACCCATCGTTCGTGTTAAGGAATTCGCGAGCACACTTGCATCAGGAGACTTTACGACGGATCCCCTTGCGATCAAGAGAAACGACGAACTTGGAGATATGTCGGATTCGCTTAACGACATGTTCAGTAACAATGCAAGCGTTATAAGAAACATCGGAAAAGGATCTTCTCAGGTATCTTCTTCATCCACGGAACTTGCGGACACATCTCAGACGCTTCTCGACAGATTCGAAGAAGTCGCAAACTCCATGGAAAAGGTCAACGATGCGATGACAAGCACCGGAGCCGCTACGGAAGAGGTTTCAGCTTCTGCTAACGAAGTTAACGAATCCGTTGAAAGACTTGCGGAAGAAACAAGGATCACTAAAGAAGAAGTTGTTGCCATCACAAAGAAGGCGGCGAATATCGAAAAAGAAGGACGCGAGTCTTCCGAATATGCCATCAGCGTTGCGGAACAGCGTGGTAAGGAACTTGAAGAGGCGGCGGAAGCTGCAAAGATCGTTTCGAAGATCGGAACAATGGCTGACTCCATCGCGGATATTGCGGATCAGATCAACCTGCTTTCACTTAACGCATCGATCGAAGCAGCGCGTGCCGGAGAACATGGCCGCGGATTTGCGGTAGTTGCGGGCGAGATCAATACTCTTGCTGACCAGACCAAGAAAGCCGTTGAACAGATCCAGGGTACGGTATCAATGATACAGGATGCCTTCGGTCAGCTGCAGCAGTCCAGTATGGATCTTCTTTCCTTCATGAGAGAGACGGTAGCGCCGGATTATGAGAAGTTTATCACCATCGGCCAGGAATACGGTCAGGATGCCAAGAAGTTCGGCGAACTTGCGGATAATATTTCGGATATGGTTAAGTACATCTCCGAATCTATGGAACAGGTTAACGCAGCCGTAGCGGAGATCGCGGAAAGCGCAACGAATACTGCAACATCTTCCGCCGAAGTTACGGATACGGTTACGGCCGCAGCGGAAATGATGGAACGCATGAACGGAATGGCAAGCGATTCACAGGAAGTTTCAAACGAACTCGACTCCATCGTAAGAAGATTCAAACTCAGGATGGAAGAAGAATAGATCCCGGGCTTCGGGAGTTAAGGGGGGGGCGGCGAAGCCGTCCCCTTTTATTATGCTTTTCCTTGTTAAAGTCCCTGAAGTGTGATAGAATAGTGAAACTTATAAACAAACGGAGTATTAAAGAAATGAAGAAGTTACCATTTGTTACAAAAGAAAAAGCACAGGAGATAATAAGGACCGTTCCGACGCCGTTTCATCTCTATGATGAGGAAGGAATAAGAAAGAACGTAAGAGACGTCCTTTCGGCGTTTTCCTGGAACAAAGGATTCAAAGAATACTTTGCGGTTAAGGCAACTCCGAATCCCTTTATCATGAAGATTCTTTCCGAAGAAGGCTGCGGCATGGATTGCTCTTCGTATACGGAGCTTATGCTTGCGGAAGCAGCGGGGATTACCGGAAAGGAAATCATGTTTTCCGCAAACGAGACGCCTGCCGAGGAATATGAACTGGCAAACAGACTCGGTGCGATAATAAACTTAGACGACATCACGCATATCGAATACCTTGAAAACGCCATCGGTTCCATACCGGAAACAATATCCTGCAGATACAATCCCGGCGGGGTTTATGAAACATCAAACGGTATCATGGATAACCCGGGAGATGCAAAATACGGAATGACAAAAGAGCAGATAAAGGAAGCATATAAGATCCTAAGAGATAAGGGCGCAAAGCACTTCGGAATACATGCTTTCCTTGTCAGCAATACCACCGGAAACGATTATTATGCGGATCTTGCAAGGACTCTGTTTGAACTTGTTATAGAGATCAAAAACGACACGGGGATCAAACTTGATTTCATCAATCTTTCGGGCGGAGTCGGAATTCCCTACAAGCCGGATGACGAGCCCTGTGACATAAAAAAGATAGGCGAGAACGTAAGAGCCGTTTTCGAAGAGGTGTTGGTTCCGGCCGGACTTGCCGATATAAATATATATACAGAGATGGGCCGGTTTATGATGGGACCCTATGGAGCGCTTCTTACAACCGCGATCCACGAGAAGCATACATATAAGGATTATGTGGGAGTGGATGCATGTGCGGCAAACCTTATGAGGCCTGCAATGTACGGCTCATATCACCATATTACGGTTCTCGGAAAAGAGGATGCACCCTGCGATACAAAGGTTGACGTTGTGGGATCTCTTTGCGAGAACAATGATAAGTTTGCTATCGACAGATACTTACCGAAAATCGAAAAAGGTGATATAATCTATATACACGATACAGGTGCGCATGGCTTTTCGATGGGATATAACTACAACGGAAGGCTGCGTTCGGCAGAGGTTCTCCTTAAGGAAGACAAAAGCTTTGAACTGATACGCCGTGCCGAGACGCCGAAGGATTATTTTTCTACATTTGATATTTTTCCGGAGTACTCGAAACTTTTGAAATAGATCTTAGGATCTTATTTGGGGAGGGTACGATATGACAATAAAAAGAATAGATACAAATTCAATAAGATGCTTTATATCGCAGGAAGAAATGGAATCCCAGGGGATCGGACTCGAAGATCTTATATTAAGCGGATCTAAAGCGGAAACCCTGCTTCGATATATCCTCCAGGAAGCAAAGGAAAAACTCGATTTCGACGTGCACGGTGAAGCAATATCCGTGCAGCTTACGATAATGCCGGGCGGAGACGTTTCGATGATGATCTGTGACAGCGAAAAGAGCGCGGTACGGACAATGCTTGAACAGTTCAGGGATTCGATCCTTGCATTCCGCGAGATCCTTGAAGAGGCAAAGAAGGTGCTTCCCGAAAATCCCGAGAATGCGCTTCTTCCGGGAAGTTCCGGAAAGAACGTTAATGAAGTCCTACACCTTATCGTGTGGGCTGAGTTTGAGAGCATGGACGATGTTATCCGTTTTTCACACGATATGTCGGAAATATCGGATGTGGAGAGTTCTTTATACAAACACAACGATATATACTATCTCAGAATGTATATGGACATGACCCGCGGAGAAGTTGCAAAGACTGCGTTCCAGACATCCGAATATGCGACCTTCCTTTATGTGGAAAGACCGGATGCGGCGGATATTCTGGAACACGGACAGCTGATCAGGGAGAACGATGCATTGGCGGTATTGAGCAATATGTAAAATTTTCAAAAATCGGAGAGAAATCTCCGATTTTTTTATTGACAAAAGTTATCATATATGATAACCTACATACATGTTGTGAGAAGGACAACGGGGGACAAATGAAAAAGCGTTATGATGACGGACTGATTCCGCCGGCAAGTACTCTTGCCAGAAAGGATGTGGCTCTTCAAATGAGAAACGCAAGGAAGAAGAGCAGCCTAACTCAGCAGGAACTTGCAGATCTCACGGGCACAAAAAAATCAAATATATCCCGAATGGAAAGCGGGAACTATAATCCGAGCCTTGACTTTTTGGTTAAGGTTTGCGAGGGAATGGGGAGATCGCTAACTATTAAGGTAGAGTAGCGAGAGTAAAAGATGAGACCAAAAAAACCAAAGCTTTCGGGGGAGATTCGCAAAAAGGAAGTAGTACTTTGCAGGACAGTGAACAACGTTGCAGGCAGACATGTTTGCGAGGCACTGGTAACAGATTCGATTTCTTTTTCGCAGAATTATGAAAGGATACCGTTCTTCTTAAGAGGAATGTATCACGGGAAAGCAGAACTTTGTACGATAACTATTAACAGGAACGAGTATCAGGCGGCCAGAAGAACGCTTTCAAAGCTTCCGCCGAGATATCTCGACAGAATATACATGAACTGCATTTAGGCAGTATTAAAATTGACAGCTGACCTCCTTTTCTGGTGTGTGTGTTTGAAGGACCGCGAACGAAAATGTTCGCGGTCTTTCATCGTCCTATGCCTTAGGTGCCCCCGCAGAGGGCGGATGAGGTGTTTTTCCTATTGAAAATAATTATTACTAACCATATAATAAACCCAATGTTTTTAATCAAGGAGGAATCATACTATGCAATGTAATATCGGTGTTATAAAAGGCGACGGTATCGGCCCGGAGATCGTTACCGAGGCAATGAAAGTTCTCGATAAGGTGGGAGAAAAGTTCGGCCATACTTTTAACTATGAAAGATCCTTATGGGCGGATGCTCAATAGACGTACACGGCGTTCCTTTGACGGATGAGGCGATTGAAGCCGCAAAGAAGTCCGATGCGGTTCTGATGGGCTCTATCGGTGGAAATACGTCAACATCTCCGTGGTATAAGCTTCCTCCCGAAAAGCGTCCGGAGGCCGGTCTTCTCGGAATAAGAAAGGCTCTCGGCCTTTTTGCAAACCTTCGTCCCGCATATCTTTATGATGAACTCCGGGCGGCATGTCCTCTCCGTGACGATATAATCGGTACGGGTTTTGATATGATGATAATGCGCGAGCTTACCGGCGGTCTTTACTTCGGCGAAAGAAAAACGGAGGAAAAAGACGGAGTTGTTACCGCCATTGATACACTGACATATAATGAAAACGAGATAAGACGAATAGCGATAAAGGGCTTCGATATCGCTATGAAGAGACGTAAAAAAGTAACATCCGTTGACAAGGCAAACGTTCTTGATTCCTCAAGACTCTGGAGAAAGGTTGTGGAGGAAGTTGCCAAAGATTATCCGGAAGTTACCCTTGAACATATGCTTGTTGATAATGCAGCCATGCAGCTTGTAAAAGATCCCAAACAGTTTGACGTTATCTTAACGGAGAACATGTTCGGAGATATCTTATCGGACGAGGCATCCATGGTTACTGGTTCTATCGGAATGCTTTCATCCGCATCCCTTAATGAGACAAAGTTCGGTCTGTACGAACCCAGCGGCGGCTCCGCACCGGATATTGCGGGAAAAGGTATTGCAAATCCCATTGCCACCATCCTTTCCGCGGCAATGATGCTCCGCTACACCTTTGATCTTGATAAGGAAGCCGATGCTATAGAAAATGCGGTTAAACAGGTGCTTAAGGAAGGCTACAGAACAATAGATATCATGCCCCAGGAAGAGGATAAAAAGGCTTCCGTAAAACAGGTGGGCACAAAGGAAATGGGAGATCTTATCTCCGAAAGGATTTAACGCAAAATGAACCTTATGAAAGGTGTTGTAAAAACATGGCTTGAGGCACAGATGTCCGACATCTTAAGCTTCTTTTGGAGCGCCGTGCTTGCCCTTGTCGTGTTCATTATCGGAAGAAGGATAATCAGATTCATCACGGATTCCGTGTTAAAGGGCCTCGAAAAAAAGAAGGTCGAAAAAGGCGTGCAGACCTTTACAAGACCTGTCCTTTCGGGGGCTCTTTATATTCTGCTTTTTGTTATCATCCTGGGTCTCTTCGGCATTGAACCCTCGTCCATCGCGGCAACGATAGTTACGATGGGTGTTACGGTGGGTTTTACCCTTCAGGGAGCCCTTTCAAACTTTGCCGGAGGAGTTCTTATCCTTATCCTTCATCCCTTCAGAGTGGGGGATTACATCATAGAGGATACCCATAAGAACGAGGGTGAGGTCATCGACATCTCAATATTTTATACGAAGCTTTTAACCGTCGATAAAAAGATCGTGGTGATCCCAAACGGTGTCCTGGCAAATTCATCCCTTACGAATTACACAAAGAATCCGGAACGAATGCTGGATATGACATATTCGATCTCTTATGATTCGGATGTAAAAAAGGCAAAAGAAATCCTTAACGAGCTTGCCGAGAAGGATGAACTCAGGGTGAACGGAAGGGATATCCTTGTGTTTGTAAGGGAACTTAACGACAGTTCAGTGGATATCGGTGTCCGCTATTATGTAAAAACAAGGAATTATTGGAAGGCAAGATGGGATCTTAATGAGAACGTTAAAGAACGTTTCGATGCGGAGGGTATAAAGATTCCTTTCCCGCAGAGGGATGTTCATCTTTATAACGATAAGTCATAAAGATGAACATTCTTTCCGATGATGACGCAATCTATACCACGGAAGGCTTTGCGGCCCGGTGCGATCAGTTTATGGTCGAGCCCTTTACGCTGCACAGCGCGATAGGTGTATATCATGGAAAAGATACGTTACGCAATTAAATTCATAGGTCATGTGCAGGGGGTGGGCTTTAGGTATACGGCTTACCATCTTGCTCAGAAATATTCCCTTACCGGCTGGGTAAGGAACGAATATGACGGCACGGTGTCATCGGAAGTCCAGGGCACAGAAGCTGCGATAGATCAGTGGCTTACGGAGATCTTTACCGGAAGGTATATCTCCGTTGACCGGGTTTTGAAAGCGACTCTGCCTCTAAACGATGAGGAGCGGACTTTTTCCGTTGTATACTAAAAGAAAGGACAATATATATGAACAAAGAAAGATATCTGGAAACACTAAAGGAACTGTTGTCAATCGACTCGGCAACGGGCCAGTATCACGAGGTGCAGGACTACCTCTTAAAGCAGTTTAAGGATCTCTGCTATGAGCCGGAAACATTGCATAAGGGCGGCGTCATCGTTTGCATCGGCGGAGAAGGAAACCCGCTCTGCATAACCGCACACGCCGATACCCTGGGCTTTATGGTCCGCCATATAAACGATGACGGAACCATAAAGGTAATAAACGTGGGCGGGATCTATGCCTATAACTGCGAACAGGAAAACGTCCGGATCCATACCCGCGAAAAAGGGATTGTTACGGGAACGGTAAGAAGAAAGATTTCATCCGTGCATGTTGCACCGGAAGGAAAGTGGGACGAGATTCCGGACTTTGAAAAGAACGTAATAGTCTGCGTTGACGCGGATGTGAAGAATGCGGAAGATGTCCGCGCACTCGGTATCGAGGTCGGCGATTACATTAATCTTGACACAAGATTCGATTATCAGAACGGATATATTAAATCCAGATTCCTTGATGATAAGGCTATGGTAGCAATCATGATCGAGGCGTTACGGACCATGAAGGAGGAGGGCGTTACGCCGGGAAGAAAAGTTTATCTTCACATTCCGATGTATGAGGAGATCGGCCACGGCGGTTCCTTTATCCCGGAGGATACAAAGGATTTCATCGCCATGGATATCGCCTGCACCGGACCGGAGCAGACAAGCCACGAAAAGAAGGTTTCCATATTCTGCAAGGATTCAAGGTTTCCGTATCATGCGGACATAATAAATGAGATGATAGTTGATTCAAAAGCTGCGGGAGTCGATTATGTCTGTGATATCCTTACTCCGCACTACGGAACGGATGCGGATCCCGCTCTGGTTGCGGGTTATGATATAAGGCACGGCGCTTTCGGCCCGGGTATCTTATCGTCCCATGGTTATGAAAGAACGCATATTGAAGGTATAGAAAATACATATAAGCTGTTTGTGCAGCTCGTATCATAGGGGGTATAAAAAATGGAAAATACTAATGTTGCAAAGAAATCATTTTCGCGTATAGGGTTTGCACTGCTTGCAATGGCTGCCGTATCCCTTGGGATGCAGGTGGGCGTTATGGCTATTCTTAACCTGGTTGCGGGAAAAAACTGGATGGAGACACCGATCCTTTATGTGGCAACCTTCGTTCCGGTTTATGTTATCGGAATTCCCGTGGGTCTTCTTATTATGAAGGACGTGCCGAAGGAAAGGATCGAAGAAAAGGATATGAGCTTCGGTAAATGGCTTATGTTCTTTAGCATATGCATTTTCGCAATGTATATCGGAAGTGTGCTCGGGCTTGTGGTATCAACCGTCTTTAAGGGAGGAGCCCAGGTCGAAAATCCGCTTCAGTCATATGTTTCCGGCAACATTGTCATGCAGATCATATTTCTTGTTATCCTTGCTCCTCTCATCGAGGAATTTGTATTTAGAAAAGTGCTGATAGAAAGGATGCGCCCCTACGGGGAAAAGCTTGCGGTTGTTATATCCGCTCTTTGCTTCGGACTCTTTCATCAGAACTTTATGCAGTTTTTCTATGCATTCTTCCTTGGGCTTATCTGGGGATACATTTACATCAGAACCGGAAAACTCCGCTATTCCGCTGCGCTTCATATGACCATTAACTTCCTTGGATCCATCGTTGCGGGAAGGCTTACCTCCGGACTTGACCTTGAGGCCTTACAGAATCTTGATCCGCAAAATATGAATGCGGTTCTTGAGATGTATAAGAACCCTGCATTCATCGGACTCCTGATCTATCTGTTTATTATCGGGATCATATGGATAGTCGGACTTGTAATGTTCTGTATCAATTTCGGAAAGAGATTTTATTACCATGTTTCGGCAGAGGTGCCGAAAGGAGAAGTGTTTAAGACCGCGATACTTAATCCGGGATTACTGCTCTTTATAATATTTGCCATCGGGATGTGTTTTGCGGCATTGTTCATGGGCTGAATCTCATCCTCGGAACATATCGTTAAAAGATAGTCATCATAATATACTTCAAAAAAATTCAGGGTTCTGCCGTTTCGCAGGACTCTGTTTTTTTCGTAATCTATGACTATGTTTTCCTTTGTATAGAGTGTAAGACCGACGCCTTCTTCTTTGGAAAAGGCTTCGCGGTATGTCCAGATGCGAAGGAATTCGGCGGCTTTATCATCTGCCTTTTCAATCCGCGTTTTTTCTTCATCGGAAAAGAAACGGAGCATACCGTCTATGTTTTTAACCCGTCCCTTTTTTTCTATGTCGATACCGACGGGCTTATCGCTAACCGCTATGGCACAGACGTCCGTGGAATGGGTGATGGAGAAATCAATGTCGGAACCGGGGATATAAGGCTTCCCGTATTTATTCTTTAATGCGGCGGTTTCATCGCAACCGAAATCTTCGGAAAGGACGTGGGAAAACATCGCGTTCCGAAGGCTTTTAAGTTTATTCTTCTCCCCGTCATATTGCGGGTTTTTTCTTGTGTCGGAAATATATACTTTCATATGCGTTATGATACATTATTTTCTTGTGCCTGTCACGAAAATCACTTATAATATTACCGTATGCGTATTTGTTGATTACCCTATATAGTATCTTCCCAAAGAAATGATAGATAAGGCTACGGAGAAACTATGAAAAAACACATTCTTGTGGTGGATGACGATGCGCCAATGGCGCGCGCGATCCATTCGATCTTAAAAAAAGAAGCGGACTATGAGGTTTATATGGTAACCTCCGGAAAGGCTGCCCTGGATTTTCTCGGGATGCTGACGCCCGATCTTGTTCTTCTTGATGTGGATATGCCGGATCTTGACGGCTTTGACACTTTAAAAAAGATGAGGGAATTTCCCAAGATGGCGGATGTTCCCGTTGTCTATCTTACCGGCCGGGAGGATATCGAGGCGGAGGAAAAGGGTCTTATTACGGGAGCTTCGGATTTTATCAGAAAGCCCGTTGCACCAAACGTCCTAAGGCTTCGTGTCAGCCATCTTCTGGAACTTTATTCGCTTAGAAACGATCTTAAAGAAGAGGTGGAGATCCGCACTGCGGAGATAAAGGCGCAGCAGGAAAAGATACAGGAACTTGTTTATCAGATAACGGATGCTCTTGCGGGCGCCATAGACGCAAAGGATACATATACAAGCGGACACAGCATCCGCGTTGCAACCTATGCAAAAGAGATAGCAATGAGATATTGTTATTCCGCGGAGATGCAGGAAAATGT
>JAFOND010000167.1 GCA_017418645.1 Lachnospiraceae bacterium | reverse complement strand
GGAAATGCTTATTATCCTTTTCCTACCGCGGAAAGAATTGCCGCATTATCATTGGATGATCTTACGGAATGCCGTTTGGGATACAGAAACACATACATAAAAAGATTCGCGGAAGATGTGGCATCGGGGAATATCGAGCTTGATTCTTTCAATAACATGTCCGATGATGAATGCCTGAAGGAGTTGACAAAGATCTACGGAGTAGGAAAAAAGGTGGCATCCTGCGTCATGCTCTTCGGACTTCATCGAATAAACTCCTTTCCCATCGACGTATGGATAAAAAGGATTTTGGAAAACGAATACAAAGACGGTTATCCGTTTGATAAGTACGCGCCATATAACGGGATATACCAGCAGTATATGTTCGCATATTACAGGGAGAAGAATTCATAGGAATTTCTTAAAAACAGGGTGGAAATACCGCCCTGTTTTTTGTATAATCAGTAACGGCATTATTTGAATACGAAAGGAATGAAGTCGACATGCTCCGACTTATAATGATAGTATTGAAAAATCTTTTCCGTGCGCCTTTTTTTGTAAAGAAGATGCGCAGGATGGGAAGCAATAAGGAAAAGTATTCAGAAGAAATACGATATGCCTATGCCCGTTCCGCGCTGGGAGGCTGGATACGAAAGTCGGGTAAGATAGAGACTCTCGTATACGGAAAAGAGAATCTTCCCAAGGAAGGCGGATATGTAATGTATCCCAATCACCAGGGGAAGTATGACGTTCTCGGTATTGTATATGCCCATGAACGGCCGTGCACTTTTGTAATGGATAAGGCCAAGTCATACACATTTATCGTCCGTGAGATCGTAGATATGATTGGGGCAAAAAGAATCGAGCTTCACAGCGTAAGAAACGGTCTTAAGGTTATGAACGAGATCACGGAAGAGGTCAAACTCGGCAAGCGTTTCATTTTATTTTCCGAAGGCGGATATAAAAAGAACAAGAATCACGTGCAGGAGTTTAAGCCCGGTTCATTTAAATGTGCCATGAACGCAAAATGCCCGGTGGTTCCCGTAGCGCTTATCGATTCATATAAACCCTTCGGAAATCCCGGTATCGGAAGAGTATATACGAAAGTCGTTTTTCTTCCGCCGATTAATTATGAAGAGTATAAGGGAATGAAATCTGTGGAATTATCCAATCTTGTAAAAGAAAGGATAATCGAAAAAATGGAAGAATTCGGTGTGGATGCAAGATAATAAGATCTTGAAAGTTATTTGAGAAAGGATCAAAAAATGAAAGTAAGAAAACTGAGCATCTCGATGAAACTAATCCTTGGCGTCGTTACTGTATTCATCTTATCCGAGCTTTTTATAGGCGTGCTGGTTTATAAAAAAGCCCAGGGGATGATGGAAGACCAGATAAAGCAGAATGCGCTTAATACCGCATCCTGCGTTGCCGCCTCCGTTGACGGTGAACTATTAACGACTGTTCAGCCGGGAGACGAAGAAGGGTCGGAAAACTATGAAACAATAAAATCGGTGCTTTCAATATACTTTGACAATGCAGGTGTTGAATATGTATATACCATAAAGAAGAATGACAGCGGTGACGGGGCTGTTTATGTTGTAGACTCCGATCCGGAAGAGCCCGGATTACCCGGTGATGAATTTGAAGCAGACGACGATACGTTTACCGCTCTTTCGGGAACAAAAGCCGTAAACGACGAGCCTTATACCGATAAGTGGGGAACGCATCTGTCCGCATATGCGCCCATATATAACGGAGGTGAGGTTGTAGGTGCGGCCGTTGTTGATATCAGCATGGATTGGGTTAAACAGCAGACATCGGCGCTTCTTAAGATGATCATAATCATCTGTCTTATAGTAATGGTTCTGGGAGCCCTTCTCCTTTTTGTGGTAACCAGAATCCTTACTTACAAGTTTAACGTATTAAATGATAAGATAATCGATCTTACAAAGGGCGACGGAGATCTTACAAGAAAGATCGAACTTAATTCCGGAGATGAACTTGAAGTAATAGGTGATAATGTAAATAACCTTATAGAATATATCCGTATTATGATGCTTTCCATCCACAAGGGTTCCGAAAGCCTGAATTCCGCATCTTCGGATATTGCGGATAATGTACGCGAGGCAAGAGGCGATGCCGAATCCATTTCCAATACCATGACGGATATGAGCTCAACCATGCAGGAAACATCCGCTTCTCTTAATGAGATCAACGAGCTTATGACGGAGATCACAACTTCCTTCGAAGATATCGTTAATGAGATCGAAAGCGGCAGATCCTTCTCCCATGATGTTAAGAAAGCTGCTGAAAAGACAGGAAAAGAAGCGGAGGCAGAACGCGGTGAAACGGAAGTTAAAGTTAAAGATATGGCCGAATCCGTTAACGAAAAGATCGAACAGTCAAAGGCTGTAAGCCGTATTGAAGATCTTACCGGAAACATCATCGCCATCGCAAACCAGACAAACCTTCTTGCGCTAAATGCTTCCATAGAGGCTGCACGCGCCGGTGAAGCAGGCAAGGGCTTTGCGGTAGTTGCTACGGAGATAGGAGAACTTGCAAATAATTCACAGGCTGCCGCGTCGGAGATAAAAGCCGTTTCTTCGGAAGTTATCGCTGCGGTAAACGAACTTGCAAAAGAAGCCCAGGATCTGCTTACATTCGTAAACGAAACAACGATGGAAGGATCCACGGATCTTGTAAATATAAGTGAAGAATATAAGGGCTCCGCTGAGCGGATCAATGAAATGATGCAGCGTTTTGCGGAAGCATCCGAACAGATCCAGTCCAATATTGACAGGATTAAGGAATCCACGGATGCCGTTAACATTGCCGTGGAAGATGCGGCAAACGGCGTTTCGGAGACGGCTGAAAGGTCCATCGAAATGACCAATAATATGAGCCGTATAGATGAAAACGCCATAAGAAGCAGTGAGATAGCGGGAACGCTTAACAATGAAGTCGGAAAGTTTAAATTAGAGTAAGTTTTCCTTGACTTTAGCCCGTTTGCGTGATAATATATCACGGTATGCCGCACGGCGGGGTATTAAGCGCGTTTAGCCACCGAAGCCGGCGAGTAATGATAAAAAGGAGGAGAATGCCATGTACGCAATTATTGCTACCGGCGGAAAGCAGTACAAAGTATCCGAAGGCGATATCATTACCATTGAAAAACTTCCGGTTGAAGAGGGAGAAACGGTAACATTCGATCAGGTGCTTGCTGTAGGCGGTGAGAGCCTTACGATCGGAAATCCGACAGTTTCCGGAGTTACTGTTTCTGCTACCGTAAAGAAGAACGGAAGAGCAAAGAAAGTTATCGTGTATAAGTATAAGCCGAAGACAGGATATCACAAGAAGAACGGTCACAGACAGTCTTATACACAGGTAAAGATCGATAAGATCAACGCATAAGCTTAAAATGATTAAAGTAGATGTGATCAAAGAAAACGGGATTTACAAAGAGATCCATGTAAACGGTCACGCAGGGTTTTCCGAATACGGAACGGATGTGGTATGCAGTGCCGTATCTATGCTTGTCATAAATACCGTAAATGCCATTGAACATTTCACGGAAGATGCTTTTAAGCTTGAAGCGGATGAGAAAAAGGGTAATATTGATCTGATATTTACCGAAGAAGTTTCTCATGATGCAAACCTTCTCATAGATACGATGCTTCTCGGCATTAAAGAAACAGAGAAGGAATATGGAAATGATTACGTTAGTTTTACACTCAAGGAGGTGTAGGTCATGTTAAATCTTAACCTTCAGTTTTTTGCTCATAAAAAGGGAATGGGTTCCACAAAGAACGGTCGTGATTCCGAGTCCAAACGTCTTGGCGCTAAGAGAGCGGACGGACAGTTCGTTAAGGCCGGAAACATCCTTTATCGTCAGCGCGGCACCCGTATTCATCCGGGCGTAAACGTTGGCAAGGGCGGAGATGATACGCTTTTTGCAACGGTTGACGGTGTGCTTCGTTTCGAGAGAAAAGGTCGTGACAAGAAGGTTGCGTCCGTTTATCCCGTAGCTGAGTAAGAAATACTAATCAGGTTACAGGCCCGGCGCTTTGCCGGGCTATTATTTTATTAATAAGTCGTGCGGTCTGTTTGTCCGCACATTAACAGGTGAAGAATCATGGCATTTGCCGACAGAGCAAGAATAATAATAAAATCCGGAAAAGGCGGAGACGGACACGTTTCTTTCCGTCGTGAAAAATATGTTCCGGACGGTGGTCCGGACGGTGGAGACGGCGGAAAAGGCGGGGATATCATTTTTAAGGTGGATCCCGGTCTTAATACTCTTACGGATTATCGTCACAGGAGAAAATTCGAGGCACAGTCCGGTGAAGAAGGCGGAAAGAAGAACCGTCACGGTAAAAAAGGCGAGGATCTTTATCTTCCCGTGCCTGAAGGAACCGTAGTTAAAGATGCCGCTTCCGGCAAAGTTATCTGCGATCTGTCCGGTGACAATAAGGAGGTTACGGTACTTACCGGCGGAAGAGGCGGCCTGGGAAACCAGCATTTTGCAACATCCACAATGCAGGCTCCAAAATACGCAAAACCCGGTGGGGACGCCATTGAGCTGGAGGTTATTCTTGAACTTAAAACCATCGCGGATGTCGGACTTGTGGGCTTTCCGAATGTGGGTAAATCAACGTTCTTATCAAGAGTCACCAATGCAACACCAAAGATCGCAAATTATCATTTTACGACGCTTTCTCCGAATCTCGGTGTGGTTGATCTTGATGACGGCGGTTTTGTTATAGCTGATATTCCCGGTCTTATCGAAGGCGCTGCCGAAGGTATCGGACTTGGACATAAATTCTTACGTCATATAGAAAGAACCAAGGTAATTCTTCATATTGTAGACGGGGCATCCGTAGAGGGAAGAGATCCCGTGGAAGATATTAAAGCAATAAACAACGAACTTTCGTCTTATGATGCGAAATTGCTTGAAAAACCGCAGATAATCGCTGCAAACAAGATGGATGTATGCCCGGATACAAAGGATGAGATCTTAAATAAACTCCGGGAGGCTTTTCCGGACGAAAATAAAAAAGTTTTCGGAATATCCGCAGCAACAGGGGAAGGCGTAAAAGAACTTTTATATGCGATAAAGAAAGAACTCGATAATTGCCCGAAGGAACAGACCGTTTTTGAAAGTGAATTTGATATTTCCGAACTGTCAGTGGAAGACGAGCCCATATCCGTACATATAAATGAAGACGGAGAATTTGAGGTTACCGGACCGAAGATCGAAAAGATGCTTGGATATACAAACCTCGAATCGGAAAAAGGTTTCCTTTTCTTCCAGAAATTCGTAAAAGAACAGGGAATAGAAAAACAGCTTAAGGAAGCGGGAATAGAAGAGGGCGATATCGTCCGGATGTATGATCTTACGTTTGAGTATTTTAAATAATTAAAGGATTTAACTTATGGATTTGAACAATAAACAAAGAGCGTTTTTAAGCGGACTTGCAGCAAAAGAAAATGCAATACTTCAGATCGGAAAGGCTTCGCTTACTCCTGAAATGGTTGATGCTGTAGATGAAGCGCTTGCTGCACGTGAACTTGTAAAAATATCTGTTTTAAAAAACTGTATCGACGATCCCCGTGAAATCGCTGAGGCGCTTGCGGGAAGAACAAGATCAACGGTCGTACGCGTTATCGGGAAAAAGATCGTTCTTTACAGACCCGCAAAAAAACCGGTTATAGAACTGCCGAAAAAATAAGGTGCATATAAATGGAAAGAAGACAAAGGATCGGACTTTTCGGAGGAACGTTTAATCCACCGCATTTAGGTCATCTTAAGATGTCCAAGGCTGCAAAAGACCAGTTTTCTTTGGATGAAATATGGTTCATTCCGAGCGGAACACCTCCCCATAAAAAGGTAGATAACGAAGTATCTGCATCAGACCGCGCAGAAATGTGCCGGGCGCTCCTTTACGGGGAAAACGGGATCCTTTCCGAAGAGGAAAAAGAGTTTTACTTTGTCGACGATATTGAAGTAAGAAGCATCACACCGAATTATTCATATAAGACGGTGTCTATGATAACAAGCGAAAACCCGGATAAGGATTTCTTCTTTATAATAGGAGAAGATTCTCTACGGTATTTTCATAAATGGGTTAAGCCGGAAGTGATCGCGGAAAATGTGACTATACTGGTTGCGTCAAGAAACGAATCGAACGGCGAAAAGAAGGTTTTGACCGGAGATTTTATCGACAGGGAAGAAATGACACTCCCGGAAATGATAGATTATCTCAAGGAAAATGTCGGAGGGACTTATGAGGTCATAAAGTTTGATCCTGTTGATATTTCATCATCGGAGATAAGAAGTACCGTTACGGAACCCGGTTTTGAAGCAGAAAAGTTCATAAACGATGATGTCTATCAATATATAAAGGAACACGGTTTGTACCGTGAAGCCTACGATAACGAATATATCGAGAATATCAGAAAAGACTTAAAGGATAAGCTTAAATCCAAAAGATATCTTCATACGCTCGGCGTTATGCATACGGCGTCATCGCTTGCCATGAGATATTCATATCCGGTTTCACATGCGGTTTTGGCAGGACTTTTGCACGATTGTACGAAGTACTTAAACGACGATGAACAGCTTAAGTATTGCAAAAAGAACAATATAGAAATAACGGATTCGGAAAAGAAGGCGCCGCAGATATTACATGCAAAGACAGGTGCGTTCGAAGCCGAAAAAGAATATAAAGTTAAAGATAAGGACATCTTACACGCCATAAACGTTCATACGACGGGTGCGCCGGGGATGAATCTTCTCGATAAGATCCTTTTTACCGCGGATTATATTGAAGCAGGAAGATGTGAGGCCCCGAGGCTCAATGATATAAGAAATACCGCGTTTAACGATCTTGATCTTGCGGTCACCATGATCCTTTCCGATACGATAAACTATCTCAAGGAAAAGGACAAGTCCATGGATCCGAGAACATTTGAAACCTATGAATACTATAAGAACCTGATCGAACAGAGAGAATTTGCAAGACGAATTCTCGAATTGGTAAACTGAGTTATTATCGGAGGGAATAAAACAAAGAATGGAAAGCAAAGAACTTGTAAAAATTGCAGTAAATGCCCTTGAAGAAAAAAAGGCAGAGGAAATAAGCATAATCGATATCCGCGGTATATCCGTTCTGGCGGATTATTTTGTCGTTGCCAATGCCAAAAATCAAAACCAGCTTCTTGCAATGCAGGATGAAGCCGAAGAAAAACTGAGAAAAGCCGGAGTGGAGGAAATCAGAAACGAAGGGAACCGCACTTCCACATGGATCCTTATGGACTGCGGTGATATAATAATCCATCTGTTTTCGGAGGAAGACAGGCTGTTTTACGATCTTGACAGAATATGGCAGGACGGAAAAAGGATTACCGTTGACGAACTCTAATCCACGTCTTTTCGGTTAAAATCCACGGCATTCCGGGCCGCGCGTTTATGTTCGTCCTCAATGGCGGCATAATAATCGATTGTGGTATTGACGTTTTCGTGTCCCAAAACATCGGCCACAAGCCGGATATCCCCGGTTTCGCGATACAGAGCCGTGCCGTATGTGCTCCGCAGCTTATGCGGAGTTATTTTTTTGTTCGGAACGGCCACACGCGCGTATTTTTTAACTAGTTTTTCAACGGCATCCACACTGATCCGGTTTCCGTGTGTTGAAAAGAAAAGAGCTTTTTCCTGTCCTTCACGGGGATTCATCAGTTTCCGTTCACCGTCTATATATTCTTCCAGAGCGTCATGAACCGTGTCATTGAAGTATAAAACGTCCTGGCCGCCACCTTTCCTGACAATCACAAGTGTGTTGGCTCGTAAATCAACATCCGTAAGATCCAGCCCGTTAAGCTCGGAGACACGGATCCCTGTATTAAGCATAAGGGTTAAAATGGCCAGATCACGGTGTTTTGTACGTTCCAAAGCCTTTTTTTGCCTTTCCGTACTACCGGCGATCGTATGTTCGACTGCGTTTAAAATGTCACGGACCTCCTGATTATCCATACGTATGATGTTTTTATCCTTTTTAAGCCTCGGTAAAGGTACTAAAAGCATGGGATTTTCATGAATATTCTTATGAAGATAATGATATTCGTAAAGGCCGCGCAAAGGAGCCATTTTACGTGCAATGGATTTTTTTCCGTTTTCATGATATTTTCCGTTTTCCTCGACATTTAATTCAAGATACCGTTGATACTCAATTATGTCTTCGGAAGTGAATTTTTCGATGTCGTCTAACCTGAATTCGGTAATGGAAGAATACTTATTTTTGAATACAGAGCTTGCAATGTTAAGCATGTATTCAAAAAAAGTAATTAGATCATAAGCATAAGAAATCCGGGTGCTGATCTGTGTGGAAACATCCTTGCTGTGAATATAATCAACGGCGAAACCCGGAAGTCTTGTTAAAAGTTCACGCAGACGAAGAGTCTGATCGCGACGTTTTCCTTTATAAAACTCTGAATCCTTGCCCATAATGCGATTTACCTCGATTACTATATATAGTGTCATTTTACCACTACTGCCGCAAAATATCAATACTTTTTGCGGATAAACTGATATTTAACCGCTATTTTGATATATTCAATTACACTCCTCTTACAGGGGATTTTCAGAATGTAAATAAGAATTTGTAAGTTCAACGATGGCTTCATAGTCATAACGATCGATTGCTGAAAGAATTTCTTTGTATCTTTCTTTATGTTCTTCCGGAATTCTATAATCTTTTATTTCATCCAATATGGATTCAATCCGACTAATCTCCATATCGTCGGCTGCATTTTTAAGTTCCGAATACATCACTTTAATACTTTCTTCGCTTGCAACTGGTTTGTCATTATTTTCCGTATCGTATTCATCAGTGAAAACAGCTGAGAGTGGTTCAATAAAACTTTCATATTCTTTCAGGAATTCTTCATGATGAGCTCTGATATAATCGATATCTCCCCTCTTTCCGGCAAATTCCAGTTCCTTTGCTTTTTCACCGAAGGAAATCGCACCGACTATCTTGGCTGAACTCTTAAGAGCATGGGTCTTTACGGTGTAATTTTTAAAATCATTTTCGTCATACAGTTTTTCCAGTTCTTTTTTACTTTCCCGGATTGAATCATAGAAAATCTTAAGTATCGGAAGATATTCGTCCACGGTTCCGGTATTATTCAATCCGCATTTGACATCTATACCAACATCCGACAGAGACAACAGATCCTCCGGAATCACTGTCTCTGTATTTGTTTCGTTCGTATTGGTTTCATCTTCCGTTTCGTCCAAATTGATGATAACCTTATTCTTAGGAAGATATATTTGCATCATTTTTTCAAGAAGAGAAGGATCGATGGGTTTGCTGAGATAATCATCAAAACCTGCGCATAAATACTCTTCCCGGGATCCGCTTATGGCATTGGCCGTAAGACAGATTACGGGAGTATTCTGATTGGGACTGCTTTCCCATGCTTTCATCTCCTGTAATGTCTCGATTCCGTCTTTTTCGGGCATCATATGATCCAAAAAGATAAGGTCGTAAGGATTATCCTTCATAAGTTTAAGCGCTTCATCGCCACTACTTGCCGTTTCTGTTACAACAAGAGTCTTTTTGATAAGATTCTTGAACACTTCAAGATTTATCATGTTATCATCTACTATAAGAACTCTTGCCGTGGGTGCGGTAAAACTTTCATGGTAGTTTTCTTTTTTTATCATTGAACGGAAATTCTTTTCATAATCTCCGAGAACTTCTTCGCCCGTGAATTCCTGTGACACGGAAAAACTGAATTCGGAACCTTCTCCGTAAACACTGGAAACGTTAAGCTTTGAGCCCATAAGTTCCAATAGATTCTGTGTGATAGCCATTCCGAGACCGGTTCCCTCAATATGACGGTTTCTTCTTTCTTCGAGACGGTCAAATTCCGAGAAGAGTTTATCCATATCCTCTTCGCGGATACCGATTCCGGTATCTTTAACGGAAACCTTAAGAAGAATACTGTTTTCTCCGGTTTTCTCGTATCCTACCGAAAATGTAATACTCCCCTTTTCCGTATATTTGACCGCATTGGTAAGGATATTTGTTATAACCTGTTTGATACGTGTTTCATCCCCCCGAAGCATTTTCGGCGTCTGCGGGTCAAAGTCGAGGTTAACGACCAGTCCCTTATCATTGGCTTTGAAACGGATCATATTAACAAGATTAAAAAGAACGGTAAAAAGATCATAATCCACGGGAATGATGTCAATTTTCCCCGCTTCTATCTTTGAAAAATCCAAAATGTCGTTTATGATTCCGAGAAGCGTTGTTCCCGCTGTTTTTACATCATTTGCATAATTCAGGATTGAATCTTCTTTTGTCTCCCGAAGGATCATCTCATTCATTCCGAGTACGGCATTTATGGGAGTACGGATCTCATGGGACATATTTGCAAGAAACCCACCCTTTGCTTTGGAGGCTTTTTCGGCCTCGGCTTTAGCCACACGCAATTCATCGCTCTCCTGAGCTTTAACCAAAGCCTTCATAAGTAAAAATGTTCCGGCGATCATGAGAACAATAAGAATTCCGAATACCCATACAATAAGTCGCCATGTTGTTCCGATGCCCTCGGTTGCCACGGATTTCGGAACAAATCCGGATACAATAAAATCAGTGTCGGGAATCTCGGATTCAAAAAAAATCATCTCTCCGCGGTCTGTTGAAAAGGAAGTGGCAACGGTAACGGAGATATCCCGTTTAAGATACATGGAAGCAAACAAATCCTGAACTGTATCACTGTCGTACCAGGCTTTGTCCTCTTTGCTGCAGTTATAAAAAGGAACTATCATATGCCCCTCTTTTGTCGTGACACAGATTTTACCCAGATCATCATAGATTTCCTCGGAAAAATACTTTTCCAGTTTGTCTTCCGGATATAAACGATACAGAACATATTTTATGTTGGATCCGTGAAATACGGGACATGTAAAAATAATACCTTCGTTTTTTATATAAGAAATGGTTTTATTACCTCGAAATGATTCCTGTATTCCCTCATATTTACGAAGATCCATATCTTCTCCGTACAGTCCTTTGCCGTCTGACTCCAAAAGGCCCTGTTTAACATCAGGATCTTTATCGATCCGGGTCATCAATCGTTTTTTATCAAAGGAAACCGATTCTATGGCGGATGCCACATATTCAAGGTGATCCATTTCGGAATTCAGCCTTTCTTCCATAAGAAGGGCATAGGCTTTTGCGGTTTTTTCCGTCTGTTTTTCGGTATATGACGTCATGAAATAGTCAAGTCGCGTTCCGAAAACCACAAGAACGACCAGTAAAGCAAGTGCAAGACTGGACAGAGCAAATAATGTTTTGTTTCTTTCCGATAAGGATTTATTGTTCATATATGGAAACACCCTTCACATACCAGTTAAAAAGATTCAACATCTCATCATCCGACATGGATTCTTTATTGGGAACGCGTATAGCGTTATTATTATCAACTATGGGACCGTAAAAAACATCAAACGTATTGCTTTCAAAAAGATCGATGGCATCTTCCACTGCTTCTTTTGTCCCGGGTGCGCAGTTTTTTGTGAGTTCCGAAAGGGAGACAATGCCTTCTTCCATGGAAATCAATTGTTTTTTTCCGGAAAACCTTCCTTTCAGATAGCTTAGTATCACATCTCTGTAATAAGTATTCCAACTCCATGTACAGGCAGTAAGATAACTGTCGGGAAAGAGTTCGGAATTATCTTTGTTAAAACCGATCGAATAGATTCCTTTCTCAGCGGCAATACGGTCGCACATAAGGGAATTTGTATGTGTTGTGAGAACATCGATATCGGGATATTTTTGAAGAAGCTTATAACCGGCTTTTTCAGCGGCATCATTGTCTACCCATGAATTGGTGTAAATGACGTGAACTGTAGCATCGGGGGAAATACTTCTTACCCCCAATGCAAAGGCATTGATCTGACATACTACTTCCGAATTGGGGAAAGCTGCGACATATCCGATCTCTCCGCTACCGGTACGCATACCCGCAACAATTCCGGAAAGATACCGCACCTGATACATACGTCCCGAAACGGATGTCAGATTCTCACGTGATTCTGTTCCCATAGGATGAACAAAACAGATATTGGGATATTGCTCAGCCAATTCTTCGATGTACTTCCCGTAACCGTAAGACGGTGCGATTATGACCTTACAGCCGTCTTTTAAGATAAGCTCTTTCACTGCCAGAATGAAGTTTTCATCTTCCGGTATCTTTTCTTTACACACTATATTAAGGTTCAGTTCATCCTGAACGCTGAGCAGTGACTCATAGTGAATCTGGCAGTAGTTGACATCGTCCTTGTTTCCTGTCATAACAAGTCCGACGTTTGTTGTTGTTGCGGTGATATCGGTGTTTAAAACGGTCTCGTTAATAAGTAACATGCCGACAATAATAACAACAATTGTGAAAATAAATGCTATAATGTATTTTTTCATCTATGCTTTACCTTTGCCGTGCGTTTTCTTTCATGGTAGCAATCCACTTTTTTATTTAACACACCAACCCACGTTCTCGTCACCCCACCCTGCAGCTACCAGAGCGTTATGTTCCGCAGCATTTGTTGTATAGTTATGATTTCCGTCATTAGGATTGTATTCCCGATACAAAGGTGTACCCTTACCCAAGGAAACATCATAACCGTAGAAACCGACCCCTTCAAAGCTCCAACCCGCATTTTTAAGCGCTACCGCTTCTCCTTTATTAAGGGTGTAATGATGAAGTCCGTTATTCGGATTATACATACGATATACAGGAATAGCATCACTTTCCGCTCCGACGGTATCAAAATCTCCGTCGGATTCATATGACCATCCGCCTGCGATCAATGCATTCCTTTCGGCAACCGAACGTGTATAAAAGTGCTCTCCGTTTGCACCGTTATACATCCTGAATACTGTTCCGTCCGTCGCGGCCTCTACAGCGTAATTCCCTATTCCAAGCGTATCATCAACAAAGATATAATTTCCGGAATTTTGATCCTTCATAACACCGGATGGCATTCCTTCTACCGGAACAGGAATAATCTCATTTGGATCGTTACGTTGATTCTCCGGATCTGCATAAACGGTGAGCATTTTCTCCGTGCAATGATCAAAAGACAATAATTCCGGTTCAATAAGGAAATAGTTATGTCTTGCAGACTGACCCAGAACATTTCTGGAATCTCCTGTACCATAATACTTATTGGGACTGTCCCAGGTAACATCGCATAATCTCCATGCCCCGTTTAAATATACGGCATTCCATTCATGGTTAGTTTTTGTGAATGTATCTCCAGCTTTAAGATTATCGGAACCGTTCCCGTGGATATTCAAACAGGGAATATGCAGTTCCCCGCACATGATTCGAAACAATCTGGAATAGCCGGAACATACGCCTCTGCCATTCTTATATGTGCTGACAGGATTAATACCTTTTTCATATAGATCGGCATTTGTATAATAATCCGGAGCAGAAAGGCTCTCATTATCATAAGCTATATTTTTACCTATCCAGTCATATATGGCACGAACCTTTTCATAATCTGTTTTGCATCCTGCTACGATACCCGGAACGGCATTTCTGACCTCCTGTACACCTGCGGGATCAAGTTCATCCCAGGACGGATCCGGAATATCGTCATAGGCAAATCGGTTCACATTCGAAAGTGAATTATAAAATGCTCTCTCCGATGCTCCCGCAGGACATGCCAGAAAAGCATTTCCTCCCGAAGTATTAAGTGTATATGTACTGACCCAGATCCAATTGTTTCTGGATTCAGTAATAAAAAACTGAAGATCGTGAGCCCCGTCGGGGAAACCTGTTGTGCTGAAACTGAAAACGCTTACTCCGTTTTCATCAGGTACAACCGCCTGTGTAAAATCCGCATCCTTAATCCTTATACGGTCTACACAGTTCCAAAAAGCGTACTCATTATGATATTCGATCAGAACCGTTGATCCGTT
>JAFOND010000166.1 GCA_017418645.1 Lachnospiraceae bacterium | reverse complement strand
GCTCCGATAAGAGATGCGCTTTCCGAACTCGGTTTTGATCTTACAAAGATCGAGGACCAGGAACCGGATCCCGCTCTCGGAAACGGTGGCCTCGGACGTCTTGCTGCCTGCTTCCTCGAATCTCTTTCTACTCTCGGCTACGGCGCATACGGCTGCGGTATCCGTTATCGTTACGGAATGTTCAAGCAGAAGATCGAAGACGGCTTCCAGAAGGAAGTTCCGGACAACTGGCTTGAGCACGGATATCCTTTCGAGATCAAGCGTCCGGAATATAAATGCGAAGTTAAGTTCGGCGGTTATGTTCGCTCGGAGATGAAGGCGGACGGAAACTACGAATTCATTCACGAAGGTTATCGCTCCGTTATGGCGGTTCCCTATGATCTGCCGGTTGTGGGATACGGAAACAATGTTGTAAATACACTTCGTATCTGGGATGCCGAAGCGGGTGAAGTATTCTCTCTCGATTCCTTTGATAAGGGTGAATATGACAAGGCTGTTGAAGAGCAGAATCTTGCGAGAAACCTTGTTGAGGTTCTTTATCCGAATGACAATCATATCCAGGGTAAGGAACTTCGACTTAAGCAGCAGTATTTCTTTGTATCCGCATCATTACAGACAGCGCTCAACAAGTTCCTTGCGGATCATGACGATATAAAAGATCTTCCGGAAAAAGTTGTTTTCCAGATGAACGATACGCATCCGACCCTTACCGTCGGTGAACTTATGAGACTTCTTATGGACGAGCATCATCTTTCATGGGATGAGTCCTGGGAGATCACAACAAAGACGGTTGCATACACGAACCATACCATCATGCAGGAAGCCCTCGAGAAGTGGCCGATAGAAATATTCTCCAGACTTCTTCCGAGAGTTTATCAGATCATAGAAGAGATAAACCGTCGTTTCGTTCTTCATGTTCAGGAACACTTCCCGGGCAAGGACGATATGCTTGCAAATACCGCGATCATCTATGACGGACAGGTCCGCATGGCAAACCTTGCGATCATCGCAGGCTTCTCCGTAAACGGTGTTGCGGCTCTTCATACCGAGATCCTTAAGAAACAGACGTTAAAGGATTTCTATTCGATCTATCCGCAGAAGTTCAACAACAAGACAAACGGTATCACACAGCGACGTTTCCTTCTTCACGGAAACGAACTTCTTGCAAACTGGGTAACCGGAAAGATCGGGTCCGACTGGATCACGGATCTTTCAAAGACAAAGCAGCTTTCCCTTTATGCGGAAGACAAGAAGGCACAGCACGAATTCATGAACATCAAGTATCAGAACAAGGTTCGTCTTGCCGAATATATAAAAGAGCATAACGGAATCGAGGTTGATCCGAGATCCATATTTGACGTTCAGGTTAAGAGACTTCATGAGTATAAGAGACAGCTCCTTAACGTGATACATATCATGTATCTTTACAATCAGATAAAGGAACATCCGGAGATGGAATTCTATCCCAGAACATTTATCTTCGGCGCAAAGGCTTCCGCAGGATATCAGATTGCAAAGAAGATCATAAAGCTTATAAACAATGTTGGGGAAGTAATTAACAACGACCGCAGCATTGAAGGAAAGATAAAGGTTGTATTCATAGAAGATTACCGCGTATCCAATGCTGAATGGATCTTCGCTGCAGCGGACGTTTCCGAACAGATCTCCACGGCTTCCAAAGAGGCTTCCGGAACGGGTAACATGAAGTTCATGTTAAACGGCGCCCTTACCATCGGAACCATGGACGGTGCGAACGTTGAGATGGCGGAAGAGATGGGCATCGAAAACTGCTTCATCTTCGGTATGAGCGCGGAGGAAGTCATCGAGCATGAGAAGAACCGCGATTACAATCCGATGGACATCTTTAATGCGGATCAGGATATAAGAAAAGTTCTTATGCAGCTTATAAACGGCTTCTACAGCCCGAAGGATCCGGAACTTTTCCGCGATATCTACAATTCTCTCCTTAACACGGAGGTTACGCAGTATGCGGATACATACTTCGTTCTTAAGGATTTCAGATCCTATGCGGATGCGCAGAAGAAGGTTGAGGAGACATATCGCGACGAGGCTCTCTGGGCAAAGAAGGCGATCATAAACGTTGCGTCAGTCGGCAAGTTCTCTTCCGACAGAACGATCCAGGAATATGTGGATGACATCTGGCATCTGAACAAAATTACGGTAAGGGATTAAAAAGGTTTCCCTTGAGGAAAAGCTGTCGCCGTAGGCGACTGATGAGGTGAAATTTATATATATGAGGGGTAGTTTTAATCTATACTGGTATTCGAAGGAGGCATACAAAGCATGTAAAGACATGATAAACGAAACAAACCACAAGCATCTTGAGGTTATCAATGCGTGGTTGTTTCTTATCTGTCTTATGTACACCTTCTTTTCGATCTTTAATATTTTCGGGGCCACAAAACACAACGCGTTTGCATACGCGATTTTTAGCGTGGTAACCGCGGCATATCAGTTCTGGATCACTTTCGGAAAGAAGTGGACGTTGCCGCATACGACATTTGTTGCATATCTGCATACTGTCGTGATGCTGGCTATCGGTATTTATCAGTCCGAGAGCAATATGTTTACGCCAGCAACGCTTTACCCGCTGCTTCTTACCATTGTTGCCCTTTCGTATATTTCTTCAGTTTTTAAAATGACGATCGGGGTTGTGACTTTTTCAACCATATTCCTGCTGACGGCTTTTTACAACAAACCCTTTTCAATTGCGATGCAGGATCTTTACGCCGTTGTCATCGTCTTTATCCTCGGTGAGATATTGCACTTTATGTTCTCCCGCACAAGAATGAAGCAGTTTGAGGCTTTTCGCCAGAACACGCTTATTACTCAGGAACTGGAAGTAAGCTCGAGTTTTGATTCCCTGACACAGCTTTTAAATCGCGGCAGATTCTTTAGTATGTCAAACGACGTCATCCGTTCCAAAGAACGTCATGAGTATATTGTGGTTGCGCTTTTGGACCTTGACGGATTCAAACAGATAAACGATAAATACGGACATCAGATGGGGGACAAGGTTCTTCAGAATGTGGGACAGATAATCTTAAACGGTTTTCGCGCGGATATGAGCGAGAAGTGGAAGTATGTGAAAAAGACAATGGATGATAAGGACAGTTTTGCGGGCCGTCTGGGCGGAGACGAATTCATAGTTTTCCTTCGCGGACTGGAGACAAGGCAGCAGGCCGAAAGCATTCTTGAAACACTTCTTAAACTCCTGAACGAGAGAGAAGTCGGAGAGATCAGAGGAATAAACGCATCCATCGGAGTAACGGAGATAGTTGCGGAAGATTACGATATGGACAAGGTTTATTCCCGCGCCGACGAACTTTTATACAAAGCCAAAGAAGCGGGGAAAAACCGCATTATCTTTGAGTAGGGGGGTATTATGAATTACGTTGTTTTATCAAATACCCTTATTGGAATAGGCTTTCTTATCATGGTGGCAAATACCGCCAGGTTCTGTTATGAATTCATCGCAAAACGTGATGTATGGTACGGATTGAGCAGGGAATGGAAATACTTTACGATCGCCATGGCTTTGGTTCTTTTTGCGATAACCGTTTCATACATCTTTCCTTCATACATTAAAGGAAGCAAGACCTACCTCGGCACGATCCTTTTGATTAATTCGGTACTCGTATTTGTTTTCATGCAATGGGCAATAAACACAGTTTCGCTTGTTAAGGAACGTGGTAAGGATGTTGCAAGGCTTTTAATGAGGTATGTGGATCATACCGATCAGAATCTTTCCGGGCATTCCCTTCATGTGCATTACCTTACGCTTACGCTTTTCGATCATCTTCCTGTCGAGATGAAGATGAAGATCAATCGTGAAAATCTTGAATTTGCATCCCTTTTTCATGACCTCGGAAAACTAAGCGGCGTGACGGAAGTTACGGAAAAAAGCGGAAAGCTTGAACTTAATGAATGGGATAAAGTTAAGATGCATCCCGAACTTTCGGTTAAGGCGCTTGAGCCGCTCCCGAGCTTTGAGCGACTTGAAAAATGGATCATGTATCATCATGAAAGACCGGACGGTCTCGGATACTATAAGATCCCCGGAGATAAGGTCCCGCTTGCGTCCAGGATAATAGCGGTCTGTGATGTTTATTCCGCCATAACAATGGAAAGATCTTACAAGGCAACTTTTGCCTATGACGATGCTATCGCGGAACTCAAACAGGTTTCGGGAACCCAGCTTGATCCTGAACTTGTGGAGATTTTTTGTAATATACCGAAAGAAGAAATTGAACTTTGTAAGGAGAAGGCAACGATATGAAAAATAAGATAGCTTTAATTCTTACCCTGACAATGATGGTATCCGCAACGCTTACCGGATGCGGAGGTAACAGCGCGGCGACGGAGATAAACTCCATCGAGCTTAAGATCGGAGTTTCCACCGGAGAGGATGACCCGCGAAATATTGCGGCGCAGTCTTTTGCGAACGAGATAAAAAAAGAAACGAACGGACGTATAACCGCTGTTGTTTATCCTGCGGGACAGCTTGGCGGTGACGCGGAAATGATCAGCGCAATATCGACAAAGTCAAAAAAGATCGATATGGTAATTTCCGATGCTTCAAATTTCTTCGGATATGAACCCATGATGGGAATATCCGCACAGCCGTTTTTATTCTCGGATTTTGATATGGCGTGGAAGTTCATGGACAGCGATATAGAAGCCGAAGCAGAGAAGTCTCTTTCAAAGAGTAATATGCATGTGCTGGCTCATTATTGCAACGGATTCAGATGCGTAACAAATTCCGTAAAGATGATCAACAGTCCGGAGGACATGAAGGGGCTTATAATCCGAACTCCCGAGAATCCGGTCATAATGGAGACAATGACGTCCCTGGGCGCGAACCCCCAGGCGCTTTCGTTTTCGGAATTATATCCTGCACTTCGGAACGGGACCTATGACGGACAGGAAAACCCGATCCCGGTCATTTACAATAACAAACTTTACGAGGTACAGAAATATCTTTCGGTTACGAATCATATCTATTCCGGAATGTGTTTTGTTATTTCGGAAGATATCTATAAACGTCTTTCGAACGGTGACAGAGAGATAATAGAAAAGGCTGCCCAGAATTCCGCGGAATTGGACAGAAACCTGAACCGTGAACAGACGGAGAGCCTTCTTTCCGAACTTGAAAAACAGGGTATTATAGTAACGGAACCGGAGCTTGCACCGTTTAAGGATGCGACAAAGCGGGTTCTTGAAAGAAACAAGAACACATACGGCGCGCTCTATGACAAACTGAACGACTGGCTTGAAAAGAACGGAAACTGATGAACGCTGTATTATTTATTCTTATATTTATTCTGGGAACCGTTTTCGGTTCCTTTTATAACTGCCTTGCAATGAGGCTGGAAAGAGAAGAGGATTTTATTAAAGGACGTTCCCATTGCATGAGCTGCGGACACGAGCTTTCCGCTTTGGATCTTATTCCGGTTTTATCATATGTTTTTTCCGGAGGAAAATGCAGATATTGCAAGGAGAAGGTTTCGGTCCGCTATCCTCTTACGGAGGTCCTTTTCGGACTTCTTACGCTGGGAGTTTTTATTAAAGATCTTTATCTTCCTGCTCACGCCGCGGGCACCGATATTTTATCTTATCTTTTTGTGTATCCGGATTTTAATCCGTGGATTTTGGTGATCCGTTTTCTCAGGGATTTCATCCTTGTGGGTATGCTCTTTACCCTTTCCGTGGTTGATATCGAAACATATATAATACCGGACGGTCTTATCATCACGGCGCTTATCGCATGGATAGTATCCGCGTTCTTTTTATGCGACGGAATTAAGGATGCGGGACTTCATCTTTTGGCGGGGCTTGTGGGCGGAGCGTTTATGCTTATACTTTCCGGGATTATGGACAGGGTACTTAAGAAAGAAAGTCTTGGCGGTGGCGATGTTAAGCTTATCGCGCTCCTGGGACTCTATCTTGGTTTCTTCGGACTATACGAACTTCTTTTGTTCTCGTCCCTTATCGGGATTGCCGTTGCGGTCATAACAAAGTCACGGAAGATCCCCTTCGGCCCGTCCATCGCCGCAGGAGCGTATCTTGTGCTCCTTGTTGGGGACGTGATCCGGGATGCATACCTTTCGCTGTTTTGATGTCCCCCTGATACATTTTTTAAATATACATATAAAGTTTTTTTGAAAACTGTCCGATATATAAACCGTAAGGTACCTTTATCACTATTTATGTACTGACCGGGATAAGGAAATCCCGGGAAGAGCGATTCAAGGAGGAAGAAGCTTATGAGTACTGTATCTGACATCTATTCATCAATGCAACAAAATTCCGTTGCAAAATCTTCCTATGCAAAAGGAAGCGAAACATCAAAGAAAACGTCCGGTCCCGGTGATACGGACAAGACTTCCGCTACGGAAAAAACCGAAAAGAAGGTAAAGACGGGTCTCGGCCGGACCGTGGGAGATGCCGGACTTTCGGAGAAGGCTGCCGAGTATTACAAGAAGTTAAAGGAAAAGTTTAAGGATATGGACTTTGTCCTTGTTGCAAACGACAAGAAGGACATGGTTAAAAAGAACCCGGCGGCTTATGTGGGAAATGCCGCTCTTACCGTTCTTATCGACGAGGAAAAACTCGAGAGGATGGCAACGGATAAGGAGTTTGCCGCAAAGTACGAAAAGATAATCGAGACAGCGGGAGCAAACCTTAACAAGCTTTCCGAAAACTTAAAGCAGAGCGGAAACGCAAACGGTGTTACGGGCTACGGCGCCGTAATAAAGGACGACGGAACCGCTGAATACTTTGCGGTTGTGGATAAGCAGCTTGCGGCACAGCAGACTCGCATCGCAGAGAAACAGGCGCAAAAGAAAGCCGATAAGAAGGCGCAGGCAAAGAAGGAAGCGAAAGAAGAAGCGGAGGAACGTATCAAGGAACGGATAGAAGAAAGAAAAGAAAACGACGGTCCGTTCAAACCGGAGAAACCCATAGGTAAACCGGAAGACATGATAACGCTTAAAGCGGGCTCCGTTGAAGAGCTAATGCAAAAGCTTTCCGATACACTGCAGGATCTTAAAGTTGATTCCGTAAGAACACCGGAAGAAATGGCGGTGGGAGGCTCCATAGATTTCAAGGGATAATGCTTAAAATAATGCAAAAAAGGGGGTGGCTTTCCACCCCCTTTTTTTGTATAATGTAATTTGGCTTAGCATATGTTTAAGTTGAGAGTTTTGTGGGGTTATATTTATGGAAAAATACCGCTTTGAAAAAAATGAACTGTCCCACATGGCAAAGTCCCGTATGCCTTTCGCCATTTATCAGTTTATAGACAAACGCGTGGTGACGCTTCTTTTATCCAAAGGCTTTTTTGAAATGTTCGGGTATGACGACGAGATAAAAGCATACTTTGATATGGATAACGACATGTATAAGGAGACCCATCCGGATGATGTACAGCGTATTTCGGATGCTGCTTTTACGTTTGCAACCCAGGGCGGGAAATACGAGGTTATATACAGGTCGAAAAGAGTTGACGGCGTTGAAGGATATAAGATAATCCATGCCGTCGGCGAGCATTTCTTTACGGAGGACGGAACACGTCTTGCTCTGGTCTGGTATATGGACGAGGGACCGTGTGACGAAGACACTGAAGTCGGAGGCATGTCATTAAACAAACACTTCGACAATGCGCTTCACGGTGAGAGCATCGTAAAATTCACAAATTACGATTTCCTAACCGGTCTTCCCACAATGACACATTTCTTTGATATCTCCATGGTTACAAGAGATAAGTTTCTTGCGGAGGGAAAGCGTCCGGCAATGCTGTTCTTTGATTTCCGCGGCATGAAATATTTTAACAGGAGGCATGGTCTTCCGGAGGGTGATAAGCTTCTTCGTGAGTTCTCAAGACTTCTGGCGGAGATGTACGGAAACGAATGCTGCACGCGCCTCGGAGGAGATCATTTTGCGGCATTTACGGAAGAAGAGGGATTGGAGGAAACGGTTGAACTTATCTTTAAAGAGGGCAGGAAGTTAAACAAAGGTCTTTCACTTCCCATACATGCGGGAGTATATCTTTCCAGAGGAGAGGATGTCGGCTCGAGTACCGCGGTAGACCGCGCGAAACTCGCCTGCGATTCCATACGGAGAAATTATGCTTCGTCTTTTAAATACTATGATGATACCATGCGCGACAACGAAGAAAAACAGCAGTATATTCTTGCAAGCTTCGACCGCGCGCTGGAAGAAAAATGGATAACGGTTTATTATCAGCCCATCGTTCGTGCGGTGAGTGGAAGAGTATGCGACGAGGAAGCTCTTGCAAGATGGATAGATCCCATAAGAGGCTTTATGTCTCCGGGAGACTTTATCCCCATCCTCGAAGATGCAAAACAGATATATAAGCTGGATCTATATGTGCTCGACCGTGTTATCGAAAAGTTGAAGATCCAGGAAAGCGAAGGTCTTTTCCTTGTGCCGCAGTCAATTAATC
>JAFOND010000165.1 GCA_017418645.1 Lachnospiraceae bacterium | reverse complement strand
GTTTTGCACACTTCGCAGAAGCGGTCCTGGACATCCGAATGCTCCGAGACGACTACGACCGCTTCTGCGAAGTGTGCAAAACGGAACTGGATACGAGCCGTTTCTTCCTTCAGAATTATAACACGGACCCGAACTATCGCTGGGGATACGGGAAGATCATAAGAAAAGACACGGAATTCCGGCGCTACGGACAAGATATGCTGAAGATGAAACGCGGCGTCTTCCTCGACATTTTTAACTGCGACAACATGCCCCGGACGGGGATAAAAAAGACCTGGTACAACCTCCGCTGCTTTATCTATCGAAAGATCGGCTATGCGCCCATCGGCGCGGCGGCGGAAAAAAATCTTTTTTACCGTTTGCTCTATATAATTTTACGAAATTTGCCGATAAACATTATTAGGGACGGTTTTGACCGTCTGGCTTATGAGTATAACGACAAAAAGACGTATTACGTGCGTACTCCGGGCTGGTATTATTCCCAGGAAGACCACGGATACTTAAGGCGCTGGATGGATGATGTTATCGAACTTGAATTTGAGGGACATATGTTCCTCGCGCCGAAGGACTACGACGGATATCTGACACAATTATACGGCTGGGATTACATGACCCCGCCGCCGAAAGAAAAGCAGATACCGTTGAATTTCGCATCATATATGGACCTCGGAACATTCGAGATCGATGTTTAACCACGGAAGGTGTAAGGGGGAATCAAGGATGAGTGGAAAAATGTATAAAGTCGACAACGCGATCATAATGGCAGCAGGCTACAGCGCAAGATGCATGCCGCTTTCAAACGTAATGCCGAAGGGACTCTTTCGCATCAAAGGAGAGATCCTTATTGAGCGCGAGATCGAGCAATTAAAAGAAGCCGGGATAAACGAGATCATCGTTGTCACCGGTTTTATGCATGAAAAATTCGATTATCTTAAGGACAAATACGGCGTGACTCTTATCCATAACGCCGATTTCGACAAGTATAACAACATGTCGTCTCTTTACGCCGCAAAAGATCATATCAAAAATTCCTATATTTTATGCTCCGACAATTATTACAGCCATAACGTTTTTAAGAAAGAACTTCCGGATTCCTATTATTCATGCGTATATTCGGAGAAGTTCTGCGACGAATTCTGCGTTACGGAAGAAGATGCGGAAGGTTATGTTTCCGGCATCCACCGTGGCGGTGAAAGAGCATGGTATACCATCGGAGACTGCTTCTTCAACGAAGAATTTTCCGCAAAGTTCGTTAAGTTCATGGAAGATGAATGGGAGGATCTTGCCGTAAGAAACATGCTTATGGACGACTTCCACATCAAGCATATAAAAGACCTTAAGCTTAAAAAGGTTGAGCGCGCGAACGACGAAGTTCTTGAGTTTGATACCCTGGAAGAGATCCGGGATTTCGATCCGGACTTTAAGAAGTTTGAGGAAGAGCAGCTTAAGGATTCAAACGAAGTAAATAACTTCTTCCATAAATACTCGGAAGTAAAATCATATCATTCCGTTCCCACGGAGCAGCTTACGGGAAGACTTCATCTTAATGAGAACCTGTTCAAACCGTCGCCGAAATGCATGGACGTTTTGAAGGAAGCAAAGATAGAAGATCTTTATCTTTACGACCTGGGGCATGACGACGAACTCCTTGAAGCGCTTTCAAAGGACACGGAAATATCCACTAACAATATCTTTATCCATAACGGATCATCCGAGTGTATAAAGTCCATCGGAAGCATCCTTCTTAACGAAGGGGATATCGTCCTTGTTCCGCATCCCGGCTGGAGTTATTACAAGAGCGTTGCGGATGCAAAGTTTGCAAAGTGCATAAATTATGAAGTTCGCGAGGGCGCGGATTCATATGAATATAACGTTGAAGATATCCTTGCAAAGGCAAAGGAACATAAGCCCAGGCTTATCGTCATAACATCTCCTCAGATGCCCACAGGCTGCGAGATCTCCAAGGAAGAGATAGAAAAGATCGTAGCGGAAAACAAGGATTCCGTCATCCTTCTCGATGAAGCATATTGGGGCTACGGAAACTTTGACAGCGCATTCGAAAAGAGCCTTATAACGAAATACGCAAACGTCGTAGTAACAAGAACGTTCTCGAAGTTCTATGGTCTTGCGGACATCCGTATCGGCTACGGACTCTGCAGCTACCCGCTTCGAAGAACAATAGGCCTTGACCTTCCGCTCTTCAGAGCCAGCGGAATCTGCAGACGCATCGCAAAGGCAGCAGTGGAAGACAGACCGTATTACGAGAAGATGAGGGACGATACCCTTGCCGTAACGAAGTGGTTTACGGATGAGCTTAATAAGATAGACGGAGTTAAGGCGTATAAGACCGGATCCAACTTCGTATTCATAAAACTGGACAATGCAGATCCGGACCGCGTGCGCGCATATATGGAAGAAAACGGAATCTTGATCCGCCTGTTTACGGATAAGGATGCGCTGAGGCTTCGTATCACCGTGGGTCCGAAGGATTTGATGGAGAGGGTTGTGTTCCAGCTGAAACGAGCATTAGGAGAG
>JAFOND010000164.1 GCA_017418645.1 Lachnospiraceae bacterium | reverse complement strand
CTTGCTAAAGAAGCGGGCTGCAGAACCGTGGGTATCGTAAACGTTGTGGGATCTTCCATCGCCCGGGAAGCAGAGCATGTTCTCTATACAATGGCGGGTCCGGAGATTTCCGTTGCAACCACAAAGGCATATTCGGCGCAGCTTGTTGCGGGATATCTTCTTGCCATCGGCATCGCATCCGCGAAGGGTATCATCGACGATGCAAGAAAGACGGAGCTCTTGAACGAGCTTATGACTCTTCCGGAAAAGATCGAGCGCATCCTTTCGGAGAAAGACCGCCTTCAGTGGTTTTCCAGCAAGTTTGCGTCCGCCCATGATGTTTTCTATATCGGTCGCGGCGTTGACAACGCGGTCTGCATGGAAGGAAGTTTGAAATTAAAGGAAGTTAGTTACATCCATTCGGAGGCGTATGCTGCCGGCGAATTAAAGCACGGCACCATCTCACTTATAGAGGACGGCATCCTTGTTATCGGCGTTCTGACACAGGCCGATGTTTACGAAAAAATGCTTTCGAACATGAAAGAGGTTAAGACCCGCGGCGCATATCTTTGCGGTGTCACAACCTATGGAAATTATAATCTGGAGGATACGGCGGACTTTTGCATCTTCATCCCGAAGACGGATGAACTCTTTACTGCAAGCCTTGCGGTTATCCCGCTCCAGCTTCTCGGATATTATATCTCCGTTGCCCGAGGCGTGGACGTTGATAAACCGAGAAATCTGGCTAAATCCGTAACTGTAGAGTAACGTATCAAGGGAACGGTTCTTGTGATACGTAGGAATATAGTATGATTAAGAAACGACTTATCGGGCTCTTTCCGGGCTCTAAAAAATATATTGCCCTTCAGGTCCTCTGGCAGTGGCTTTCGCTCCTCTGCCGGGTGATCTTTTTTATGGACATCGCCCTTCTTCTGGGCGGAATGATAAGCCTTGACGAAGGCATAAAACTGAACGGCGAAGGCATCCGGCTTTTATATCTTATTCCCATTCCGGTGTCGATCCTGCTTCGGTTTCTTTTGGACCAGATGGCAAACGACGCATCTTTTAAGGCCTCCCGGGATGTAAAGATGATCCTTCGCGAGGAGATTTATGAAAAGCTCCTTCGCCTTGGCCCCACATACAAAGAAAGCGTTAACACGGCGGAAGTTACAACCCTTGTAACGGAAGGGGTTGAGCAGACGGAAAGTTATTTTTCCCAGTATCTCCCACAGCTTTTTTATGCTGCGGTTTCGGAGATAACTCTGTTTATTATCCTGCTTTTTGTGAATGTTAAAGCGGCGGTTATAATCCTTATATTTATACCGCTTATTCCCCTTTCAATTGTTGCGGTTCAAAAGATCGCAAAGAGGATGCTGTCCGGATATTTTGCGGAGTATTTAAATCTTTCGGACGGCTTTCTTGAATCCCTCAATATCTTAACGACATTAAAGATCTTCGGTTCGGATCCCCATCGTTCCGCGGCGCTTTCGGAGGAATCCGAAAACTTCCGGAAGACCACGATGAAGGTCCTTCTTATGCAGCTTAATTCCACAAGTATTATGGATATTCTTGCATACGGCGGCGCGGCTGCGGGAATGATAACCGGAGTTTATTCATATTTTAACGGGGATGTTACCTTTACGGGCGCACTCCTTATCATACTTCTTGCGGTTGAATTCTTCCTTCCCATGAGACGCCTGGGTTCATTCTTCCATGTGGCGATGAACGGGATGGCATCATCCGACCGTATCTTTGAACTTCTTGATATTCCGGAAGAATCCTCCGGCGAGGATATCTTCCCCCACGGTCCCGCCAAGATCCGCGTCACGGACCTGAAATATACGTACCACCGGGACGGTTCTTGTGATACGGCAACCAATAATGTAAGCAAACTGGAAACGGTATCACAAGAACCGTCCCCGCGATACGCGGAGGCGTCCACCGAACTCCACGGTCGCGGCGCGATCCGCGGTATGTCCCTTGTGATAAACCCCGGCGAAGTTACAGCCATCGTAGGAAAGAGCGGCTGCGGAAAGAGTACATTTGCAAAGGTGCTTTCCGGATCCCTTAAGGGCTACGAAGGAAGCATAAAGATAAACGGAATAGAGATTAATACCATCGACGATCATGACAGGATGCTCCGCATCGCATACATCGATTCGGATCCATATATCTTCCGTGGAAGCGTTCGGGAGAACCTTCAGATGGCAAGGCATGAAACAACGGACGACGATATGGTAAAGGTCTTGAGACGCGTTTCTTTATGGGAAGACCTTATCGACCAGAACGGACTGGATACCTATCTTACGGAAGAGGGAAAGAACATTTCCGCCGGACAGCGTCAGCGTCTTGCAATGGCGCGTGTTCTTCTTTCCCATGCGAAGGTGTTTATATTTGACGAAGCAACTTCCGCCACGGATCATGAGACGGAAGAGATCCTTTTGGATCTTATTTATGAACTTGCCAAAGAAGGTAAGACTGTGATCCTTATTTCCCATCGCCTTTCAAACGTTGAGAAGGCGGATGTGATCTATTATATGGACGAGGGACAGATCACGGAGAGCGGTGTGCACGACCGGCTTGTTTTCGACGACGGCGCCTACAGCGCGCTTTATGAGATCCAGAGCGAACTGGAGAAGTACGGACGCGGTGCGGTGACTGAGAAAGAGAGCCTTCCCCTTGAGGGGGTGAACGAGGCCGTGGGGGCCTCGGCTTTGAGCCGACCGGAGCGAAGCGGAGAGGTGGTCCCCGAAGGGGATCGGATGAGGTGTAGCCGCGAAGCGGCGTCATCTGATGAGGTGGAAAAACCGGAGACCGACGCTCCCCGCCGCAACCCTGTTGCCGTTATGCTCTCACTTGTAATGCTTGTAAAGCCCCTTGTTCCCATTATGGTTATCGCCATCATCCTCGGAACCATCGGCGCTTTCGCGGCAGCCTTTGTTACCATACAGGGCGGCAGGCTTCTTGTTTCCGGAAGCTTTGATAAAACCGGTGCAATAATCCTTGTTGCGGCAGCGGTCCTTAGAGGTATTTTGCATTACGGCGAGCAATACGCAAATCATGACATCGCATTCAAACTTCTTTCCACCATCCGCGGAAGGGTCTTCGGAAAGCTTCGTACCCTTGCGCCCGCAAAGCT
>JAFOND010000163.1 GCA_017418645.1 Lachnospiraceae bacterium | reverse complement strand
TTCGGGATGGCTATATGGGATATTTGCGGCAAAGGCGTTCATTTCGGAAATAACGTGAGCCACTCACTCAGAAGATCAAATCGTATCTTTCACGCTAACGTTAAGCGTGTTAAATGTATGGTTGGCGGCACGCCTAAGACACTTCATGTTTGTTCAAGGTGCTTAAAGTCCGATAAAGTTGAACGTGCTTAAGCTTTGATCCATTATAAAAGAACCTCTTGAAAAAGAGGTTCTTTTATTTTGTCCGATCACTCTTCAAAAGAATCTTCCGTTGCCTTTAAGACTTCCTCATCGGAAACCGTGGTCTCCTTTTTCGCCGTGATCTTGTTCATTATCTCGGGAACCATATCAACTATCTTGGTTATCGCATCCTGATTTCTGATACTTACCACTCTTGTGGAGTTATTCTGAATGACAAGAACAGCCGTGGGCGTCATCTTGCCGGTCAGTCCTCCTGCTCCGTTATCCTTTTTCTCACCTCGAAATGTTCCTGCTCCGACGCCAAACGAAACATCAACAAACGGTATAAGAATCGTATCCTTAACAACAACGGGTTCTCCTACGACCGTTTTACTGGATAAGAATCCGTCCATCCCGTCAAGAAGTGAGTTTACTACCGAATTGAAACTGCTCTCTGCCATAATGTTCCTCCATTTTATCGACTGGTACTATCTGTTCGAATGTTTCTTATAAATACGCCACATCCGTTTGAAATCCCTGTTAAAATATACTTTTGCAACGCACACGAGCGGTACGATGAGCCTGATATATCCTTTTATATCTATATTGCCGTAAAGATCGGTATCCTCAAATCCGGGATCGATGACAAGCTTTCTCGGAAGTATCGGATATATGAGTGACAGATACATAAGTACTGTTCCTGTTGTTGCAGGATCGTCAAACCCGAAATGAATAAAACCTTTTATCCGCCTGGGCGCTATCTTCTTAAGAAGCTTTAGGGTTTCTTTTTTTATGAGCTCTGCCGCGTTTTTGTTTCGGCAGTCATTTATCATCCTGTCCCAGAACCGTATCTCTCTACGGATCCGATCTATCTTGTCCGAATACTCAAGATATTTATCCGAAAGATCATTCAGTATCTTCTCAACCTTTTCATATGATCCTTCTTCGCTTTTATCGTCTTTTCCTTTATTGTCTTCGCTCTTTGCGTTTTCGATCTTATCTTCTTCGGTCTTTATACCGTCAGCCTTATCGTCTGTTTCTTCTTCATCGGGTCGATGATCGTCATCCGGTTCGTTCCAGTCCAGAGAATACTCTTCCTTTTTGTCTTCGGATGCTTTCTTACGCTTCCTGCGTTTTTTTTCGGACTTCCTGTCTTGGAACAGCCTGAAACCGAAAATGCGAACGATGATCTCTAGTTTTTTTTCATATATCACTTTTGCACTGAGTATATGCAAAATAAAAGAGGCATGGGCAAAAGCCACCGGATCAGCTTCGGGATCGGCTTTTTCGGCATTTATCCTGTATCTTACGGGAACAAACAGGACAAGACAGATAAGAAGCAGTACAAGGCCGATGATGCACGCAAGTACGATCCCTATTATCTTAAGTACAGTAAGCATTGCCATCACATATCCTTAATATACCCTTCAAAATATCCGCGGACATCAGAAAGGCTTCCGGTATCGTTCATGCATTTGCCTATCATCTCTTCAACGATATGCACTGCCGAATCATAACTGTCTGCTACCCCGATGATGACACGGTCACTCTTTCTCATTCTCTTTTGTTTAAATACCGGCGCAGGATAAATATCAAACAGATCCTTGCCGTTATCCGACAGCGTTATAAAATGAACACCAGTCATTCCGATGCCGCATGCCATTTTCCATTTGATGACCGACATCTTTGATCTGATCTTATCCGAAACATACGGATTGTCTGCAAAACGGACCACTGTACTCTCCTACGGCACAAAAAAACTCATTTGATTATATCAAAAAAAAGAAAAAAAGTTAATCCATATTATTGACAATAAAGAATACGATTTCTATACTAAATGCGAGAGGAGCGTAATCTTATGGAACTTAAAGCCGTCATTGCACTCACACCGGGTGCCGTTGTAGCC
>JAFOND010000162.1 GCA_017418645.1 Lachnospiraceae bacterium | reverse complement strand
TCTCTGGCCGGTGGCTCCACTCCTTCAGGAATGAATATTGCCTCATACAGAAAATCTTGTAACAATTGTATTTCATTGGCTCTAATCTTTCGTAATTCCATAAATAAACCATTATCCTGTTATATATCACAATCCAAACGCTTTTTCCGCCAAGACAGACCGTCTCATCATAAAGCCATCAGCTAAATATATCGTTTTCATAATCTATTTCTCAACAATAAAACTTCGACGCGTTTTGATGTCTGTGGAATATTAAACTCTATTAAAGGCAAAGACATGGCGTTTTGGCTAATTACTCCCCTTCACTTTCTTCCGTCCAGAACAGTTCATCCAGGGTCTTTCCGAGGACCCGGCAGATGCTGATGCAAAGGTTTATGGTCGGGTTATAATCGCCCTTTTCTATTGAGCTTATGGTCTGTCTTGAAACGCCCACAGCTTTTGCAAGATCGTCCTGGGACAGATCCATTCCCGCGCGGGCGGCTTTTAATCTGAGATTCTTCATAGATCACACCTCCTCGCCCTTTTTCTTATCGATGATAAGCTTTATAACAAATTCGATACCGACAAGCAGGAACATGATACCTACCATAAGGTTCGCAAAGGTTGAGGGGACTATATTAGTACCTGCTTTACTATTCTGAACAAAACCTGCAATTGCGCTTAAGAAATTAATGATCGCGATGAACACGCATACTATCGCATAACGTTTGCCGTTTGTGTTTAAGCCGATAAAAGCGTCATTGAAGATGCAGTATGTTTCAAAGACAACGATGCCTATAAAGATTGCTAAAAAGTGTAACGAAAAGTTATCCAGCGGAAGATTTATGTCTCCGATTGAAAGAATACACATGATCGCTTCGTAAGCAAGAGTGGTATAAAGAGCATATTTGAAACCTTTTCCTCTTGTGAGTTCCTGCTTCTCGTCATACTGTGTCTTAAACTTTCCGTCCTTGTTAAAGCATTTTACAACGAAGATTGCGATTATTAATCCTACTACTATACCTGCGACTACTCCGAACATCATCGTTAATGATCTTGACATGATTTTTACCTCCTGTAAATTAACTATACTTGTTTTTTACTTCTTTGAAGCTTCTGGATGCATAATACACCCATAATAGAATTATGTCAAGTATATTTTACAAAAAGATTTATCTATTTTATAGAAATCACTTCAGGGATGCATTTTATCAGATAATCCGTCACCTTTTCGGTGCCGTTTGCGTTAACATGATCACCGCCGTCCATGGTGTCCGTCGTCCAATCGATCCCGATCTCATCGTTTAACGAATTAAGATCAAGATAAGGGATATTGTTCTCTTCCGTATAGACTGAAACCGCATTATGTTTTTTTGTATTGAAAAGAAGCGCGGAAGGCGCGCTGACAAACAAAAGATCGATGTCGTTCTTTCTACAGAACTTAACGATCTTATTCATATAGAAAACTCGTAATTTGGGGATGTAAGATACTTCTTCCGTGGGAAGCATATATTCGCCTCCGGTATAGGGAACGATGTCCGTTCTCTCCTCATATCCCCTCTCGCTGTTAAGCGGATAGCCTTCGTTTTGGCCCGCAAGGATCTTCCATGCGCTGTGATATCTGAACACCGGGAAAAGATGCTCCGTTTCCGCGGTAAAAACCCGTTTCAATTCTTCCCTGTTGCTCGAATAATCGATATTGTCATCCGCAAACATATCCGTTTCAAGGATGACGAGTTTTATATCCTGCATTTTTGTTATGTCGCGAAGCGTGTAATATGCGTCCGCAACACTGCTTCCGGCTTTACCTACGGAATATGCAGACCGTCCCGTTTCCTTTTCGAATCGCGGCGTATCCACAAGTGTTACCGCCTCGCTGTTTCCGATGATCAGTGTGTCGATGGTGTTTTCGGGTTCACGTATTATGGATTCGTAGTATCTGTCCTTTTCGTTTATCGCCACCGGGAGGTTCAGGTTTTCCGGGGAGAAGATATGCGAAAGAAAGCAGACCGATGCTGCAAGGAGAAGGAGGAGTATTATTATTTCTATGTATTTAGATTTTTTGTTTTCCATTACAGTTCTTTTAATAACTTCCTGTCTACTTTCCCGTTCTTGGTGAGCGGGATATCTTCCACGAATCTAAAAACATTCGGGATCATGTATTCCGGAATCTTCTTCTTTAGTCCTTCAAGGATTGCTTTCTTATCTTCCGTGCCCGTGTAATAGGCAACAAGGCGATATTTCTCCGTGTCGTAAACACATGCGCCCTGTGACACCTCCGGAAGGGAATTAAGGGCACGCTCGATCTCTTCGAGTTCGATTCTGTGTCCGTTATGCTTTATCTGGAAATCCGCCCGGCCCGCAAAATATAAAAGGCCGCCTTTTATGTATCCGAGGTCCCCGGTCTTATAGGCGCGGGCGGTGGAGCCGTCGGGAAGGGTAAGATTTATGAATGCTTTCTCCGTTGCTTCCGGGTTGTTGTAATAACCAAGGGCGGGGCCGATGCCGGTAACGACGATCTCGCCGGTGGGTGAAGGATCATCCACCTCATCTGATGACACCTCATCCGTCACGCCTTCGGCGTGCCACCTTTCCCTCAAGGGGAAGGCTTTTCCATCGTTCATCAACCATATCTGTTTCTTTGGATACGGATGGCCTGCGGGAATTTTTTCGCCCTCCGCGTATCTTTCCTCTATAACATAATATGAGCAGTTACAGGTTATCTCCGTTGGCCCGTAAAGGTTAACAAAGGTCGCATCCGGATATTGATCCATCCAGTCGTTAAGGTGCTTTACCGGCATCTCCTCGCCGCTGAAAAGGACCTTATTTATGCAGGGCGGAACCTTATACATAAATTCATGCAAACGATTTAAAAGAACCAGTGCCGATACTGCCCAGATAAGGGTTGTAACCTTATTCTCCTCCAGCATATCCATTACGTTATTCGGGAAACGGAAGAACGCCGTGGGAATAATAACAAGAGTTGCACCCACCTTCATTGCGCTGTAGATATCCTTTACGGAGACGTCAAAATCAAATGGCGCCTGGTTTCCGATAACGTCTTCTTCCGTGATATTAAAGAGTTCCGTAAAATCGTCTATAAAGCTTATAACCGTATCATGAGCAACAAGAACACCTTTCGGAGTTCCGGTCGAGCCTGATGTGAAATTGCAATAAAGAGGATGATCCGGCTTTTCTTCTTCGCGGATCTTTGCAAACGACGCTTCGGCTTCCTTTGATATCTCTATGTTTGATACAGGAATTTCTGTCCCCTCTGCTTTCGACGCAGGTACAGGATATCCGCGGAGTTTCTCCGCAATAAGCACGTTACCTTCGAACAACGTTTCCGAAAGTTTTTCACGGTTTTCTTCCGATGTTATTACAACCTTCGGTTGCAGAACGGAAAGAATGTTATCTATCCTTTCAACCGGAAAATCCGGATCGATAAGGCAATAGAAGCCTCCCGCATAAACGATCCCGAAGAAAGACTGCAATGTTATCACACTCTTTTTCATGAAGACCGCAACCGGTTCGCCGGGGGTAACATGTTCAAGCAGGCCGGCGCCGATCGTCTTTGAAATCGCTAAGAGTTCGGAGTATGAAGATTTCTCCTTATCATCCAAAACCGCTGTCTTTTCCGGGTTTTTTATTGCAGAATTTTCCAAATATTCCAATACACTTTTCATTGGTAGTTCTCCTCCAGGTAATCTATAAGGTACCGCGTCGCTTTGTCGGCGCCGTCTTTATTTAAATGATAACCCTCATCAACCGTGTCACGGGTCCAGTCTATTCCTATTTCCTTCCAGACAATATTTTCATCCAGATAATCCACTCCGTTTTTTTCTGCATATTCCGTAAGGGTATTATGTTTTCCCATATCAAATTCCATTGCGGAAGGCGTGCTTAAAAGGATAACCTCCGAGCCGTTTTCCTTGCAGAGCTTTATGATCTTTTCCATATAGATCCGTCTTACAAAGTTGATCTTGGATTTCGAGTCCGTCGGGAACATATACTCCCCGCCGTAATACGGCGCAATATTTTCACGAACGTTGAATCCCCTGATATGATCTATCTTCACGTCTTCCTTAAAGCCAAAAAGATTCTGCCAGATGGAATGATACCTGAAAACAGGAAGATATTCATATACCGCGGCATTGAAAACATCGAGAAGATCCGCTCTTACGGAACTTGTCTCCGCATTTGTTTCCGCAAACATGTTTGTTTCAATAATGACAACCTTGGGACTATGCCTGTTATACATCCTCCTTACGGTATACCAGGCTTCCGGCATGGAAAGTCCGCCTCTTCCGAAGATAAAGGCGGATATTCCCTCATCATTTACCATTTCCATATTGAGGGAAAACATTGCCTGGCTGTCTCCGATAACCGCAACGTCCACGGTATCCTCAGGAAGGAGAAGACCGTCCAAAATATACTGGTCAAGATCCGATGCGCTCGCCGGTCTGTTAAGTTTTACGGGATCCAGAGTTTTGGAAAACACAATAATAACAACCGCAAGTACGGCAAAAATAGAGATGATCTCCAAAGTTCTGTTTTTCTTTACATCAGAAGTTTGCATATATAAGATCCACCTCCAAAAATCCGGGGCCATACAGTCCCAGGATAAGGATCGAAACGGCAAGGAACAGAACCGCGGCAACCCTTAAATACGCAGGGCACAGCATAATACGGTCGGATAAAAGCTCTCCTTTGTTCTTTTCCTTCCAGATATCAACCGCAAGAACAACCAAAAGGAATATAAGCGCGATAACATAATCCACGCCGTTTATTCCCCAGTTTAAGAACGCTCCGTTTGAAAAAACCCGACCCGGTTCCGTAAAGAATTTCCTGTACATAACAACCGCTCCGAACATGTTCGAAACACGGAATACGATCTCTCCAAGGAAGATAACTATCCAGTTTTTCAATACACGGATAACGGTAACAACCGGGTTCTCCCTGGTTGTCTTAAGCTTTTCCAGTATAAGATCTCCCAGGGGTTCAAAGATAAGTTCAAGCATTATCACAATGAAATAGTAGATACCGTAAGAGATATATGTCCATGACGGACCGTGCCAGAGTCCGTTTATAAGCCATACGGGAAGAAGCGATATCGCGGATACCACCATGTTCTTAAAGTGATTGTTCAATTTCTTTTCCTTTGCGAACTTGGAGAATTTACGAACAAGACCGCTCATTGATACCGGATAGAAAATATACGTCTTAAGCCAGACACCCAGGGTTACATGCCATCTTCTCCAGAATTCAGTCGCGTTTTTTGCAAAGAAGGGTTGCTTAAAGTTTTCCGGAAGTTTTATTCCGAACATCTTTGCAACACCGATGACCATATCGATACTTCCGGAGAAGTCCATATATTCCATTACTGTAAAAAGAACGGCTGCGCAAGCAACCTCGGTACCGTTTGTCTCTCCGATCTCGGTAAAGAGATACTTCACCGCGGGATTAAGGCGGTCCGCAATGACAAGCTTTTTCATGCAGCCGTAAAGCAGACGGATATATCCGCTGTACACATTGTCAAAAACAATTCCTTTGCCGGAGAAGAGATCTTCCTTAACCTCGAGGAAGGAAACGATCGGTCCTTCCATTATGGTCGGGAAGAAAGTGATATAAGTTAATACTTTTAAGAAATTCTTTTCCGCCGTGATCTTACGCCAATATACATCAACAATATAGCCTATGGACTGCAGTGTATAAAATGAAATTCCAAGCGGGAGCACAAACTCTTTTAAGGGGATCCTGTGATCGTTTCCCATCTTCTGTGCGATTGAATTGATGTTCTCTATAAAGAAGTCCGTATATTTGACATGCAAAATAAGAAGAACAAGAGCCGCGATGGATACGATCATCACCGTCCTTGTCTTTATCAGATACGATTTTTTTATCTTCTTCTTGTTTTCCTTGTCTTCCTCCGCCTTTACCTTTTCCTTCTGCTTTGCAAAAAGGTATTCCAGAAGGAGTCCGGCAAAAAACGTTATACCCCCTGCAAGCAGAGGGTATATAAATCTTCTCATACCTGTGTACGAGAAAAATATCACATTAAAAACAAGAAGCGCAATGTAGCGGTACTTTTGGGGAAGCAGCTGATAAACGATAAGCGCTGCCGGTAAAAAAAGTACCGCAAATATCAGGCTGAAATAATACATAAAGTAGAGTCACTCCTTAAAAAATTATCTCCCGCTGTACATACTCTCGTAGTATTTTTCGTATGCGCCGGATGTGACATTCTTCATCCACTCTTCGTTTTCAAGATACCATTTGATCGTCTTCTTGATGCCTTCGGCAAACATTGTCTCCGGCTCCCAACCGATCTCCTCGCGGATCTTGTCCGGAGCGATGGCATAACGAAGGTCATGACCTTTTCTGTCTTCAACATGCTTGATAAGATCCTTGGAAACATTCTTCTTTCTCGGATCGTCGTCCGGAAGGATCTCAAGGAGTGTTTCGATTATGATGTTAACGATCTCTATATTTCTCTTCTCGTTATGTCCGCCGATGTTATATGTTTCAAAGAGCTTACCCTTTTCCTGAACCATATCGATTCCCTTTGCATGGTCATCAACATAAAGCCAGTCACGGATATTCTTTCCTTCGCCGTAAACCGGAAGATCTTTTCCGGAAAGAGCATTGTTTATCATAAGCGGAATAAGTTTCTCCGGGAACTGGAACGGACCGTAGTTGTTCGAGCAGTTCGTTATGTTCGCCGGGAAATGATATGTATCCATATATGCCTTTACAAGCATATCGGAAGATGCCTTTGATGCGGAATACGGGCTGTGGGGGCTGTAGGGTGTTGTCTCATAGAAATAGCTCTCTCCGTCATCGGGAAGTGAACCGTAAACCTCGTCCGTGGAAACATGAAGGAATTTCTTTCCTTCCTTGAAAGTTCCGTCCGCATTTTCCCATGCAGCCTTTGCGGCATTAAGCATGACCGCCGTTCCGAGAACGTTGGTCTGAACAAATACTTCCGGATTCTTAATACTTCTGTCTACATGAGATTCGGCCGCAAAATGAACAACGCGGTCGATATCGTTTTCCGCGAAGATCTTTTCTATGGCATCCTTGTCACAGATGTCCGCACGAACAAAAGTGTAATTGTCGCGGTTCTCAACATCCTTAAGATTTTCAAGATTTCCCGCATATGTAAGCTTGTCAACGTTTATGATGCGGATTTCGTTATCGTATTTTCTGAACATGTAATGGATGTAGTTCGAACCGATAAATCCGGCTCCTCCCGTAACTAAATAAGTCCTCATTTAATTTTCCTCCTCACTGATTTCTTTAATGTTTTCTTTTAAATCGCCCTGTTTTGCTTCATCAATATGAATACGCTCTACAAGATTATCTATTCTTTTATTCAAAAGTCCGACTTCTTGTGTCAGACGTTTTGCCTTCCTTGTAAGGTTCGATATAACAATGGTCTGTGTAAATATTATCATAAGCACAAACCCAAAGCCCAGGAAAAACAGCATGTTTATCGGAAGCGAGATTCCCAGCGCCCTGGTCAGGTTGTATAAAAGGTTCGGCGAGAGATCGAATATCAAAAGAAGGATCCCCACCAGAAACCAGATAAGCGCATATTTAAGCTCCAGCCGTTTTATGCGCACCAGGTTTGCTATGTATATTATTGCGATAAGGTCTACGATCGCAACTATCCAAACTATTCTATCTGACATCTTTAACCCCAGGCCGCCAGGATACAGGCAAGCGGCACCTTAACCATATAGTATATTGAACGGATCGGGGAGATCGAACTCTTTCCCGTTTCTCTTTTCTTCATTTTTACGGGTATCTCTTTAATCTTATATCCTTTTTTAAGAATTACCACAGCTGTTTCCGGCTCCGGATAATCCTTCGGGTAGTCAAATGCAAAGATATCGATGATGTCTTTTCCCACTATCCTCATGCCGGACGTGGGGTCGGTAACCTTTGCCCCGGTAAGAAGCTTTATTAGTCCGGTAAAGAATCTGATGCCTACTCTTCTTAACCCCGTTGACTGGAATCCGTCTTTTTCTATAAACCGGGAACCTATAACCATTCCCGCATCGCTTTCATATAATGCAGAGGCCATCTCTTCCAGAAAAGCCGCGTCATGCTGCCCGTCTCCGTCCACCTGGATCGCCGCCGTATACCCGTAGCGGCTGGCATAAAGATATCCGGTCTGCACTGCTGCCCCGATCCCGGAATTAATGGGAAGATCCACATGGTTTATGGAATTCTCCTCAAGGATCTCCCTTGTTCCGTCGAATGAATTATCGTTTATAACAACATAATCAAAAGATGGGGCATTCTTTTCTATGTCCCGAACGGTATTTAATATCGCTCCGGCTTCGTTAAAAGCCGGAATTATAACAAGACATTTTCTTCTGTCGGAACTAACGTGTTTCAAATCTTATCATCCTTTACCCGGAAGCGTGAGACTTAAATAAATCCCTCCGAGTACGTTCATAGTCTTTCTTATTCCAACGGAGATCCCCTGTTTTGCACCGTTAAGGTTTAGAAGCCTCTCATGCTTCTTTAAAAGCTTCTCATGCTCTTTAACATAAGCGCTTCCCTTTTCTCCGGCAAGGACTTCTCCGGTATTGGAATCTTCCCTTATCCTGAAATAGTTTAAAGGTTCATGCAGGATATATACCATCCCGTGGCAATACATCCTGATAAAAAAGTCGTAGTCTATAATGTACGAAAAATCGGGATCAAATCCGCCGATAAATTCATATGCTTCCCTTCTGAAAGTGTTTGCAAGGGGCGCTCCCAGAAAATCTCTTGTGTATATCGAAAACAGGACAGCTTCTTTTCCGTGGATCATGCCTCCCCTCGGATAACGATGATACATTCCTTTTTCGTTTTCTTCTTCGTCAATAAAAACCGTGTCCGAAGAAACAAGAACCGCATCTTTATGATGCTCCAGAATGTTTATCTCTTTTTTCAGACAGTCCTCCCGAAGGATATCGTCCGCGCAGAGAAGCTTTATGTATTCTCCGGAGCAAAGAGAGAGGCAACGGTTCCAATTTCCCGCCATTCCAAGGTTTTCAGGATTTTTTAAAAGCTTTAATCTTCTCTTTTTTGTATCCGGATGTGTATTCTTATATTCCTGCAATACGTCCCATGTGTTGTCCTTTGAGCAGTCGTCGCAAACGATTATCTCGATTGGGGAAAACTTCTGGTTCCACACCGAATCGAGAGTGTCCGCGATGGTCTTTTCGTTGTTGTATGTTGGAATGCAGATACTAACTTGGGGCATATTATAAATTCTTCAAATAGTCGTCAAGGGCATCGTGCCAGTCCGCCATGGAGAAATCCTTTGTGACGCTCTTAAGGTGTGCATTCTCGAGGATTGAATAGTGCGGTCTGTCCGCCGATGCGGGATTCATTTTCTTATATTCTTCACTGGTAACATGGTTAACCTTTACGTTCTTTCCTGTCTTCTTAAAGATCTCTTCCGTAAAGTCTGCCCAGTTTGTATCTCCCTCGCAGGTTGCATGATAGATACCGTATTCTTCGGTTCCTTCAAGGAAATGTATCATCTTTGCAAGCTCCGCAGCGGATGTGGGTGTTCCCAGCTGGTCGCATACAACACTAAGCTCGTCATGGGTTTCTGCCAAAGAGAGCATTGTCTTTACAAAGTTCTTTCCGTCGCCGTAAAGCCATGCGGTACGAAGGATAAAATACTTATCGCAGTTTTCCTTAACAAAATCCTCTCCCGCTCTTTTTGTACGGCCGTATGCGGATACGGGATCCGGCTCGTCCGTCTCAACATAGGGACGTGTTCCGTTTCCGTTGAACACATAATCAGTGGAAACATGCACAAGCTTTATGCCTTTTTCTTTTGCGGCAATTGCAAGGTTCTTGGGACCGATGGCATTTGCCTGATACGCAAGATCCTCGTTCTTCTCGCAGCCGTCAACGTTTGTATATGCCGCACAGTTTATTATGACGTCCGGGTTTGTATCGTTTACTGCGGCGCGGACCGCATCAAGGTCCGAAATATCAAGTTTTAAGATGCCTTCCATATCAAGCATGTCGGAAAGGACATATTCAACCGTATTGCCGTATTCTTTCTGTATTGCGCGTCCGAGCTGGCCGTTTGCGCCGGTTATGAATACTTTTTTCATCATTATTTCTCCTTAAACATAATCTTTAGCTTTAATCGCGATCCTGTTCAGTCCCGAGAAGATTCCGCGGATCGAAGCTCTTGTGATGTTCGAGCTTACGCCTACACCGAATACGATGTTTCCGTTTCTTTCGTCGCAAAGTTCCATATATGCGGCAGCCTTTGCATGTGAGCCCATTCCCAGTGAATGTTCGGAGTAATCGCGCACAGTGAAGTCCACCTGGGGAACACACTGCTTGATCGCGAGCTTAACGGCATCGATAGGTCCGTTTCCGTCCGCTTCGGAGTGGAATTCTTCCCCGTTATATTTAAAGTCTAACGAAACATGGGTATCGTCGCTCTTTGTACTGTCATCGATGTCAACAAATACAAGTTCGAAGGGTTCCTTAAGATCGATGTAATTCTTCTTGAACTCTTCCATTATGCGCTGCGGCTTAACCTCTCCGCCTTCTTTCTCGGATATGTACTGGATAACGTCCGCAAATTCACGCTGCATCTTCTTCGGAAGTTTGTATCCGAAAACGGTGTCCATAACGAATGCAACTCCACCCTTTCCGGACTGGGAATTTATACGGACAACCGGTTCGTACTTTCTTCCGATATCCGAAGGATCGATGGGAAGATAGGGCACCTGCCATATCTTTTGTCCGCGTTCCTTAAGGGCTGCAACACCCTTGTTGATCGCATCCTGATGTGAACCGGAGAAGGCCGTGAACACAAGTTTTCCGGCGTAGGGATGTCTCATATCCACATCCATCTTGCAGCAACGCTCAAATACTTCCACGATCTCGTTAATATTCTCAATGTTCAGTTCGGGATCGATTCCCTGGCTGAACATATTGTATGCAACATTTAACACATCAATGTTTCCGGTTCTCTCACCGTTTCCGAGAAGCGTTCCTTCAACTCTGTCCGCTCCCGCAAGAAGGGCAAGCTCGGTACACGCGATTCCGGTACCTCTGTCGTTATGGGGATGGACGGAGAGGATGATGTTTTCCCTGTCCTTAAAATGAGTACTCATCCACTCGATCTGATCCGCGTATACATTCGGCGTATTCATTTCCACCGTTGCCGGAAGGTTAAAGATTATGGGAGCATCCGTCGCCTTATTCCATTCATCCTGAACGGCCGTACATATTTCAAGGGAATACTCCACTTCCGTTCCAGTAAAACTCTCCGGAGAATATTCAAGCTGAAGGTTTCCGTCATAACGGGAAAGTCTTTCCTTTACCATTCTTGTGCCTTCTACGGCTATCTTTGTGATTTCTTCCTTGCTCTTGTTAAATACAACGTCGCGCTGTAAAACCGAAGTCGAATTATATATATGGAAGATAACGTTCTTTATTCCTTGAATAGCCTCGAAGGTTCTGTCTATCAATTCCTCTCGGCACTGTGTTAAAACCTGGATCTTAACGTCATCGGGGATCTTATTATCTTTTACAAGCTTACGTAAAAAATCATATTCGATCTGGGATGCAGCCGGGAAACCGACTTCTATCTCCTTGAATCCGAGCTTCAAAAGGAGCTCATACATCTCCATCTTTTCCTCAACGTTCATCGGTTCGATAAGCGCCTGGTTACCGTCTCGAAGATCCACGGAACACCATATCGGAGCCTTTTCGATCTCTTTGTCCGGCCATGTTCTCTCGGGAAAT
>JAFOND010000161.1 GCA_017418645.1 Lachnospiraceae bacterium | reverse complement strand
AATCGGAAGGACCTGCCTCAAGCTGGATGAGCGCTGCAAGAAGCGTTACATCATCAACATCGGCGGCTACCGCTGAGCCCTGAACCGTGCCCGTGCTTCTGTATGATCTGCTTGATGAAGATCCGCCGGAAGACTTAACCGCTGCCTTTGCTGCCGCTGCTTCCTCTGCACGTTTTTTCTCTATAGCCTTTGCAAGTTTTACAACATTTTCTTCTTCTATTGTTATTCCTGTACCGTATACTGTTTCAACGGTTGCGTATTCCGCGCTGACATATCCTGTCTTACCGCTCTTGGACTTTACCGCGATCCAGCCTTCCACAGCTTCTGCTTCTTTATTTACGGAAATCTTCTCGCCCTCGTCGAGTGTAAGTACAACATTCGCATCCGTGCTTGCGCTTTCACGCACACGGAGTCCCGCTGTTGTGGAAACCGCCTTCTTTGTACAAACCTCCTCAGAAAGAAGATATGCCTCGTCGCCTGTTACGGCATAATCGGCATTAACATATCCCGTTACTTTTCCGGATGTCACTCCGTACCAGCCGTCTTCCACGGATGTGATATCGGCAACATCGCCCTTATAAAGCTTTCCGATAACCTCTGTGTCCGTTGAAGCTCCCGTTCTGACGGAAAGATAATCCTCAACCTTCGGCATAAGCTTGTTCTGCCATTCGGGATACTGTACCGTAACTTCCGGTTCGCTTGTCTCGGCAACTTCGATAACGCCTTCTTCGTTAACCTGCGCTCCTCTTGCAACAAGAGAACTGATCTCTCTTATGGAAACAATGGAACCTGCGGTTGTTTTATTTGTGCCTTTTGCCTCGACTGTGTTAAGCGCCGGTGCAAAAGCTCCTATTGATACGGCTGCTGCCATAAGTACCGCAGCCGACTTTGTAGCAAATTGTCTCTTCGTTTTACGGTTAAGATTTACATTCTTCAAAATCGTAATCCTCCTTACAAACCACTGTTTGCATCTTACAGTTTCAGAATTTTAACTCAAATATTAAGATTTGTAAAGAGTTTGTTACAATTTTGTTACAATTCGATAAAAACCGTTATGATTTCTTTACTTCCTGTAACAAATCTACAATAGTTTTTATGGAATCCGCACCGGTGCTCTTTGCCATGTTTGCAATATACTTATCTTTTTCGGCAAAGACATTTGTTACAGCGGAAGTTAAGGTCTCGGCCGTAACGTCTTCCTCTTCTATACAATATGAAAAGCCCTGCTTTTCGAAGGAACGCGCGTTTAAGATCTGATCTCCGCGGCTGGCGTTCTTTGAAAGCGGAATAAGAATGTTGGGCTTTCTCAATGCCAGAAGCTCACATATGGCATTTGCGCCGGCTCTGGATATTATAATGTCCGCAGCCGCAAAAAGATCCGGAAGTTCCTTGCTTATATATTCATACTGAACATAATCCTTTGTGCCTTCGCATTCCGCGGAAAGATTTCCCTTGCCGCAGAGATGTATTATGGAAAAATCCTTTAAAAGCGTGTCAAGAGAGGCTCGTACGGCATTGTTTACAAATACCGATCCGAGAGAACCCCCCATAATAAGAAGGATCGGCTTCTTATCGGAAAGACCGGTAAACTCCAGCGCCGCCTCTTTCCTGCCTTCCATCAGTTCCCTTCTTATGGGCGTTCCGGTAACAACCGCCTTGCCTTCCGGAAGATACTGTTCCGTCTCGGGAAAATTGCAGCACACCTTTGTGGCGCCGCGCATCGCGATCTTGTTTGCAAGCCCCGGTGTCATATCGGACTCGTGAAGGATTGCGGGGATCCGCTGCTCCCGGGCCGCAAGCATAACCGGGACGGAAACAAATCCGCCCTTAGAGAAGACCACGTCCGGCTTGAGCTTCTTCATAAGCGCGATGGACTGGTCAAGACCCCTGATAACGCGAAACGGATCCGTTATATTCTTCGGATCCAGGTATCTTCTGAGTTTTCCCGTCGATATGCCGTAATACGGAATCTTTTCGTTCTGTATGAGTTCCTTCTCCATTCCATTGTAGGAACCGATATAGGAAATCTCAAACCCGGCCTCTTTAAGTGCAGGGATTAACGCGATGTTCGGAGTAACATGCCCCGCGGTACCGCCACCCGTCAGTATTATCTTACTCATTTTAACTTCGAAAACGCCTCCTGTTTTTCTTCATCACTGAGTTTCGGATGTGAAAAGCCTAAAAGTGTTTTGTTGTTTTCCGCGTCTTTGTATCTCGGGATAAGGTGCATATGGTAATGGAAGACGCTCTGTCCCGCAACCTCTCCGTTGTTCTGTAAGATGTTAAAGCCGTCGCATTTAAGAGTTTCCGTCATCTTTGTTGCCAGCTTCTTTGCCAGAGGAAGCACCTTTGCAGCCTTATCCTCCGGAAGTTCATAAATGTTTGCATAATGATCTTTCGGGATGATGAGCGCATGTCCGAGACTTACAGGCTCCGCGTCCATGATCACTTTGAAGTCATCATCCTCATATATTGAGTTCGTCGGGATATCCCCGTTCGCAAGTTTACAAAAAATGCAATTGTCGTCTTTCATTTTTAAACCTCCCCTCAGGATCCAAAGGTAAATACGTTATCCAGCATTCCTATCATTCTGAAATTGCCCTTAGCGGGCATATCTCCCATGTTAAACGCGCCCATGAACGTCTTTCTTCCGGCAACTATTGCCGAAAGCGCCTCCGGCGAAAGTTTTGCGGTAACGTCTGTATCCGTTTCTTTTTCGTATCCCACAAAAAGCGCATCCTCGTTTATCTTTATAATAAGAGGAAGTTCCTTTCCTTCTATTAAAAACATGTACGACGCGCTGAAGCCTTTCTGGGGCGCAAAATGCGACTTGAAGTCCTTAACGTATTCCGTATTTGGTTCCGAAAAGTCCTCAACAAGCCACTGTTTGTAGAGTCCGGAAAGTTCGGCAATATCCGAGTTCTGCTGTTCGACATATCTGTCATCCGACACCTTGTCCGAAAGAAGCTCGGATTCCTGGGGCGTAAGTTCAACGGATCTTTCCCGCATAACATTGTTTCTTACCGCCTGATTACTGGTCGGAAGCCCTTTTGTTTTCTGGGATATGGTCCGATACAGGTTCTCCGCCTTCTTTTCTATTATCTTTTCGTAGTCGGAATTTACTTCGAAGCCGGCAATATCCTCCACATAACCGCAAAGTCCGCTGCAGGGAAGCCCTCCGAGGATCTCCCAGGCGTTCTCGAGAGTAAGCACTCCCTCTCTCTCACCGTATGTGGTACTCATGACAACGGGCTGCATGTAGATCTTTTGTATGGCGTCCTTGTCTCCATACAGCCAGCATGCATCCAGAAATTCCGTCATGTATCCGCCGATACCGAGCCATTCCACGGTTGTTGCGAGAATGATCCCGTCCGCCTCTTTCAGGGTATTCGGAAGCGTTGAGATGCCGTTTCGGTACTCATAGATATTGTATACGCTGACGCCCACGTTAAGCTCCGTGAGCACCTGTTCCATTTTTTTTACGACGTGAAGGGTCGGGTCGTCCAAAAGACCGCGCCCTCCGTAATATATATTGATTCTCATAGGGGATAGTATAAGGGTTTTCGGGGGAAATTTCAACGGGTTTTAAGTTAAAGAAACGGCCTCAATCTGAGACCGTTTCCAATAATTCATCCCTTGTCAACCCGGCAATGGAAAGTGCTTCTTCTTCGCTCATTCCATGAGCAATGCATTTCTTAAAGACGTCTCTTCCTTTGCTTAGGATACCTTCTTTGATACCTTCTTTGATGCCCTCTTTGATGCCCTCTTGTCTTCCTTCCTCACGACCTTCCCGGATTCCTTCCTCACGACCTTCTTTTTTTGCCTGTTCTCTTGCCGCAGGAAGATCAAAGCTCTCAAAATGTTCAAACAATCTTCCCATCTTACGCTCCTTAATCTGATCAGTAAGATCTGAAATCTCATCTTCAGGCAGCTTTAATTCTCTAAGATACGCAGAAATAAAACGTTGAAAAACCCATAGAACATCTTCCGGCGCCCTATTCGAAATATCATCCAGATATCCTTTCGGAAACGTGATGTTGCGAAATTCCGATGTACTCCTTAGATGATTGATCAGCATCAACAAGGATATTTCATCTCGTTTGCTAAGAAATTCAGCCTGTCCATGGTCCTGCAATTTGAACAGAACATAGCGGTAATCCGGCAAATACTCTGCAAATACATCAAATAAATGTATTCTTTCTCTTAGGTTTAACGCTGCCGTCCACTCCGACTTATCTTCATAGTAGACTATAGGGAGTATCGGTGGATATTTGAAATCTTTTGTTTTTGATATTCCTTTATGTTCTTTTTCCATCCGTTTCTCATAGTCTTCCCAAATATAGATCATATATCGGAGAAGTTGCATAACCACATTATAATCCACGGAAGACTTATGTTCAATAAGCGTTACGAGAAACATCTCATCTTTTTCGGATAGTTTTACTTTTTTTACAACATCCGAGTCTCTTTCTTCCGTAAACATTGGGATAAATCTTTCCGTCATATCCTCAATATCTTCAGGCTTTACATTTTTTAATGCGTCTATGCCGGAGTACTCCCTCAGAAACTGCGAACAAAGCGTTGCATTTTCAAATATAAGTTTGCCACCACTGTCATGTGATTTAGAATTATTCATACAAAATCCCCTTTTTCACACAAACCTGTAACTCACATCCGCGAACCTGATCCGGTCCATGGGGTTTATCTTTATTTTCTTATTTACGCTGATAAGCTCGTCGTTTATATATGTTCCGTTCGTGCTGTTAAGATCGCTAATGAAGAACTCATCCCCTTCCCTGGTGATCTTCGCATGGTGACGGCTTACTCCGACGGAGTGCAAAACAGCATCGTTATCGCTGTTTCTGCTCCCGATCCTGAAAACATCCGTCTTTATCACATGATCCTGTTCGTCTCCGCTTCCTTCATACATCAGCTTTCCCGAAACCCTGCCACCTTCCGCAAGAAGGACCGTGGGCTCGGAGATATCTATAAAGGGATCTATTATCAGGTTTTCCACCGCTTTGTCTGTTTTTGAGAGTTTTTCTTTTCTCTTCTTTTCACGTTTGCTTTCTTTTTTCTTCTCTTTGCCCGGCTTTGTTGGATCTGTCTTTTCTGTGTCCGAATGTTTTGATAATAAACCTTCCGGTAGAAGGTCGCGGAATGACGCTTTTATTGAAGAAAAGAGCCCTTCTTCCTCTTTTTCATCCTTCTGTTCCGCGGGGAACCATAAATCCTGTTCTTCCTCCGCCTCCTCTTTTGAGGAAGAACTAATAAATATTTCCTGCACCAGCGGTTTTTCGTCCTCATCGATGATCTTTAAGAGCATATCAAACGAGAAATCCGGACGGAGCGAACAGTCGTAAAGCTTCATAACGAGGGGATCCCTTGCGGAAAAACAGGCAATGATATCTGATATTCTTTTTCTTATTCCGGTATCATCTTCAGGAAAAAAGCAAAGACCGGGTAAGAAGCCGTCAGATCCTTTCTCAAAATATATCGTATCCGGTGTCAGCAGGAGATGGTCCGGAGAGATCAGATACTTTGTAAACTCTTCGAAAAGAATGGATAAAAGGCCCAAAAATCGAGTTAATTCTTCAGTT
>JAFOND010000160.1 GCA_017418645.1 Lachnospiraceae bacterium | reverse complement strand
GACGCGGTCCTCAGTGCAGCCCTCCTTGAAATAGCCGTTTGACATGGTCATCTCGTAGAGGTCCATTACCATTGATAGATTTCGTTCGTCTTGTTGTTTCTTCATAACTATTTCCTTTTCTATCGGCATGAGGCAGTACTACCTCTTGCCTATTTTTAGTTTCCCGGATTACTTCGCATTCGAAGCAACTTCCAACAACTTCTCCTTCAGCTGGCCTTCGATCTGGGTTAGCTCGACTTCGGCCTGGGCTCTCTTCTCCTTGCCTTCCTTCTGGATGTTAAGGACTTCGTCAAGGGTGGAGATAAGCTGTTCGTTGGTATGCTTTAATGTTTCGATATCAACGATGCCGCGCTCGGATTCTTTTGCGGTCTCGATGGTGGCAACCTTTAACTTGTCCGCATTCTTCTTTAAGAGTTCGTTTGTCATGTCGGACACTTCGCGCTGCGCACGTGCTGCCTGTGATGCATGCTCAACTCCGATTGCGATAACCATCTGGTTCTTCCAGAGCGGAATCGTATTGACAAGAGTTGTCTGGATCTTTTCAACCATCATTGTATCCGATGACTGTACCATACGTATCTGCGGTCCCATCTGAAGCGCGATCGTGCGTGTAAGTTCTATATCATAGATCTTCTTTTCAAAACGATCGATAAGCGCAGCATAGTCCTTTGCAGCCTGTGCATCTTCCGCAAGGCCGGACTGTCTTGCCTTTTCTTCCATTGCCGGAAGTTCAACCGTTCTTGCTTCCTGAAGTTTCTTCTTGCCTGCGATGATATACATCGTAAGTTCTTTAAAATATACAAGGTTAAGGTCGTACATCTTATCGAGTGTATCGATGTCCTTCATAAGTGTAACCTGATGCTTTTCAAGTTCTCCGGAGATGGTATTAACGTTTGTCTCAACCTTGCTGTACTGTGTCTTTATTGTTTCAAGCTTGTTTCTGCTCTTCTTGAAAAGACCCTTTAAGCCCTTTTCATTATCATCAACATCAAAATCCTTAAGCTGATTTATGAGCCCGGAGATCATATCTCCGACTTCGCCCATATCCTTTGTACGAACGCCGGAAAGTGTTTTCTCTGAAAACTCGGACATTTTCTTCTGTGTTCCCGCGCCGTAGTTCATAACCGCATTGGAATCCGTTATATCTATCTTCTTTGCAAATTCTTCCGCCTGTCTTTTTTCCTCATCGGAAAGCATTGAATCGTCAACAGTCGCTGTGGGTGTTTCGTTTCCCATCGTAAGGGTCGGTGCTGCCGGTGCCGGTGCAACCGAGGGAAGGTCCGACGCAACGTTTTCCTCTCCGAATGTTAAAACAGGTACTTCTTCTTTAAGCTGTGTAATATCTGACATCTTTTTTCCTCCTTCTGTCTTTGATCAGACACTTACTTTAAAATCACTTTTATTCTCCATGAGACCGTCCTGCTCCATCATCGATCTCATTACACTGATATCCGAACTTATGTCCCATGCCATGTTCTCGAACATCGAATCCAGAAGTTTTTCGAATGCATCGTTTATAACTCCGAGTGTATCCGATATCTCACGTTTTGTATTAACTATATTGTCTCCCACCTCCGGCTGCTTATCCAGGTCCACATATGCCTTTAAAAGCTTTTCTGTTGTGGGAAGATAATAGTCCATAAGACGCCTTAAGTTACTTGCGCTCTCAGGGCTGTTTTTTACCTGTTCAAAGATCCGGTTCATGATGTTTTCAAGCCGGTAGAGTTTGTTTGTAACATCCTCGTCCGGGATTGCATCATTGCATTCACGGATCATCTTTAAATACTTTTCTCCGTCATTCAGGATATCTTCGATTTCTCTGTCGAGGCCGGTAAGGTTTCTTCTTCTTTCCTCCTCGCTCTCACGCTTCATGCGCGCAAGCTCCGCATCCTGATATTGCTTAAAAGCATTATCCGTAAGCATTACGGTTGTTTGTGTCTCATCGAATTTTGCACTGGGAAGAAAGCCCCTGCTTATCATCCGCTTTATGTCTTTTATGACCTCGGATGTTTTCTTTCCCAATCTGTCCGCAACTTCCTGTATGGAAAAATATTCTTTGGATCCCACAACACGGCTGTAATGATAATATCTGTCCACAAGGTTCTTGCCGTCCAGTCCGCTTCCGAACAGTACCCCGAAACCGACCGCCCCTGCGGCAAACGCACCTCCTGCAATGAACCATGGGATCGTTACTCCGCTTATGGCACTGAATCCGCATCCGAAGAGAATAAGCGAAACAATTGCGAATCCGAAAAGTCCGATCCCTCCGGCTATTATCTTGATCCATTCGGAAAGTCTGTCTACCGTTCTCTGAAGGAATGGTGTCCTGCTTGCCTTATACTGGGTATTATATGCTGTTCTTTTGTTTTCGCCGCCGTAATTGTTCTGTTCGTATGTATATGATACCTTCTTCTTTTTCTTTCCGCTTTTTGATGTTTTTTGTATTGTAACGGTATCGCCATCATATCTGATCTCTTTGTCGGGAACATCCTTTACCGTGACATCCGTATAGGTCCGCACCACATCCGGCGGATTCTTCTGCCCCTGTGGAAAGTAAACACCGAAATCGGCCAGGCTGTTCTTTACATCGTTGGAAAGATTCTGGTAATTCCCGGACGAGACCGCGTCCGAAACAGATCTGCTCACATCATCGACGGCCTTAAGGACGTCATCAATAACCGCCATTTTTTCCTCCGTACAAAAAAAGATTCACAGGGCAAACAATGCCCCGTGTCCTTATCCCAAATATTAATTTTAGTGTGACTGATAGTCACCGGATGTGATCCTGTCCCTGCCGTTCTCTTTCGAATTGTAGAGAGCATCGTCGGCCTGCTTTAATACAAGATCAAAATCCACTTTATCGTATGCGGTTATAAGTCCCGCCGAAAATGTTATCCTTCTGTCGGTAAAATCATACTGTTGCGATGAGAACCTCTCCCTAAGTTCCTCAACCCGGGCCTCGGCATCGTTTCTTCCGATTCCTTCGTAAATAAGGACAAATTCCTCACCGCCGAAACGTCCCACCGTAACCTTCGGTGCAATAACGCTTACCAATATCGCTCCCAGTCTTCGTAAGACTTCATCACCGTTGTCATGTCCATAGGTATCGTTTACGGATTTGAATTTATCTATATCCACCATGACAACCGTTATCGGGTTATTAAGCCTTGCATGGCCCATATGGTGAACCGCATTTTCCATAAGTTTCTTTCGACTGTAAACTCCGGTAAGCAGGTCGTGCGAAAGGTCGTTTTCCATCTCCTGCTGCTTCTCCAGAGAGTTCTCCGAATCTTCCGTAAGAAGATCGTAATGTCTTCGGATAAGATCCGATATAAGAAGCATGACCGCGCTCACAGCGGACATCGTCATCATATGTCCGAGATAATTGGACGCCTGATAGGGATGTCTTACCACCATAATGATCGCCGACAGAATGATAAAAAAGAAATTCTCGGCGAAGATGTACCTTTGGAGTTTCTTGTCACGGAAAAGAGCGGTAAACACGGCGGCAACGGAAGGCGCGATCCAGGTTTCTATGTATGCGCCGTTTACCATTGCGATGGTTCCCGCAAAGAACACGAGTCCCGTAGCGATAAGTCCGTTCTTTCTTGTGCTGATAAGGTCCGGGCGGATATTCTCTCCCCGTAAAAATACATATGCAGCAAGATTTGCAACCAGGGCGATGGTGGTCATAAGCAGCATGACCTTTCCGTCCGCCTTTATTCTGCCTGCAATAAGAATATATATAGCGTATAAATAATCCACTACGGCCACTGTCCAGAGCCCGTACAGATATAAGATCAGTACCTTTCTTCTGATGTCCTCATAATACTTCTCCATGAGAGCCCCCCGTAAGAATCTTAGTCAGAGAAAATTATACACTTTTTTCGAATATTAAACAATACTTAATTACGGCATTCGGCTCTTATGACAGGTAAAGTAGATAATCTGTCTTTCGGCCGAAAGATCCCTTAATAACGACACCGCGTTCTGTATCTTTCCTTCATCGAGATTCGTAAACGGATCGTCAAGGAATATCATGGGCTGTTCCTTGTCGTAAAGCACTCCGATAAGGGCCATTCTTGCGGCAAGAGAGACAAGATCGCGATATCCCGCGCTTAAGTATTCGTCTCCGAAAGTCCGACCCTGGGCGTTGTATTTAACGGACAGATCCATATCAAGGGTAAATCCCTGAACATTTATATCTTCATCCGTATTTCTGTACACGAGAGACAGATACTTCTTCAGACCCCTTCTGAGTGGTGCCATATACCTTGAAAGGAACTGCTCCTTTGCTTTCTGGAGATATGAATAAGTTGACTCGATAAGCTGAACTTTTCTTTCATATTCCGACGCAAGTTCGAGGAGCGCCTCGATATCATCCGTAAGGTCCTCAAGATT
>JAFOND010000159.1 GCA_017418645.1 Lachnospiraceae bacterium | reverse complement strand
TGAGCAGATTTCAGGGAGGAATCCGGTCCTGCAGCAATGATTATTGAGGAAAATGGCAAAAAGCATTGCTTTTTGAGCAGATTTCAAGGAGGAATCCGGCCCTGCAGCAATGATTATTGGGGAAAAAGGTGAAAAACATTGCTTTTTGAGCAGATTTCAGGGAGGAATCCGGCCCTGCAGCAATGAATATTGGGAAAAAAGGTGAAAAACATTGCTTTTTGAGCGGATTTCAGGGGGGAATCCGGCCCTGCAGCAATGATTATTGAGGAAAATGGCAAAAAACATTGCTTTTTGAGCAGTTGTATATTGCACGGGGGAAACATGGGCGGGGAAGGCTTTTAATAAGATTACAATTGCATAACCCCCGCGTAAACCTTATAATTAGGAGTGGTTGTAAAATATCGATTTTAACAGGGGGACAAGTTATGTTAAGAATCGGAGTATTGGGTTGCGGAAGTATTGCCGGGACACTGTCGAACACCTTCAATGCAATGGACAGTGTGGAGGCATATGCCGTTGCTTCCCGGGATGCAAAAAAGGCGGAAGAATTTGCTAAAAAATACGGCTATAAAAGGTCTTACGGAAGCTATGAAGATCTTGTAAAAGATGAGGACGTGGATCTTGTCTATGTTGCCACACCTCATTCAAGGCATTACGAGGACATGCGTCTCTGTATCGAAAACGGACGTCCGGTCATCTGTGAAAAATCTTTCACGATAAACGCAAAAGAGGCTAGAAAGATCGCGGAACTTGCATGGGAAAAGAATGTCTATACCGCGGAAGCAATATGGACCCGCTATATGCCTTCAAGAAAACTTATAAACGATGTTATCGAAAGCGGTGTTATCGGCGATATCGATATGCTGACCGCAAATCTTTCATATCCCATAAGCGACAAAAAGAGAATAGTCGATCCGGAACTTGCGGGGGGTGCGCTCCTTGACGTGGGCGTGTACGGCATCAATTTTGCCATGATGTGCTTCGGAAACGATATAACGGATATCGATTCTTTCGTTGAGATGACGGACAGCGGAGTGGACGGAAGAGAGAGTATCTCAATACATTTTGCGGAAGGACGTATCGCGGTTCTTACCCACAGTATCTATTCAAGATCCGACAGACAGGGCGTTCTTTACGGAAACAAAGGTTATGCGATAATAGAAAATATCAATAATCCGCAGAGTATCAGAATCTATGATACGGAAGACAACCTTAAAGAAGAGATAAAAGTTCCTCCGCAGATAAGCGGATACGAATATGAATTTCTTGAGGCTGCAGAGCGTATTGAAGCGGGAGAAAACGAAAGCGCATCAATGCCGCTTGACGAGTCCATCAGAGTTATGGAAGTTATGGATCGTTTAAGAAAGACATGGGATCTTGTATACCCGAAGGAGAAGTAACTTCCGGAAATGGAAAAGTAGCTTTTAGAAAAACAGGTTTTGGAGGAGAAAAAGTTATGGAAAGAGTAAGAGATTTTTTGATCGACGCAGGATTGTATTTTCTTGCAACCGTTGATGGAGACCAGCCGAGGGTACGTCCCTTCGGAACGGTAAACATTTTTGAAGGTAAACTTTATATCCAGACGGGAAAAACAAAGAATGTTTCGGTGCAGATTCATAAGAACCCGAAGGTCGAGATCTGCGCATTCCATGAAGGAAGCTGGCTCCGGGTTACCTGCGAACTTGTTGAGGACGACAGGACGGAAGCAAGACAGGCTATGCTTGATTCATATCCTTCGCTTCAGGAAATGTATTCCGCGGACGACGGAAACACGGAAGTATTCTATATGACGAATGCCACTGCGGTATTCTGTTCGTTTACCAGTGAACCTGAGACGATTACATTTTAGCAATAAAAAAACCGGCATACTTTAGGGAGGCGAATCATCATGTCAATGCTTGAGATAAAAAACTATTCAAAGTCTTACGGTGAAGGAAAGAAAGCTGCGGACAACGTATCGATCACGGTTGAAAGCGGCGATATATACGGATTTATAGGCCATAACGGCGCAGGAAAATCAACCACGATCCGCGCCGTTGTGGGCGTTTTGGATTTTACGGAAGGCGAGATTTATATAGACGGACATTCCGTAAAAACGGAGTCAATGGAATGCAAAAAGATCACCGCATACATTCCGGACAACCCGGATCTTTATGAAAATCTTACGGGTATCCAGTATCTTAATTTTGTTGCGGACGTTTTTGATATCGGCGCAGCAGAGCGAGAAGAAAAGATAAAAAAATATGCGGATAAGTTTGAGATAACGAACAGTCTCGGAGACCTTATAAGTTCGTATTCCCACGGAATGAAACAAAAGGTTGCGATAATATCCGCGCTTATTCATGATCCGAAACTCCTTGTTCTCGATGAACCCTTTGTGGGTCTTGATCCCAAGGCAACATTCATTTTAAAAGAGATCATGCACGAAATGTGCGATAAGGGCACGGCCATATTCTTTTCCACACATGTCCTGGATGTTGCGGAAAAACTCTGTAACAAAGTTGCCATAATAAAGCAGGGAAAAATAATCGCATCCGGTACAATGGAAGAGCTTACGGAAGGCCATTCCCTGGAAGAAACCTTCCTTGAAACCGCGGAAAACATTCAGGCGTCTAAGGAGGATGACAATGAATAAAAACATCCTGCTTCTTAAAACCCTGCTTCTTTCCACAAGTCAGGCCAATATTTATAAGCACTGCAACGATAAAAAGAAGAAGGGAAAGATCACCGGAGGTTATATCGGCGTTTTCTGTCTTTATGCAATGTTAATGGGATACAGCTTTTTTATGTGCATGGGCTACGGAAAGGTTGGACTCATCGATTCCGCGCCGATCTTATGCGCGCTTACCATAAGCGCTCTGTCCTTCTTTTTTACGGTATTTAAAACCAACGGATATCTTTTTAATTTTAAGGAATATGACATGCTTATGTCACTTCCCTTTGAACCGAAGACGGTGGCGGCATGCAAGTTTTTATACATGTATATAAAGAGCCTGCCTTGGTATTTGAGTATTTCCGTTGCGATGCTTATCGGCTATTCCATGTTTTCGGATGCCGGAGTTATTGTGTATCCCATATGGATAATCCTGTCGCTTTTTGTTCCCGTTATACCCATGCTCTTTGCTTCTTTCATAGGATTTTTGATCGCAAAATTCAGTTCCGGTTTCAAAAAAACAAAGATCGTTCAGACAATCCTTACCTTTGCGTTTGTGATCTTATGTTTCACTCTTCGTTTCATAACAGAGAAATTTTTCAGGGACGATAAAGTAGACGAAACCCTTGAAAACATATCAAAAACGACAGCAAGTATCGGAAAGATATATTTCCCGGCAAGATGGTTTTCGGATGCCATAGTCGATACAAAGATTTCATCCATGTTACTTCTTGTCGGTTTAAGTGCGGTACTTTTCGGCGTTTTGTTTGCTATCGTGGGACGCTCTTACAGGAGCATAAATTCCGCAATGAAGTCCCATGCCGCTGCCAAGAATTATAAGATGACGACGCAGAAAAAGAAAAGCCTCGTAAAAGCCATAGCGTTTAAAGAGTTTAAGAGATTTACGGGTTCTACCAACTATCTGGTAAACGGCGCAATGGGAGAAGTCCTGGTTACGATCATCGGATTTATCTCGCTCATATTCGGCTTTGATAAGATAATAGGAACCGTTGCCCCCAGCGCGCCTCTTACAACTCAGATGATGGAGCCGGCAATACCGTTTATCATATATTTCTTTTTGGGAATGATGGCGACAACGGCATGCTCGCCGTCCCTTGAAGGAAAGAATTACTGGATAGTACAGAGTCTTCCGATCGAAAAGAAAACGCTGTATAAGGGCAAGATGCTTTTTAACATGTATCTTACGGTGCCGTTTATGATATTTGCAACGATATGTTTTTGCATTTCGGCACAGGCTTCCGTTACGGATCTGATCCTCTATCTTATACTGGGCTTTACGCTTCTTTGTTTCTCGACTGCATGGGGATGCGTCTGCGGCATAAAGCATATGCGCCTTGACTGGGAGAATGATATTGAGGTTATAAAACAGGGCACGGCCGTTGCAATCTATTTGTTCCCGAATATGTTTGTGGTGATGGGACTTGTTGTTCTTTCCGTGGCTTTGGGAACAAGGATGGATCACAGGATCCTGACGGTTATTATGATATTTGTATCATCAGTACTTGCAATTCTTAGTTATATGCGTGTAATGTCGCTTTGCCGCAAGGCGTCCTAATTCATTTCGTCCAGGTATAAAGCTTGGCGTACACCCCGTTCATTGCCATAAGTTCGTCGTGAGTTCCGGATTCTTCGATGCCGTTTTCGGTTAAAACAAGGATCCGCTCCGCGTTCTTTATGGTTGAAAGCCTGTGGGCGATAACGAAGGTTGTCCTGTTCTTCGCCAGCTTTTCAAGGGATTCCTTAACAATGTTTTCGCTCTCGTTATCGAGGGCGCTGGTTGCTTCGTCAAAGATCAGTATCGGCGGATTCTTTAAGAATACCCGCGCTATCGAAAGACGCTGTTTCTGGCCACCGGAAAGCTTTATTCCGCGCTGTCCTATATCCGTATCGTAGCCATTCGGAAGCTCCTCGATAAACTCATGGGCGTTTGCAAGTTTTGCGGCCGCAATAACTTCTTCTTTTGTTGCGTTAGGCTTTCCGTACAGGATGTTGTCATAGACCGTTCCGGCAAAAAGATATACATCCTGCTGGACGATGCCGATGTTTTCGCGAAGGCTCTTAAGAGTGACGTCACGGATGTCTTTTCCGTCTATTTTTATGCTTCCTTTTGTAACTTCATAGAACCTTGGAATAAGAGAGCAGAGGGTTGTCTTTCCTCCGCCGGATGAGCCCACAAGGGCAATATATTCCCCCGCTTTTACGTTAAGGTTAATATGGCGGAGCACTCTGTGGGCCGTGTCGTTATACTTAAAAGAAACGTCGTCAAAAACAATATCGCCGCGAACATCTTTAAGCTCGACCGCATCTTCCTTATCCGTTATATCCGGTTCAACCGCAAGCATCTCAGCGAATCTTTCGAAGCCGGAATATCCGTTCTGGAACTGTTCCGTAAATTCAATAAGCGTGCGGATGGGATCCGTGAAAACATTTATGTATAAAAGGAATGTAACAAAGTCAGGAACCGCAACCGTTCCTTTTGCCATGAACACTCCGCCCACCATGATAACAACAACGTTTATCATCATGGTAAAGGCGTTCATGCCGGAATGGAAGAAGCCCATATAAAAATAACTGTTCTTTTTTGCCTTAAGGAAACCGTCGTTTCCAACCTTAAACTTCTCACGTTCGATATCTTCGTTTGCGAAGGATTTAACCACTCTTATTCCGGACAGGTTGTCTTCTATGGAGGTATTTATCTCTGCGATCTTTACCCTGTTTTCACGAAAGGCTCTTCTCATCCTTTTATTGAGGAAATACGCATAGACAAACATGATGGGAACCAGCAGGAACGCCGCCAGAGTAAGATGCAGGCTTATGTTTGAAAGGATGATGAAAGCACCGACGATCTTTATAAAAGAGATGGCAATATTTTCCGGACCGTGGTGCAAAAGCTCCGTGATCTCAAAAAGATCGGAGGTTATCCTGCTCATTAACTGTCCGACCTTCTGATCGTCAAAAAAGGAAAAAGACAGCTTCTGATAATGGGAGAATATCTCCGCGCGCATGTCATATTCCATCTTTGCGCCCATAACATGCCCGATGTTTGTTATAAAGTAGTTTGAACAGAACTGCACAAAGACTAGAATTATAAGGACTATTCCGATCTTTATTATCTTATCGACGGCAATTCCCGCATCAAGCTTTACGACCTCCGTTGTTATGTACCTTACCACAAGTGGGATGACAAGCGCGATAAGGGAAGAAAGTAGCGCAAAAAACATATCCAGGAAGAAAGTTCCAAGATAGGGTTTGTAGTATGATGCCATTTTTTTAAGATTATCTCTCATAACGGTAAATAAAGCCTCCGACCTTATTGTTTCCCGATAGTTTAGCACTTATTAACAAGGGCTTCAAATATTATTGAAAAAATACATGATTCACGGTAAACTCTATCATAATGAAAAGGGGGAGAAATTCTTATGAAACAGAAGAATAAAGAAGTTCAACAATATGTCTATACGCCCAGAGAAGACTATGCTGACTACGGAACGCTTGAACTCAGTGATTATGAGCGGATGGAGACAGAGATTGATAAGCAGCATCAGGAGCAGGAAAAGATCACTCTGACCAAATACACCGATCTTGCCGCAAAACTTGAAAAAGGTGATTATGACCGTTCAATATATTCAAAGTGGAAAAAGAAAAACTCAAAAGAAATGGAAGACATTATACAATCCACCAAGCTTTTGGGGAATATCCTGGATACGGAGATTGTAGAGGGCGACGACTTTGACGGTATAGTGGAGGATGTAAAGAGACAGTACAAGACTGTTCAGGCAGCCTGCATAAAATATACGGAATCCCATAATGATCCATCCACCGTGGAGGGTAAGGCAAGGCTTTTGCTTGTTAAAACCATATTGGAGCATTTGGCTTCGGATATGAGAGACATTGAGATCAACGCTGAAGTCTTTAAAACAGAAGGCTTGGGCGCTTATGAAGAGACTGCCGCTGCCAAGGGGGCGGAAACACTTGTACAGGGACCCAAAGCAAAGGGAGTGGAAAAGGGACCGAGCACTAAGGCAATGGGGGTCAGATTGAACACCATCCTTTTCGGACATCATGAATTGAAGATCACCACAGATAAAGAAAAAAACGATGACGAAAAACTGATGGTCGGCACTTCGGAAATGCTGACTTATAAAAAGGACGGAAAAAAATATTTTTTCAAGAAAAAGGCACATGCTCCTGATAAGACCCAAAAGGGTGTTATTGCTTATGTTCTTCATAAATATAAACACGAGATTGACGAGTTAAATAAAGGCGCGGACGGAGAGTTTGGCGGCCTTACGGACGAGCAGCGCGCGGAAGAACTTAAAAAAAGAATGCTGAAGATACAGGTGTTTGATAAGGCCAAGGCAATGGTAATGCAGGGCGGTGAAACCAATGTATACGCAATCAGATACGAAACTAAGGAAAGCATGGACAGGTTTATCAGAGTATGCAAACTGGACAAAGAAGAACAGGTTGTTCTTCCGGAACTAATGGATAACATATCCTCAATGGCACTTTCGGCTGCCATGGCTGCCAATTCAGGTATTCCGCTCAATGCGGATCTCACCGTCAGAAACGAAGCTACAACGGTGATGGCTGATCTTTTGGGGATTTCCGATATTATGATGAAAAGCCAAAGGGTTACATTGGATCTGGACGGAAAAAAGGTTGAAGGTCTTCGCATGGATGAAGTAAAGGGAAAGAGTTATACAGAGACGTTTAACGATCCGGTTGTCATAGATAAGAAACTCAGATACACTCCGGAGGCATTTTCAAGCATGATGAAAATGCAGATTTTTGATCTGATATGCGGACAGATGGATCGTAATGACGGAAATTACATGATTCAGACCAGGATTGAGGGAGATACCATTATAGTGGACAGTATATGCGGTATAGATAATGATATGTCTTTCGGAACATTAAGTTATCAGGAGATGTTGTCCAGAAATCATGATACGGAGACCGCTTCCAGAAAACACAAAAACATCGAAGATGCGAACGGAAACATCACTATAGTGGGGCTTGATAAAGAATTTGCCGAGCGGGTCCTGGCACTTTCCCCGGCGATAGTTGAAACAATGATGGGCAGGTTTTTATCAAAGGATGAACGCGCAGCACTTGCGGACAGGTTAAAGGGTGTCCAGCAGGCAATACTAAAAATGATGAAGGAGGATGAAGAAAGGCCGGAAGGTGAAAAAAGAATTGCATCTTCCATGGAAGACTGGGCAAAAATATATGAGCGTGAGCAGGAAAAATATCGTAAACTAAAGGAAGAATATAAGGCTCTTAAGAAAAAAGATGAAGAGATAGTTGAAGCAAGGGACGAATACCATAGGATAGTCGAAGCAAAAGTAAGAGCGGAACATAAAGACGCAAAACCCGATGAAATATCCCGTATTCTCTCGGAACTTGAAAGTGGTGGTGATCAGAAACTCGCCATGCTTATAGAAGAAGCCAAAGTCGCAAGGGAAGCGCTGCGGGATGCCGAAGGAAAACTGAGAGAAGTTGGCGGAAGCACATATATTCGCGAAGCGGCATTTATGGATAGTGGGATTCCGGGCTTGTATACGGAAGGATTGAATAAAATATATCAAAAGGAAAAACGAAAGAAAGAGGAGGCCGAAGCGGCGAAGAAGAAAGCGGAAGAGGAAGCAAAGAAAAAGGCCGAAGAAGAGGCAAAGAACTAGTACTTGGCAGTGTTAACGGATTATGAGAGTATTTGATATAACAAAGGAATACAAAAAAGCATTCGCGGATTTCACCCCGAACTATGTTTTGGCAAAGATTGATGACCCGGATTTTCATACCAAGGGCGAGCTTGCCACGGACGGGGCGGATCACTATGCAGCCGGGATTTTGCAGTACTATGACGGCTATGACAGTGATAAGGACGAGGCCCGTATTGTATACATTTATGTGCCGGAGGACGAGCGCGGAGAGTCAAACGCATGGTCCATGCTAAATGCCATGGAAAGTGACCTTAAAACCCGGGGAATAAAGAGGGTTACGGTATTTCTCGGTGGAGAGGATACGGAAAAGCTCAAAGGGTATTTTCAGGAAAGAGGTTTTAAAGCCATTGTTGGTGAACATACCATGCTAAAGACCGTATTCTCCGATATGGTTAGTGATAAGGTTCTGAAAATCCCACCTTCAAGGAATGTAACCCCGATGAAGGACGTTCCCATATCCGAACTTAAGCGGATATGCGACAGGCTTCCGAAGAAGGAACTTGCCGCTGCGGGAATATCCGTATCCGGCGGAATAGATGAAAACACAAAAAAGTTGAGTTTTGTTTACCATGACGGCGATACGGAAGGAATCTTCGTATCCTCCGTAATGCCGGAAGGCGGCATTCTGGTGCGTATCTTAAAGTGCGTGGGAAAGGACTCCGCAAAGGCAGCCTTTTCCATGCTTTCCTTCGCCGGTAATAAGCTTAAGAGAAGCATACCGAAAGACACACCGGTGTTCATCATGAACGTGAGCGGTATGGCGCAGGATCTCATAAAAAAGTTCAGCCCGGAAGCCTCGGTTTACGAGGTATGGAGAGGGGAAAAGAAATTGAAGAGAAGGTGATCTTAAAAAATATTTTTCAATTTAAGGTTCGATTAAGGTTCGCATGTTATCCTCACGTCATAGTCAAGAAAAAAACTATGACAAGGAGGATATTTATTATGAAAAAGAAAACAGTTGCAATGGTACTTTTAACGGCAATGATACTTACGGCTATGCCCGTTAATATGATGCAGGTATATGCGGCAAACACAAATGTTTCTGCCCTCATTCAGGAAGCAACGACAACATTTACGTTCACGGATTCAACGGTTAACGCCATCGGAGGTTCGGAAGATTCTTATAAGATAGAAGATACGAATCTTACCATAAAGGAATCCGGAATCTATATCATTTCCGGAACATGTTCGGAAGGCTCCGTAACCGTTAAGAAGGGAACAACAAACGTCACTCTCATTCTTCAGAACCTGACCCTTTCCTGCAGCAACGGTGCGCCGATAACCATCAACAAGGAGAACACGGATACAACCATCGTTATCACGGGAACAAATACTCTTACGGATAATGAGGATCCCGCGGACGAGGAATCCACGGATGCGGAAGTAGCGGATGCATTCGAAGGCGCGGCAATAAAGCTTAAATCCGGCGGATCACTCACCATAACCGGAACCGGGACCCTTAACATAAACGGAAACGCAAAGAACGGTATCAAGGGTGGTGACGGCGCAACTATCAATATCGGAGCATCCGCTTCCGACAGCTTTACCCTTAATGTGACGGCTGCAAACGACGGTATTTCCGGAGACGGTTCCGAAGACGTTGCGGGACTTAACATAATCGGAGGAACCATAAACGTTTCCGCGGGAGATGACGGTATCAAATCCGATTACGTTCTTAATATCGGACAGGAAGGAAG
>JAFOND010000158.1 GCA_017418645.1 Lachnospiraceae bacterium | reverse complement strand
GGTTCCGGGTCCACAGGTTCAGGTTCCGGTTCGGGCTCGGGTTCGGGCTCGGGTTCTTCCTCTTTCGGAATCAGTGTAACGTTTATGTTTGTACTGCAGTTCCCGCAATAAGACTTAACACGGATCGATACATTCACCGGATCATCAATATCATTACACACCGTCCACTTTGTTCCTTCGATCTTTCCGTATGCTTCATCGACAGTAAGCGTATAAGCCGCACTTTTTCCCTTGTTTGAACCGTTTGCATACTTAACGTCGGAAATCAGTCGTGTCAGATCAAACACATCCCCTTCATTGATCTCGTTTACGTTTTTAACATATGAAATTGCATTGCTCTCCTGAAATGCTCCGTAATAAACCTGTTTCCCGCTTATTCTTACAAGAGAAGTATCAAGAGTAAATCCCGGTGCCACGCCGAAAGTGGAGGTTGACTGCGACGGATAATAAAGTCCGTCTCCCCTCGTACAGAACACATGACCTCCGGAAGCGTTGTTTCCCAGCCACACATACTCAATTCTGAGATTCGTTCTTGCTTCTACGATCGTATCTTCTATCCATATGGTTTCCATCTTTCCTTCCGCACCGTTTATATAAAGACCTTCATACGAAGAATCCACGTCCGACTGGTCGCAGCACGGTAATCTGAGATCACTTACTGCAGGTGCCATTTCCCCGAATTTTGAACTGTAATTAGACGTAAGATCCCTTCTTCCCGGCCATGTTGTTGAGGCAAAGCCATAGGTCATAAAAATAGCTTTTTTCGTATCCGGATCGTAATTTATACACTTAACCTTAAGTTTGCTTCCTTTTGATGAATCGATAACCAGTTCATAATCTTTTCCGCCCGTAAAAACAGCCGCGCCAACGTTGTCCGACGAATATCCGTCATCACCGATAACATAGGATGTATTCGTCCCTGCTGCCTTTGATAAAAACGTACATGAACACGCCGATATTATTACAGCCGTCAAAAATATAACACCGGCAAAAAAGCCGAATTTCTTTTTATTCATTTTTTATGTCCTCCCTGAATTCATATTTCCCGTTTTCCGTGTCGGAAAACATCTTTTCCATTTCTTCTTTCAGATTTTTATTCGTATACCATTTCGAATACGGATGCAATGCGCCGCCCTTTTTATACAGTTCATATGCTTCTTCATATTCATCCTTTGTATAGTAAAATTTCTCTCCTCTGTTGCATGCATTTTTATACGCCCCGCTGTTTATCATTTTTTCATAATAATCCCTGTTTATAAACCTGCATTCCACGATTCCTTTTTCCGTCTCTTTTTTTCCGTACATGACTTCTTTGGAACGTAAGGGTGTTGAAGAAGTGATTGTCACATTCACAGTGTAATATGTGACATTTCCTTCTTTATCCGGGCCTTTTGCCGTATCCTCTATCCTGTATGTTACCGGAACGGATCCCATATCATCCCCCGAATCACGGAAGTTTATAAAATGCGAATAATCAAAATCATCAAGCGAGATCTTAAGAAGTGACTCCTCCGTTTCCCTGTCTCCGAAGGAATAAATCTGTTCCGGTACTCTTAACAGTTCCGATACCATCCACTCCTCGTCGTGGGATTCTATATCAAACGTATCTATCGAAATCTCACATGCGGATATATAGGGAAATCTGTCCCATACGGAGTACAGTGTAACAACGGGTTTTTCCCCGTTTAAAAGTACATCTTTATCCGCCGCATCGTATCTTACTCCTTCCGCATAAAATGAAAGCCCATAAAGATCCGTATCATATCGTTTGATTTTTGAAGTAAGCACATCTTCCGAATAATCATTTATGCTCATTGCAAACATGTTTCCGTTGTTGTTGTATGTAAAGATCCCGGGTTCGTATTTCATCCTTTCTTCCGGTGTATCGGAAAGCACTGTATCCCTAACAAAAGACCAGCCTTCGTTGCTGTAATCGTTTTCTTCCGTATCAAGTACCGATCGCCTGTAAAAATTGTCTGTTGAATCGTCCCTGTAATCCCATAAAAGGTCTTTTGGCATAACATCTTTTTGTAAGATTTCTTCTTTGCCGGAAGGAACGGTCTTTACCGTTTCTCCCGTATCCGAATCGCCCCCGAGATATCTTATATCCTGCTTTATATCAAACACCGGATACCATGAAAAATTTCCCGATAAAAAGGAAAACTCAATATCACTTTTCTGAAGAAGAGTTTTTTCCCTGTCATAATATTTTTTATATTTTTCTTCCTCGGGATAATCCGTTTCGGGATCACCGAGTGAAGATGACAGAAGAGTATCAAAAAGATATTTATACTCATCCGTTTCGTATTCCGGGTTATACGTCCATCCTTTCATTATGATGTGTTCCGGTATATCCGTAACGGGATATTCTTGTATGTCCGTATGCTTAAATGTTTTTTCTTCCTTCCATAAAAAACATTCTTTTTCCGGCAACTTTGCATTAACATCCTTTATGGGAAAATCCCCGTAAAAAGCGCTGTAGTATCCGGAAAGATAGAGTATGTTCTGTCCCATTTTTGAGCCGCAGGTACCCGGTCTTATACATGCGTAATGAGATTCTTCAACGCATCCCGTAAAGTCACTTCCGTCGCTGTCATGATGTGGATGAAAAAAGTCCGGCGTAAACTTGTTTGCATACCGCTCTCCTCTTTCCCGGAGTTCCTGCGTATCCGGTTCGTTAACATCCCACCATGTTACCGCAACCGTGCGTCCCACAAAGTTGTCATCATCATGTAAAAAGCCCACAAAAAAACCGTTTGAATTCAATCCTTCTTCAGGTATTGTTATGACGCATCCGCGTTCGAGACATATGCTGTTGTTTTCGTCTACGACCGCATTGCCCGAAAGAAAGTATTCTCCCGCCTGATGTATGCCTTTTGAAGGATCCGCCCCTTTGTTATTCGATATTACGGTCCCTCCGCTTTGATAAAACTTTGTACCGGGACTTATATATACTCCTTCTTCTCCGTTATGGGATACGGTTCCGCCGTTCATGAACACGTTCCCGGATGCCAATGCGATCCCTGACACTTTACAGTCTTTTATCTCCGGAACACCGCCTTCTCCTATCAGAACATTTCCCGTCGAATCCTGATATATCCCGTTATTTTGCATCATTATCGTACCGCCGGAGATCTTTGCAACAGAATCCGAAAGATTCAGTATACCGGTTCCGAACTTTTCTTTTTCGCTTATTATCGTTCCGTCAGACATGCTTAATTCTCCGGAAAGGTTAAGCACGCCGACTCCGCTTTCTTTGCAGCAGAGAACAAGACTTCCTCCGCTGATCGACACCTTCCCTTTATTAACAATGCATGCCGCATCGGAACCCACACCGTCCGCGATGCGTCCCGTTGATATTGTTCCGTCAATAAGCTCCATGCTCTGTCCTTTTTCCGTTATCACTCCCTCATGAGCGTTTTTTATCACTCCGCCTTTCATTCTGAAGACGTTGTTTCCGCCGTAGTTTCCGATGTTAACGCCGGTTGTTGTATTGCACACCTTTCCGTCCGGATCAAAGGCGTCGATCGCTCCTCCGGACATTTCAAACGTCCCGCGATACATCGAAACACATCCGGTTCCGTTTCCTCCGTATATTGTCCCGTCCTTAAAGAACAGGGTGGCGTTTTTTTCTCCGTTACCCATCTTTACCGCATGGGATTCTCTGTCCGTCCCGCAGTATATTTTCGTATCACCGCTTATCGTTGTAATCCCGCTCTCAAGATAAACTGACGCATTGAGTCCGCCTTTTATAAGGGCATTTTTCAAAGACAGGATCCCGCCCGAATTCTTTACCGTCACACCGCTTGTTCCGTGTCTGCTTCCGTCCGCGGTAATGTCCGAAAGAATCAGAGAACCGTTTTTTACATCAAAAAGCGGATCGTCGGTTTCTCCGGTTCTGTAAACACCGTATACTCCATTTCCGCTGATCTCAAGAGCTTTTCCTTCGATCAAAAATGATTCCGCCTCCGAAAAAATATCATCATCGATAATTATCTTATCCTCGTCTTTTGCAAGAATCCCGGCCCATGTAAGCTCGCTTTCGTTCATGGGACCTCTGACACGAAAGCTTCCGTTTCCCGAAACACTTATCCCGTGACAGGTCGATGAAGCACTGAAAGAATGATATTCCCCGTAGTCTTCCGCCGAAAATTTTCCCGGCGAAACAGAAGACGGTGTGGCCGTTTCCGCAACACGGCTCACCTCCGTCATTCCCCGGCTTTCCGTGTGGCTTCCGACTATTCCCCAATAACTTCTTGTTCCTCCTTCCCCGTCGGAAACGGTTATCGTTCCGTAATCATAAACCGTAACGTAAACCGTTCCTCTTGTAACATAATCATATGAGAGTAAAAAATCTTTTCCGGATACATTCCACCAGGGTATCCCTTTTTCATTTACCGCTGATAAGGAAATGTTCTCCGCACTGTATGAATAGGGGGCTCCGATCCACTGTGCATGTACCGTCTTTCCTCCCAGAAAAAAGCAAATGAAAAACAGAGCAAGCGACAGTAATATGCGTTCATGTCGCCCTCTTAAATTCCGCTTCAAAATACTCATTATCGGCATCTCCTTTATCGAGTTTTTTCCAATTTGAAAATTCTTTATATACGGTTTTGTATGTATACTCTTTTTCCGGATCGAGGGCACTTATCAAAAGGTCCGTATCCGAAACACGTTCCTCTTCGCGCCTGATATAAACCACATCGTCTCCGCCCATCGGTACGCCGTCCGTCGACACTATTTCCCATCCGTAAAAAGCCTTTCCTTCCGGGCTCTTCGGAACCGGTATCTCCTTGTATTCGGCATACTCATATTTTGCATAATCCTTTGATACCGAAAGATCATGTGCAGCCTCTTCCTCTATGGTATATGTTGCGGTTTTTATTCCCGGAAGATCTTCTTCCGAAAGGACAATTATCCCGCTGTCACTCACCGTTCCTTTCCTGCCGTTTGGATAAGAAAAAGTTTCCGTAACCTTTACCGAAAGAAGACCGTTTTTTTCATCCGATGCGTAAAACTCCACCGAAAGATCAAGATCTTTATCGCCGCCTTTTTGTATCTTTTCCGTCAAAAGATCCGTGAAATCCTTTCTGAACTCCTCGCTGTCCGAAATGGGATAGGTTCCCCTCTCCCCGATATTCTCCATTGTTTCTTTAAGGGCCGAGGAAAGCGCTTTTGACGCCTCTTCTTCGCGGATATCCCTTCCGGAAATTATCATTACAAGAAGAACCGTAAACACAACGGTAACGCCCGTAATGATCCCGTAAAAAACAGTCTTCATATATCCGCCTTCTTTCTTATTATTCCGTTTTCCTCATTGCCTTCGCCGGTCAGGGAATGAATAACACATGATGCATTTTCTTCACCTCCGGTTTTCATATTCTTAACCGTATATCTTATTCTGTAATAGCCTTCCTCAAGAAAAACCATTTTTGCTCCGTCAACATCCGTGTTAACGGACGATACCCGCATTCTGTTTCCGTTCTTATCCTTCAGGCAGAAGGTACTTTCGGTATCATCCAGAGATGATACCGAAAGTACCGAAACATAAAGATCGCTTTCTTGCGTCCCGGCTTTGGGAACAAAAATATCCCTTATTGAATAATCCCTGTTCCTTTCAACAGCCGTACGGATATCGTATTCCGGTGACGGTCTTAAGATATCGTAAAAAGAGCCGTCGACTCCTTTAACCTTACCCGTAAAATTCAGGTTTACAAACGCTTCTCCCACAAACTCAGAAAGCTTTCCTCCCGGGATTAATAGTCCCACAAACAGAGATATCAAAAGAATTGCTCCGACCGCAGCAAGAAGCGTGTTTCCGTATTGTTCCATTATCTGTTTCACTTATATACCGTCCTTCCTTTATACCGCATAAATAATCCCCGCCGCGATCACGGCAGCCGTAAGAGAACCGCATATCAAAAAATCCGTAAACATTTCACCGAATTCACTTAGTATTGTTTTCATAAGATTCCTCCTCTGTCATCTTACCGTTCTGACTATTTCTCTTTGTCCTTTTCCCTCGGCGCCGTCCTCGGGAACCGTCAGTCCGAATAGCGGCGCGTCAAAATAGTATGAAAGTCTGAGCACTCCCGCCGTTGTTCCCGTTTTTTTAAGAGTTAACGAATATCCCTTCGGAAGTTCGTCTTTAAAATCATCTTCCGAAAGGGTATAGTTAGACTCCTGCCAAAGCGAAGCTATCGTATCCGCATATTCGTTTGCGTTCTTCCCCTGAACGCTTAAACTGCATACGGTAACCGAAAGCACTGTAAGAACGGCGGTAAAAAACAGACTAACGTAAGTCTTAATTACCGTTTCCATGGCATAGTTAACCTCTTTTATTAAATTTTAAAAATGGAATTATCCCCCGAAGAGGGTATTGAAAATTGTGTGTGCGAAATACACTATCACGAATGTAATAAAATTGCAAGTAGAAATTTTAAGAATCAGAGGGACGGTAAATCAGGGGGACGGTAAACCGTCCCCCTTTACATCACACTTCGTCCAGAGCGTGGCCGATATCGTTTCTCATATATTTATTGTCGAAAGATATCCGCTCCGTAGCTTTATACGCGCGTTTCCTTGCGCTCTTAAGATCTTTGTCTTTTGCGGTTATTCCCAGAACACGACCGCCGTTTGTTACAATATTGCCTTCTTTATCAAATGCGGTTCCCGCATGGAAACAAAATTCATCTATGTTGTCAAAGGAATCCAGACCCTCGATTTTATAACCTTTCTCATAGGATATCGGGTAGCCCTTGGATGCAAGCACAACACAGACCGCCGCATTATCTTCAAACTCGAGGTTCACCTCGGAAAGAGTTCCGTTGATGCATGCTTCCATTACGTCCACAATGTCGTTTTTCATGCGGGGCAGAACAACCTGAGCCTCGGGATCTCCGAACCTTGCGTTATATTCAAGAACTTTCGGTCCGTCCTCCGTTAACATAAGCCCGAAGAATATAACGCCTTTAAAAGCTCTTCCTTCGGATGCCATGGCGTCCACGGTCTTTTGATAAATCTTTTCCTTACAGATCTTATCAATCTCTTCCGTATAGAAGGGGCTCGGTGAGAAGGTTCCCATTCCGCCCGTGTTCGGACCTTCGTCTCCGTCATATGCTCTCTTATGATCCTGGGC
>JAFOND010000157.1 GCA_017418645.1 Lachnospiraceae bacterium | reverse complement strand
GACCCGCCCGCAGAAAAGCGCTTATGCGGCAGTTCCCGGGGCTGGAAGAGATAAAAGCGGCTTCCGTCGAAGACCTTGCCGCAGTCCCCTCCATGGACCGCCGGTCCGCAGAGGAGGTATACAATTACCTCCACCCGGAAGGTTGACCGCCCGTGCCCATGCACCCCGCCCGCGCCGCCTGTCGTATACTTTTTCGACGCGGCTACGTCATGATTATGTAGGATTGATGGCTATAGTGCACTGTATATTGACGCCACCCCGAGTTATGTGACATCCTGTCACTAACTCGGTAGCCTTGCCATCCGTGGCAAGGCTTGGCTGTAAGTAATATCAATCCAACGTAATCTATGACTCGCCTTATGTCTCAAAAGCATACGACAGGCGGCGCGGGCAGACTTCATAGAGCCTACGTCGGGTGGTATATATCTTCGAATCATTAGGCAAGCTGATGATTATGTTAGATTGATCCCGGTACACAGGCGGGCCGTGCCACGGATGGCACGGTCAGCGGCTCCGTGACACGATGTCACATGAGCCGCGGCGACGTCAACATATCGGATTGTAACGCGATCAATCTTATATAATCACAGCGAAGCCGCCGTGAGAAGATATATACCACCCGGCGGAGGCGATGGGGAACCACCCGGCGGAGGTTATGGGAAGCCTGACCAACAATCAATGAAAAAGGAGATAGAGAACAATGGCAGAATTATGGGATATATATGACGAGAACAAGCAGCCGACGGGCCGGACCATGGTGCGGAACGACTGGAACATGCAGCCCGGAGACTTTCATCTTACGGTGCTTGCGATAATAAAGCGGCCGGACGGAAAGTATCTTATCACCAAGCGCGCCAAAACGAAGGCGTGGGCGGCCGGACATTTCGAGGTTCCCGGCGGCGGAGTCAAGGCGGGAGAAACATCTTTTGAGGCGGTTTGCCGGGAAGTTAAGGAAGAAACCGGTCTGGATGTTTCGGAAGCGGAAGGCGGCGTTGCCCTTACGTATAAGCGCATAAACCCGGACGAAGGCGATAATTACTTTGTTGATGTGTATCGTTTCGAAATGAACTTTAACGAAAAAGATGTGAATTTACAGACGGAAGAAACAGACGGATTTAAGATCGCAACTTTGAAAGAAATCGAAGAAATCGCCGAAAAGGGCGAATTTCTGCACTATTTAAGCATCAAAGAAGCATTTTAGATAAAAACTTAACAGCGTACAGAAATAACGTAAAATAAGCCCACTTATGCAACACGCATAAAAACGGGCTTATTTTCTTGTACACAATTATACCTTTACCGTTAAAGGAAATCTTGCTATAATGCACCCATGATAACGATAAAACAAATAGCCAAAGAACTTAATATGAGTGCGACAACGGTTTCAAACGTTATCCACGGAAAAACAAAGGAAGTTTCGCAGGAAACCATAGAGCGAGTTAAGGCTTATCTTTCGGATGTTGAATATGTTCCGAATATAAATGCCAGGAACCTTGCACAGAACCAGTCGAAGATGATATGCGTGGTGCTCCGGGTTCGCGAAGACCGCTTTATGCATATTCTTTCGGATCCTTTCGTTTCCGAGATGCTCGGCGGAATAGAAGAGGTTGTCCGGGCTGCGGGATATTACATGATGATCTGCATATCGGAAGATATTTCGGAGATCATAACGAAAGTTGAAACCTGGAATGCCGACGGCCTTATTCTGTTCTGCATGTTAGACGACGATGCGCTCAGGATCCAGAGAAGATACAGAAAACCCATCGCCTGCGTGGACGCATACGTCAGCGACGAGGTGGATGAAAGCTTCGGAAACGATTATGTAAACGTTGGGCTGGATGACGAAGGCTCGGTCTGCGAGGCGGTAAAGTATCTTATAAATAAGGGACATAAAAAGATCGGATTCCTTACCGACAATATAGAAGGCGTAAACGCCATGCGTTTTAAGGGATACAGAAGAGCCTTGAAGGAAGAGGGCATCAAATACAGCAGAAGCAACCTTTTGATGCTGGAATCCACGAAACGGGATATCAACCGCTCCCTTGAAAAGATGATAAGACTTTCGGAAAATATGACTGCTGTTTTCTGCTGCTCGGATCTCTATGCAACCATGCTGATGGGAATGGCACAGAAACTGGGAAAGAACATACCGGACGACCTTTCGATAATGGGCGTGGATGATATATTAATCTCAAGGATATGTACACCGAAGCTTACAACAATCCACCAGAGCGCTGAAGATAAAGGGAAGATCGCAGCGGAGAAGCTCCTGGCGATACTTAAAGGAAAAGATGTTGAAGAGAGACAGATAATTCTCCCGCACAGCATTGTGGAACGCGAAAGCGTTAAGGATCTTCGGGAAATAGTTTCACTGAAAGCGGTTTGATAACGACTTTAACGGCAAAGGTCAGATTTCTCGTAAGATATGCAACAAATTGTACATTAAAAATTGTTCATAACGACGAAACAACACAAATAACATCAATAGTACTTGCATTTTTTAGAAAATGCATTTATTATACAAACACAACTTAAACGCATAAGTAACTAAAAGGAATAAAAGAAAACACTTACTTTTGCGTAAAAGGTAACAAAGGTTACAAAACTTTAAGGAGGGAAAACATGAAAAAGAAAGTTTTGGCACTTGTAATGGCAGCTGCAATGACAATCTCACTCGCAGCATGCGGCGGTAACGGAGGTTCCGCAGACGGCGGATCAACAGACAGCGGTAGCGATACTACTGCAAGCACAGACGATGGTGGCTCTGCTGATTCAGGAGATTATGACTTAAGACTTCTTAACGGTAAGCCGGAGATCAATGATCAGCTCGAAGAACTTGCAAAGCTTTGCGAAGAAGAGACAGGCTTAAAGGTTAACATCGAGACGATCGGTGGAGACACAAGCGCAGGAGACGAACTTAAGAAAATGTATCAGCAGGACAATATGCCGGACATCTTCGTTATCGAAGCTAACCAGGCAGATACATGGGATGGAATGCTTGTTGATCTTGCAGGCGAAGAGTGGACAGACAAAACAGGTTTCGAACTTGTACATGACAGCATGGGAACGATCGGCTTCCCGTACACTGTAGAAGCTACGGCTCTTGGATACAATGCAGACATCCTTGAGAAGGCAGGCGTTGATCCTTCAACACTTACAAGCCCGGATGCTTGGAAGAAGGCTTGCGAAACAATCGATTCCAAGAAGGATGAACTCGGACTTACAGCAGTATTCGCATATTGCGCAGAGCCGACAAACCTTGGATGGTCTTCAGGTACACATGTATTCGGTCAGTATCTTGATGCAGGTCTTAAGGCAGACGATACAAAGTACATCGATCTTCTTAACGACGGCGGAAAGATTGATGAAGCAAGAATGAAGAAGTTTGCTGAATTCGTAGGAATGATGAATCAGTATTCAGATAAGGATCATCTTCTTATCGACGGTACATATGATGAGCAGGTTGCAGGCTTCAAAGAAGGCAAGTTCGCATTCATCACACAGGGTAACTGGTGCGTAACATCTCCGGATGATGTTGATTTTGAAGTAGGATTTGCTCCGTATGCATTCGAAGACGGTATCAACACGATCATCGCTGGACCGCCTTCATACTGGGTAGCATACTCCGATGGTAACGTTGACGCAGCTAAGCAGTTCTTCAACTGGTGCGCAGGCGATTCCGCTCAGGATATCCTTGTAAACAAAGCAGGTCTTGTATCTCCGTTCGATGATTGCCAGTATGAAGCAACGAACCCGTTCTACAAGAGCATGAACAGCTACATCACAGCAGGAAACTACAGTGGATGGCATACAATGCTTAAGAAGGACGGTCTCCAGAACGAGACATGCCAGGTATTCGCAGATTATGCTAAAGGCTCCATCAAGGATGCAGACGAATTCGTATCCAAGATCTCTTCCGTAATCTCAGCTTACTACGCTAAATAATTAAACAAACCTTTCATTAACTTTCGGGCAGGGCATATGCTCTGCCCGATTTATCTAAAAAAGGAGGTTATATGAACACACCATCCGCATTAAAAAGAGTTATGTCTCTGGTCATGCTCGCAGCAGGCCTCGGACTCCTGATCTGGGCTCTTGTAATGGATTTTTCCGGATCAAAGGTTTCATATCGTGGATTGCCTCTTATTATCGGTGTCATTGCAATTATAATCGGATTATACTTCTTTCCGACGCTGAAACATCACAGAACGATAATTAATGTGCTTTTCTTATTCCCGCTTCTTTTTGCTTTTGCAGTAACAGTCATTATTCCGCTTGTACTCGGTATCAGATATTCATTCACGGACTGGGACGGTATCAGAATAAGAAACGAAGTCGGACTTGATAACTATATAAGAATGTTTAAGGATCCCGCATTCATATGGTCAATCGCCCTTACATTCCTGTTCGTGGTTGTAAATATGATAATGGTAAACCTTGTTGCATTCTTACTTGCGCTTCTTTGCACATCAAAGATCAAGGGACTGGGATTCTTCAGAGCTGCATACTTCCTTCCGAACCTTATCGGTGGGATCGTTCTCGGCTATATATGGCAGTTCACCTTCAGTAACGTTGTTACGAAGATCTTTAATATGAAATATTCGATGATCGCGGACACAGGAACCGCCTTCATCGCCGTAATCATAGTTTATATCTGGCAGTACGCAGGATATATAATGTTGATTTATATAACGGGACTTAATACGATCCCGGGAGATGTGCTTGAAGCATCTGCCATCGATGGTGCAACACCGATGCAGACACTCTTCGAGATAAAGATCCCGATGATCGCTCCCACGATAACGATATGTACGTTTCTTACACTTACAAGCGCATTTAAGCAGTTCGATGTAAACCTTGCATTGACAAACGGTAAAGGTTCTCTGGATATCTTCGGAAACTACCTTACAAACGGTACCGAGATGCTTGCCTTAAATATTTATAACACAGCGGTTATAAATCAGAATTATGCGCTCGGCCAGGCAAAAGCGGTATTGTTCTTTATCATACTTGCCTGCGTATCGATCATACAGGTTCGTTTATCCAATAAGAAGGAGGTGGAATTATAATGCATACAAAAGAAAAACCCTTTAATGTTGTAATCCGCCTTATAATCGCGATAATCATCGCAGCATATGTACTGTTTCCGTTCTTCCTTGTTGTATTAAACTCCTTTAAGGAAGCGGCAAACATAACAAAGAACCCGATCGGCTTTAACGGCGCATCATTCGGACAGCTTGTTCAGAATATGCGTGACGTTATAACAAACAAGAACTTTATGTTCTGGCAGTCCTTCGGATATTCAGCGCTTATAACCATATTATCCCTTGCGCTCCTTGCACTTTTCGGTGCCATGGCTGCATGGGTAATATGCAGAAATAAGACAAAATGGTCAGCGGTAATCTACTTTACATTTATCGCTTCCATGATAATTCCGTTCCAGGTAGTAATGCTTCCGCTTATTTCCACGTTCAGAGATGCGGGAAAATTTGTGGGGATCTCAATGCTTAAGTCCGTTCCGGGTATCGTATTTGCATATCTCGGATTCGGCGGTGCGATGACGGTATTTATCCTTGTAGGTTTTATAAAGGGTATCCCATTCGATCTCGAGGAAGCTGCGTCAATCGACGGATGCTCACCGGAACAGGTATTCTTTAAGGTTATCTTCCCGCTCCTCACACCGGTGATCACAACGGTCACGATCCTTAACGGTATGTGGATCTGGAATGACTATCTTCTGCCGTCCATGATGCTTGGACAGAACGGTCCGGTAAGAACACTTCCGGTTGCGGTTCAGGCATTCGTAGGTTCATATGTTAAGCAGTGGAACCTTATCCTTGCGGCAGCGCTCCTTGCAATCTTACCGATGATAATCATCTTCCTTATTGCTCAGAAGCAGATTATGGAAGGTATGATCGAAGGCGCGGTTAAGGGTTAAAAGACATTACAAACTTGTTGTTAAGCTTAACGGGCCGTGCCGGAAACGGCACGGCTCATAATTTCTTAAAAGAATGAAAGAATTTTTCAGTGCAGACGGTCCGCTCTTTCGGGCTATGACCGATATTACAAATTTATTACTTATAAACGTATACACTCTGATATGCTCTCTTCCGATCGTGACCGCGGGAGCGGCACTTGCATCCTGCGATTATATGATAATGAAGATGCGGGACGGCGAAGACGGGCATGTTACAAAAGATTTTTTTACGCAGTTTAAACATAATCTTAAAACGGTAACTCCGGTGTGGCTTCTGTTCCTCGGGATAGCCGTGATCCTCTACGTGGATTATTATTTCCTGATTTTACAAAATGAGAGCAGCGCCTTTTTGATACCGTTTTATGTTCTTTTGGTTCTTTTCTTTGCTGTGGTAGTCTGGGCATTTCCGCTTATGGCAAAGTTTGAGAACACGTTTTTTGCGACACTTAAAAACATGTGTCTTTACGCGGTGGGATACTTTCCGCGAACTCTCATGATGGTGTTTATATACATGGGAGTGTTGTTTCTTTTTACACAGGTGGCATCGCTGCTTCCGCTTTTCTTCGTATGCGGCCTTTCACTTCCCGCATATCTGTCTTCATTTTTCTTTTATCCGGTGATAAAGGATGCCGTTGATAAGATCCTCGGCGTGAACGAGGAAGATGAAAACGAAGAAGGCGAAACGGAGCCGGTTGATAAAACAGAAGAGGAATAAAATGAAAAAAACAGTTGAAAATAAAAAGCCCAACACAGGATTTAAAAAAAGATTTAATAAATATTTTGATGAACTGAAATGGCTTTATTTTGAAATATATAAAAATGATGAGAATGCATTCGATTTCTTTTGCAAGATGCTTGAGAGAATGTATCTTGAAAGAGCGGAGGATCTTAAGGCGTGGGATAAGAAGCGTACAAAAGATTCCGGATGGTATAAAGATAACAAGAGGGAAGGAATGCTTTTATACGTCGACAATTTTGCGGATACCGTAAAGGGCGTACAGGAGCATCTTGATTATCTTGATGAGACCGGAGTTAATTATCTGCATCTTATGCCTCTCCTGGAATCTCCCGAAGGAAGATCCGACGGCGGATATGCCGTATCGGATTTCAGGAAGGTTGATCCGAAACTCGGAACCATGGATGACCTTTTGGCGCTTTCCGAGGAATGCCATAAGAAGGATATCAGCATCTGCCTTGATTTTGTTATGAACCATACAAGTGAGGATCATATCTGGGCAAAGAGCGCAAAGGCGGGAGACCGCACGGCGCAGGAGAGATATTTCTTCTTTGACGACTGGCGCGTGCCGAACGAATTCGAAAAGACGGTGCCTCAGGTGTTCCCCACAACCGCGCCCGGAAACTTTACCTGGTGTCCGGAGGTCGGGAAAGTTGTTATGACAACATTCTATCCGTATCAGTGGGATCTTAACTACAGAAACCCCACCGTTTTTAACGATATGACGGAGAACATGCTCTTCCTTTGCAACCAAGGTGTTGATATCGTCCGTCTTGATGCGACTCCGTATATATGGAAGACTCCGGGAACAACCTGCAGGAATCTTCCGGAAGTTCATACCCTTGTGCGAATGATGAAGATCGCGGCGGAGATCGTCTGTCCGGGAACACTGCTTCTCGGAGAGGTTGTTATGGAACCGAAAGAAGTTGTTCCGTACTTCGGAACCGTGGAAAAACCCGAATGCGATCTTTTGTATAACGTTACGACGATGGCTTCTCTCTGGCATACGGTTGCAACGCATGATACAAGACTTTTACAGCATCAGCTATACAGCACCTTCTCGCTCCCGAAGGAATATGTTTTCCTTAATTATTTAAGATGTCATGACGATATCGGCTGGGGGCTTGATTATAATTATCTTGAACAGTTCGGAGTGGAAGAGGTTAATCATAAGAAATATCTTAACGATTTCTTCCGCGGATATATATACGGAAGTGAGGCTCGCGGAGAGCTTTATAACGACGATCCCACACTGGGAGATGCAAGACTTTGCGGAACAACGGCTTCCCTTTCCGGAATCGAAGCTGCGGAATATGAAAGAGACGAAATAAAGAAGGAGACGGGAATCAAACTGGATATTATGCTCCACGCTTTCCTTTTCTCTCTTTCGGGAATACCGGTTCTTTATTCCGGCGATGAGATAGGACAGTTGAATGATTACACCTATCATGAGGACCCGCTCCGCAGGGAGGATTCAAGATATCTTCATCGCGGAAAGTTTTCTTGGGAAGATGCAAAGAAAAAGACAAACAAGAAAACAAGAGAGGGCAGGATCTATTCCGCGATACGCGATCTTCGCGAGATGAGAAAGAAACATAAGGCTTTCTTTGCGGAGGCGGATACATGGCTCATCCCCACCGGAAACGACTGCGTTGTTGCTTTCGGAAGGTACTTCGAGAACGAAAAAGTGATCTGTATGTTCAACTTCAGCAATATGCAGCAGAGAATATATACAGCCGAGCAGGAAGAATATAAGGACCTTTTCACTAACGAAAAAATAAAGGCCGACTGTGTCGACCTTCAACCGTACGAATATCGCTGGATAGCGCTGAAATACAAAAATTAATCAATTTTTACGCCGTCCTTTCCGTCCTTCTTAACATCGTAAAGCGCAATATCCGCTTTATGCAAAAAGTCCCAAATGCGGTTCAGTTTTTTGGGACCGCATTATGGATACCCTGAGAGATCGTAAACCCTACGGTCTCTTTGCTTCTTTTTTTGACGGGTATCTTAAGATTTCTTGTTTTGTTTCCGAGTTTCTCGGCTATCTTTAATATCTCGTCATCTTCCATATTTTTATAGATGATAACAAATTCGTCGCCGCCGTATCTTGCGGCAAAGATCCTTTCGTCCTTTAAGATCTTTTTCAGCTCTTTTGAAAGAGCGAGAAGACAAAGGTCTCCCACATAATGCCCGAATCGGTCGTTATAAGATTTGAAATCGTCTATATCCAGAAGTTCGATGGCGAGCTTCTTTTTGTTTTCGTATGCATCCTGGAACGCATCGTCGGAAAATGTGTTAAGATGCGCTCTGTTGGAAAGGCCGGTAAGCTCATCCGTGTTTGCTTTTTCGGAGAGCATCCTGTTATCACTTACAATCCTCGTAAGAGTTTTCTGGAGATCAAGGAATTTGCTGTAGGAAAGACCGGACTGTTCCTGGAGTTCTTCCGAAGCTTTAAAATAATCTTCGTAAGTCTCTTTCAACAGTTTTTCGTTTCCGAGGCTCTTGTAAAGATTGATCTTTGAACGGGCGAACTCCCGCTTGAAATATGCGCTGCCGGATGTCTTTACAACATCTTCCGCGGAACTGATGAGTTCTTTTGCGTAATCAAAACTAGAAAGATCCACAAGAAAATCAACGACTTCAAGAACGTCTTCCACGATATCGACGCGCATCATCTTTTTGTCGTTTACAAAATCAAGGAATCTTTTTATCGTTTCATCCCGGCGCATATAATCCTTTACGGAATGTGCGTGGAAAATGTTAAAAGATTGGAATACGGGGTCGTTGGGTTCTTCGGCGCCCTTAAGGAATTTACGGAATTGCTGCATATAATTGTCGGCAGCTTTTTTGTTTCCCATAAAGAAGGCAAGTTTTCCGAGTTCGCAGTAACAATCCGTCATAAGAAGAGTATGGTAATCGCTTCCGACCTTCAGTTTCTTCGTGACTTTTAAGGTGCTTTTCAGCATTTCCGAAGCGGATTTTAATTCGTGCATCTTATAAAAGATCGTACCCTGATTATACATTGCGATCGCAAGGATTTCAACGCTTCCGTTTTCTTTTTCGGCGTAGTCCTGTGACAGCCTGTAATAGTCAAAAGCAAGCTCAAGGTTTCCGCTGTTGGATGCGTCTATTCCCATAAGATTATAGGAACGGGAGAGCATTGTGTTGTCATGCACGGCCTGCTGGAATTCCACACCGCGCATAAGAGAAGACATATATTGTTTTGATTCGGGTTTCAGGAATAAATAGTATTCCGCAAGATAATAATACGCTATGCCTGCGGTCTTTTGATCAACGGGATCGTGTTCCGTGGCAAGCTTTAAAAGATCTCTTGCAAGAGCGCGCACGGTTTTAAGGTTTACGCGCCGCATGGTCATTATGGATGTTTCTATCTCTTTGACTTTATTCTGGTATGCTTCTTCGTTCATATCGCACCTCGCACAACACAAAATTATATCATATTATTACGCTTAAGTTACCAAAAAATTTTCTTTCAAAAAAATAAAAATTCTTCTTGTAATTTTGTTCGGATTTCTGTATAATACCTTTTGTTGTGGAAAAATAAATCACAATAATTTATAGCCCAGTCGCCAAGCGGTAAGGCAACGGACTCTGACTCCGTCATTTCCAAGGTTCGAATCCTTGCTGGGCTGCTCGTAAAGGGACGGTGATAGACACCGTCCTCTTTTTTTAAACGAAAGGAAGTCTCGTGAAGAATATTGTAATCGGCATAGCCGCCCACGTTGATGCGGGAAAAACCACATTATCGGAAAACATGCTTTATGCCACCGGCGCGATCCGTTCTTTGGGCCGCGTCGACCACGGAGACACCTTCCTTGATACGGACGATATTGAACGCTCCCGGGGTATCACGGTTTTTTCCAAAGAGGCTTCTCTTACATATAAGGATATGCGCATCCGCCTTGTGGACACACCGGGACATGTGGATTTCTCGGCGGAAACCGAACGCTCTCTTTATGTTCTGGATTATGCCGTTCTTCTGGTGAGTGCTCTCGACGGTGTACAGAGCCACACAAGACGTCTCTTTTCCCTGTTTGAAAAGTATAATCTTCCCGTTTTTATTTTTGTTAATAAAACAGACATTATGCGCCGCGAAAAAGCGGATCTTTTAAACGATCTTAAGAAATCATTATCCTCGGATTGCATAGACTTTTCCCTTTCGAAAGACGAACTTTTGGAGGAGCTTGCAACAGCGGATGATGATATCTTTGAAGTCTATTCAGAAACAGGAAATATCCCGGATGATATGATAACGGACGCCGTTCTTTCGCGAAAGGTATTTCCCGTAACCTTCGGTTCGGCACTTAAAAACGAGGGAGTTACCGGATTTCTCGATATTCTTTTTGCATATACAAAGGAACGGGAATATAAAGACGGCCTTTCCGCGAGAGTATATAAAATTACACGGGATCCGAAAGGAAACCGTCTTACGCACCTTCGGATCACCGGCGGAG
>JAFOND010000017.1 GCA_017418645.1 Lachnospiraceae bacterium | reverse complement strand
CTTCATTGCAGCATTCAAGGAAATGCTTATCATGTGGCCGATAGCCATGGCGCTTGAACTTTTATTTGTAGGAAAACTGGCTCAGAAGCTGGCTTTCAGATTCGTCACTCCGGGAAAAGACCCTATGATAATGATCATACTTGCCATCTCATCAATGTCTGTGTGCCTCATGTGCCCGCTTATGAGCATGGCAGCGACAATCCTTTTTAAGGATGCAGGCAGTGAATTCGTGGCTGTATGGATTCAGACGACAGCGTTGAACTTTCCTATGGCTCTTTTCTGGCAGATATTCTTCGCAGGACCTCTGGTAAGAAATGTCTTCGGATTTGTTATGAAAAGAATAAAGCAGAAATAAGAATTGGTGAAAACTGCTGGTTTTATTCTACCGCTTACACACAGAAAGCAGCACGTAAGATGCTGGTAAACAGCAAAATGATATAGTACATTAAATTGTGGGATTACATGTTCGTCTTTTTGACAAGATAAAAACACTTGATTTTGTCGTTTGCATACGATAAAATCAATATAAATCATCGTATCAATATGATAACCGGAGGAGGACATGAATCATAATATATTGAAACAGGTCATTTTTGATCAGATTGAGATAATTCAAAGTGCTGAAATCATAGAACGTGACTATGACTTCGACAAGAATATCAATTATATTCTTGTCGGGCTTAGACGAGCGGGAAAATCGACACTTTTATATAAAATAGCCAGAGAACTTGTTGAAGCTGGATGCGACTGGTCTCAGATAATTTATGTCAATTTCGAGGATGACAGACTTTTGGAGTTTTCAAAGGATGACTTCAATGACATCGTAGAGACAGCTTATGAGCTCACAGATGCCAAAGAGATATACTATTTCTTTGATGAGATTCAGATCATTGATGGCTGGGAACATTTTGCCAGAAGAATGGCTGATCAGAAAAAGCACGTATACATTACGGGAAGCAATGCTAAGATGCTTAGCTCTGAAATGGAAAAGGCTCTTGGGGGCAGATATTTGTCCAAAATGATCATGCCTTTTTCTCTTAGTGAGTCACTTGATTACAAGGAGATAGCTCATGACGAAAAGGCCCTTCTGACAACGTCTAAAGTGGCAAAGGTTCGCAGAGGATGCCAGGAATATATTTTGAGTGGTGGCTTTCCTGAAGCGCAGCTTTTATCCAACAAAAGAGAATATATTAAGAGTGTCTATGAGAAGGTTCTCCTTGGAGACATTATAGAGCGTGAAAAAGTAAATAATAAGATGGCCCTCAGGCTTATGATAAAGAAAATAGCTGAAACAGTAATGCATGAAATCTCTTTCAATACGCTGGCAGGGAATGTAAAAGCAACAGGAATTAAGACATCAACAGATTCGATGATTGACTACGTTTCGTACGCTGAAAATGCATATCTCCTGTTCAGAAACAGGAATTATGTTTCGAAGTTTGCAGAAAAAGAGAGCACTCCAAGGTTTTATTTTTATGATAATGGCATTTTGTCATTGTTCCTTGTAGATAAACCATCGGCGCTTTTGGAGAATGCAGTTGCAATATATTTAAAGCGTAGGTTTGGCGAAGAAGTATATTACTTCAAATCCACGCAGACGGGAATAGATATTGATTTCTTTATTCCGGGAGAAGACTGCGCAATCCAGGTTGCCTACAGCTTAGAAACGGCAGAAGACAGAGAGACTAAGAGCCTTGTATCTTTTGCAGAGAAAACAAAGGGAATACGTCGCCTTATTATAGTTACTAATGAGGAAGAACGTACGATTACAAAAGATGGACTTACTATAGAAGTGATACCTGTTTATAAGTTTATTATTGGGGCAGCATTCTGATTGAATATTATATCGTATTTTTGTGAAGCACACGAGGTGATGAAAATGAACTTTTCAGAGAAATTTCTACTAATTCGAAAAAATAAAGGCATGGTAGATATAGGTATAATGATAAACAGTTGCTACAAAGTAAAAATTTAAGTATTTCTGAATAGATTAACTTTCAGTAAAATGCACTATAAAGTGTTTGATACTTAAGGAGGCAAAATAATATGAGTTTTTGTATAGAAAAGAATTACCGAAATAACGAGGCTCTCAGAGCATCATTCAATAAATTGGCTGAAAAGACCTTTGGACTTAACTTTGAGAACTGGTATCAAAATGGGTTTTGGCAGGATAACTACAATCCTTATTCGATTGTGATAGATGGAGAGGTTGTGTCTAATGTTTCGGTCAACGCTTGCAACATGAATTATAAAGGCGAAATTGTAAAGTTGATCCAGCTCGGAACAATTATGACAGACAATGACCACAGAGGAAAAGGATATGCCAGAGCTTTGATGGAAGAGATTCTGAAAGACTACGAGGGGAATGTGGAGGGTATTTATCTCTTCGCAAATGACTCTGTGCTTGAGTTTTATCCGAAATTTGGATTTAAAGAAGCAAAGGAATATCAGTATACAAAAGAGGTGACAATATCTAATGAATGCACAGCTAAGATGGTTCCTCTGAAGGATAAAAGTGATTTTGACAGGATTGTCGGGGTATTGGATAAAACTAGTCAGAATGCTCAGTTGTATATGGTTGATAATACTGGATTATACATGTTTTATTTGTCGCAGTTTATGACGGAGAATTTATTCTATATTGCTGATTGTAACTGCTACGCTATTGCGGAAATAGAGGATGATACATTAATTCTTCATGCCATTATAGGGGATGGTGCTGTAGATGATGTTATCGCAGCTTTTGGCTCTAAAGTGAAGAAAGTGGTTCTTTGTTTTACACCAAAAGATACATATGGCTTTGAGAAATGCGAACTTCATGAGGAAGATACTACTTTTTTTGTAAAAGGTAAATTTTTCGAAGATAGTAGCAACGAAGAATACATGATGCAGACAATTACACATGCATAATGTTATATTCCAGTTAAAACTGACTAAGAAAAACGGAGCTTGTGGAGGAGTTATGAACATTGTAGACTTGACAAAAAAATACCCTGTACCGAAAAGGTACAGGGTATTTTTTGGTTAAAGCAATTTTTCTTATTCAGCTACACCAACGTATTCAGCAGAACCGAATCCAAGGATGAGCGTAAAGATGTTCGGTAAAAGGAAAAGACCGATTCCGAAACCTGTACCCTGACCATAAGCTTTTGCAGTCTTAATGCAGAGAATGAAGTAAATAACGATGTTTACAATCGGGATAATGAGAAGCAGGAACAACAAGCCCTTACCCCAAGCGATCTTGAACAGGAAATACATGTTCACGATGGGAATGATGGAAAGCCATCCGGCTACATCAGCTTTTGTGAACATCTTCCAGTATGCTACTACTAAGAGAACATAGAAGATGAGACAGAAGATGAGGGTAGGTGTTGAAGCTCCTTCCGGAATGTAAGTAGATGCTAAGTCGCCCATTTTTTGTTTCCTCCTTTGTAAAGTTTAGTACAGTAAACTACGAAACAAATTATATCCTACTTGAATGTACGTGTCAAAAAATATAATTACTTGGTGGAGATTTGTTGGATAAGTTATTGTATAATTCTTAAAGTATTGTAAAATAAGAATACTTTTTAAAGAGGAAAGCACACGTGAGAAAAGGAAAATGATTTCCTTTCCGAACAGAAGTAAAAATGCCTGAAAAGAAAAAGAAACTGAAAATGCCGGATCAGCGGATAGTGGCGGCGCTCATAGTCCTTTTGTCCGTGGTCCTTATGGCGGGAACCATCGGGCTCTATAAGAACCTGTCGCCAAAGGCGCCGGAACCGGAAAAGACAGAGGAAGAAACAAAAGAAGAGGCGGAAGAACCGAAGGAAAAAGAGGTAATAATCCCTCTGTATCTTACCGTACCCGAAGAACATAAGACGGTGTCTATGGCAAGCAACTCCTTAAAGCGGGATCTTACGATCTTTTTTACGGACAGCATGGACAAGCTTATCGGAGGGGAGGATTTTTCCGCCAAGCTGTTAACGGAAGAAAACGCGGAAGCAATAAGAGAAATCTCTGATGTGATCAGGGAAGACGGCTATATTTTAAAAGCCTTAAAGGAATCCGGCGCAGGAAATCTTTCCTGCGAAAAGATCGTCCTTGAGAGAATAAAAAAAGTCATAGAAGAAAACGGCGCGGAGCCGGAGATTCTTTCGGATGCGTTTTCGGAAGATTTAAAGAGAATAAAAAAAGCGGAGGCTTCCGCATCGGAGGAAGATAAAAAAGTTCTCGCGTACGAACTTACCACGGATAAGCCTCTGACCGTATACGAACTCTTTTTGTACAAAAGGGAAAAGGACGTTGAAAAGTATGCGATGAAGCTTTCCGAGACGGAAGGCGAGATGCTTTTCGACGAGGACGCGGACGGGCTTATATATCTTGAATCGCTGTTTCCCGGAAAGTATGCGGTATGCTTTGTGCCCGGAGAGAGCGAATATCAGGCTTCGGGCTTTGTTGCGTATCAGGAAGTTTTTTCGGAGATCGCATATACCGCCATAGATAACATCGAACTTATGACGGTTGTCTATTCGGAGGATGAAGACGTTGAAAAACATAACATCCCCATAGAGGCAACATTGCAGGATACCATGCCGTTCATCGAATCCGAACGGCGCATAAACGAAGAGACGGGAGAAGAGATCCTTCTCGGCTGGCAGACCATAAACGGGGACCGTTATTACTTTGATGCCAACGGAAAACCCGCAACGGGAGACCAGGTCATCCTTGGAATAAGATACCGTTTCGCATCCGACGGAAAGCAGATGAAGGGCGGTTTCGGAATCGATATTTCAAAGTGGCAGGGACATATAAACTGGGAAGTTCTTGCACCGTCCATCGACTTTGTAATAATCCGTTGCGGATACCGCGGCAGCAGGGGAAGGATGGCCGTGGATCCCATATATTCGGAAAATATGAAGGGTGCAAAACGAAACGGAATAAGGACCGGGGTGTACTTTTATTCGAGAGCGCTTAACGAGCAGGAAGCCGTGGAGGAAGCATCTCTTACCATCCGTCTTCTGAACGAAGAGGGAGGCTGTGATCTTCCGGTGTATTTCGATATGGAAGACGAGGCCCAGAGAAGCCTTACCAACGCGGAGAGAAACCGGATAGTTCATGCCTGGGTGGAGACCATAAGAAGCGCGGGATATAAGCCCGGACTTTATGCAAGTTATTCATGGCTTTTGCATGACCTTGACATGGATGAGTTTAAGGATATATCCGTTTGGGTTGCGAGATACAATACATATCTCGGATACCCGTATAACTACGATTGCTGGCAGTATTCCTCCGTCGGAACCCTGCCGGGGATCGATGACTACTATGTGGATATGAATGAAGGATTCTGATGAGAGAGTGCAAAACCAATGTCATTTCGACGGAGCGAAGCGACGAGAAATCTTAATGAGAGTGTAAGGGAAACTACAGGGGGTACTACATGACTATAAGAACAGCAAAAAGAACAGATTTGGAGAAGATCGCCATCCTTTCGAGGGAGTGCTTTCCGGAGAAGATCGCATCCTCGGAACATAACGTTCAGATGAGGTATTACAAGGATCCCACAAGCTATATCGTGGCGACGGATATACATGACAATCCCATCGCCTATATGTGTGTGATACCGCTTTCGAAGTTTATGTATGACAGGCTTGTGTCGGTTTCATCTGACAAGTATTACGGCGAGAGCATGGATATTATCTATTGCGAGAAGGAAAGTGATATGATGCTTCTGCAGTCTGTTGCCATCCATCCTGACCACAGGGACGGAGACATCATAGTGTTCCTCGGGGAGGAACTGGATAAGAAGATTGCGCACAAGAAGTGCGTCGCGGAGGTAACTTCCCCGGACGGCGCCAAGTTCTGCGAAAGACACGGGTTCTTGAAGCATAAAGAGACTAAGGGCGGGTTCTCCGTTTGGAGGTACCCTAACAAATTCTAAATTGTTCCAATAAGCCGTTGCATGCATATATATATCTTACGCGGGGACGCTCTCGCTCTGAAAAAAACGTAGCGGTACTAAACTCGTTTCACTCGTTAAGTGCCGACGTTTTTTTAAGCCACCGCGTTAAGATACATATATGCATGCAACTGGATGGCGGTATAGTTTATAGAAAGGAAATATAAAAATGAGTAAGGCAGACAAAATATTTATAGATATGTGTCGGGATATAATCGAGAACGGGACGAGCACGGAGGGGGAGAAGGTTCGCCCCAAGTGGGAGGACGGAAGTTTCGCGTACACCATAAAGCAGTTCGGGGTGTGCAACAGATATGATCTTTCGGAGGAATTCCCGGCGATAACACTGAGAAAGACAGCCGTAAAGAGTGCAACGAACGAGATGCTCTGGATATGGCAGAAGAAGTCCAACAATATCCATGATCTTAAGAGTACGGTCTGGGATGAATGGGCGGACGAGGAAGGAACCATCGGAAAGGCATACGGATATCAGATGTCCGTAAAGCACTTCTACAGGGATATCAATGAAGAGAATCTTGTAAACGCATTCGGGCCGGACTGGAAGGAGAAGGGACGCGCGGTGCCGTCGGAGAAGAACGGGAAAGCCGGCTTTATGATGGACCAGGTGGACCGTGTGATCTATGATTTAAAGAACAATCCGTTTTCAAGAAGGATCATGACAAATATATATGTGCATCAGGATCTTTCGGAAATGAATCTGTACCCTTGTGCATACAGTATGACATTTAATGTTACGACGGAGAAGGAAACAGGAAAGCTTGTGCTGAACGGAATCCTGAACCAGAGATCACAGGACATATTGGCGGCAAACAATTGGAACGTGTGCCAGTATTCCGTACTCATATACATGCTGGCCCAGGTCTGCGACATGAAGCCGGGTCAGTTTGTACACATGATAGCGGATGCGCACATATACGACCGCCATATCCCGCTTGTGAAGGAACTCATAGAGCGCGAACCCTACCCCGCGCCCAAGTTCACCCTGAATCCGGACATCCATGACTTTTACGACTTCTCCGAGCAGGACATAACGCTGGAGAATTATGTGACAGGAGAGCAAATACGTAACATTCCCATAGCGGTGTGAGTACATGCCCGACAGAGATGGTTGTTTTAACCCGTGGACGGGAGGTACAGGCTCTTTACGAACATTAGGCAAGCGCTAGGTTTTGTCAGACTGATGTCGGCAAACAGCAAGGCCTTGCCAGGACGGCAAGGCCACCGGATCAGTGACAGGATGTCACATGAGCCGGGGTTGCGTCAAAGAAAAGAAAACCGGGCCATCAGTCCTACAAAACCTTAGCGAAGCCGCCGTGAGAAAAGAGCCTGTACCTGCCGGCCGCGGGGACAAGAAAGGAAAAAGATATGCATATAATCGCAATAGTAGCAGTCGATAAGAACTGGGGGATCGGCCTGAAAGGCCGGCTCCTCGTGAGCATCCCCGACGATATGAAATTCTTCCGCGAGACTACAACGGGGCATGTTGTGGTGTACGGCAGAAAGACCCTGGAAAGTTTTCCGGGGGGAAGGCCCCTTCCGAACAGAAGAAATATTGTATTTTCAAGGAATATCGGCTACAATGTAAAGGATGCCGAGACGGTGCATAATATAGAAGAGTTTAAAAACGTTCTGAAGGAACTCCCGGATGATGAGGAAGTCTATATCTGCGGAGGCGGAGCGATATATAAGGAACTGCTCCCGCTGTGCGATGCGGCGTATATCACAAAGATAGATTATGCATACGAGGCGGATACATATTTCCCGAATCTTGAGAAGGACCCCGAATGGGAACTGACGGATCCGGGAGAAGAGGAAACATATTTTGACATCTGCTATGAATTTCAGGTGTATCAGAGGAGGAAATCATAAGTGGACATAACCGGAAAGAAGCTTATAGTAAAAGCGCTTACGGAAGAGGGCGTGGATACGGTATTTGCATACCCCGGCGGAATGATAACGGATATTTTGGACGAGCTTACAAAGGCTCCGAATATACATCTTGTGCTGGCAAGACATGAACAGGCGCTTATACATGAGGCGGAAGGATATGCAAGGGCGACGGGAAAGACCGCAGTGTGCCTTGTGACCTCCGGACCGGGAGCAACGAATACCATAACGGGAATCGCGGATGCGCATTACGATTCCATCCCGCTTCTTGTTATAACGGGACAGGTTGCGAAGGCGCTGATCGGAAACGATGCCTTCCAGGAAGTTGATATCGTCGGAATGACGAGAAATATCACAAAATATAGCGTGACGGTAAACGACAGAAAAGAACTGGGAAGAAGACTGAAGATGGGTTTCCATATCGCAAGAACGGGAAAGCCCGGACCGGTGCTTATCGATATTCCGAAGGATATACAGTTAAAGAACGGAGATCCGGAGTATCCGAAGGAAGTACATATCAGAGGATATAAACCCAACGAGAGCGTACATATCGGACAGCTTAAGAAGGGATATAAATTATTAAAGAGCGCAAAGCGGCCCATCATAATCGCGGGGGGCGGAGTAAAGATCTCCAAGGCAAACGACCTTCTTACACAGTTTGCAAAGAAGATGAATATCCCCGTTGCGACAACGATAATGGGAAAGGGCGCGTTTCCGGAGGACGATCCGCTTTATATCGGAAACTGCGGAATGCACGGAAGATATGCCGCGAATATGGCAATCGGAAACTGTGATGTGCTGTTTTCCATAGGAACAAGATTTAATGACAGAATAACCGGGGATCTGAACGAGTTTGCCCCGAAAGCAAAGATAATACATGTGGATGTTGATACCGCATCGATATCGAGAAACGTTGTGGTAGACGTTCCGGTTGTTTCGGATGCGACTCTTGCCCTTGAAAAACTTGTGGAATGGGCGGAGGAGATGAATACCGAAAAGTGGCTGAGAGAGATCTATGCATGGGAGAACGAGAATCCCCTTGGAATGCGCCGGGATAAGGGCATGACCCCGCAGATGATAATGGAAGGCATAAATAAAACCTTCGAAAAAGCATTCATCACGACGGATGTTGGCCAGCACCAGATGTGGGCAACACAGTATATAAAGCTTACAAAAGACAGGGAAATGATAACATCCGGAGGACTGGGAACAATGGGCTTCGGATTTCCCGCGGCGGTGGGAGCAGCCATCGCTCTTAAGGAAGAGAATAAGGATGTTGTCTGCATAACGGGAGACGGCGGCTTCCAGATGAACATGCAGGAGATGGCAACGGCCATAAACGAAGGAAGATCAAATATCACCGTCTGCATAATAAACAATAAATATCTTGGGATGGTTCGCCAGTTCCAGCAGGTATTTTACGGAAAGAGATATATCGCAACGGATCTTAAGACGCCGGAGGGCGCATGCGTGCCGGAAGGGTCATATGTACCGGACTTTGTGAAGTGGGCGGAAAGCTACGGAGCAAAGGGTATAAGAGTTACGGAAGAGAAAGATATAGAAGAAGCTTTAAAGAAGGCGAAAGCCAATAAAAAAACTCCCACGGTGATAGAATTTGTGGTATCATCGGAGGAGATTGTTCTGCCCATGGTAAAAGGCGGAACGGCAATGACGGAGATGATCCTGAAATAACAGGGGAAAAAGGAAATGGGAAAAGTAAAGAAACGCTGGATCGCCCTGTATGTAGAGAACGAGGTGGGCGTCCTTGCAAAGGTGTCCGGACTGTTTTCCGCAAAGGCATATAACCTGCAGAGTTTAACGGTTGGCAGGACGGAACATGACGACATATCGAGGATGACAATATCCGTGGAGTCCGACGATATCACCTTTGAGCAGATAAAAAAACAATTGAACAGAATGGTGGAAGTCATAAAGGTTGTGGACCTTACCGATATTCCGATCCATATGAAGGAACTTTTGTTCGCGAAGATAAAACAGATTGGGTTCGAGGAAAAGGCGGAAGCATATCAGATCGCGCAGACCTTCGGAATACAGGTCATAGATCATGATAGGGACTGCGTTATACTTGAAAGTACACTGACGGAGAGAAGAAACGACGAACTTTGTGTTCTGCTTCGAAGAACGTTTAAACATATAGACATTGTCCGCGGCGGTTCGGTCGCGATAGAGGGTGTGAGCACATCCTGCAGATAAAAGAACGCTTTATCAAACAGGAAATCAGGAGGTAATTAAATGAGTGATTTCATACTTAGCTGCTGCTCAACAGCGGATCTTTCAAAGGAATATTTCCAGAGGAGAAACATTTATTACATTTGTTTTCATTTCGAGATAAACGGAAAATCCTATCCGGACGACCTCGGAGAATCCATTCCCTTTGACGAGTTCTACAGAAGAATGGCGGAAGGTGAGATGACAAAAACATCTCAGATAAATGTTTCCGAATATGAGGAATACTTTGAAGACTTTTTAAAGAGAGGGAAGGATATCGTTCATCTTTCACTTTCCACGGGTATTTCCGGAACCTTCAATTCCGCAAGGGTAGCGGGAAGACTTCTGGAAGAAAAATATCCGGACAGAAAGATCTATGTTATCGATTCCCTCGGTGCATCATCCGGTTACGGACTTCTTATGGATGCATTGGCAGATCTTAGGGATCAGGGAAAGAGCGCACAGGAGATCGCGGAATTTGCGGAAGCGAACAAACTGCTTGTAAGACACTGGTTCTTCTCCACAACTCTTGAATATTTCGTTCGAGGCGGAAGAATTTCAAAGACATCCGGATTCGTTGGCGGACTCCTTAACATCTGCCCGCTTATGGATGTAAACAACGAAGGAAAACTTATTCCCCGTTTCAAGATAAGAACCAAGCAGAAGGTTATAAAAGAGATCGTAAACAAGATGGAAGAAACCGTACAGAACGGACTTGATTACGACGGAAAAGTATTTATCTCCAATTCCGGCTGCCCCGACGATGCAAGGGCGGTGGCAAGACTTGTTGAAGAGAGATTCAGAAAATTGAAGGAACCGGTAAGGATCTTTGATATAGGAACAACCATCGGTTCGCATACGGGCCCGGGAACGGTTGCATTATTCTTCTGGGGAACGGAGCGCGGCGAATAAGATGGAACTTCTCGACAGATTTTTAAATTACGTAAAGGTCTATACAACATCCGACGAGGAAAACGATTCCGTTGTACCCAGTGCGGAGAGGGAGTTCGACCTTGCGAGGATCCTTGAAAAAGAGCTGAAGGAAATGGGCGCATCGGATGTGCAGTTGACGGAACATTGCTATGTGTATGCTCTTCTTCCGGCGACGGCGGGAAAAGAAAACGTTACACCCATAGGATTCATTTCCCATATGGACACGGCCCCGGATTTTTCCGGAGAAAACGTTAAGCCCCAGATCATAGAAAACTATGACGGCGGGGATGTATTTCTTAAG
>JAFOND010000156.1 GCA_017418645.1 Lachnospiraceae bacterium | reverse complement strand
GTGGAGATCCATGATGAAGCGGAGGCAGAAATCGCAGTTGCATCCGGAGCACGAATTATAGGTGTAAATAACCGTAACCTGAAGGATTTTTCGGTCGATACCGGAAACGCAAAGAGATTAAGGGATGCCATTCCCGAAAATGTACTTTTTGTTTCGGAAAGCGGTGTAAAGGATGCCGGGGATATAGAAAATATCATATCCTTCGGAGCAGATGCCGTACTTATCGGTGAAACAATGATGAGAGCGGAGGATAAAAAGAAAGCACTTGCTGCATTAAAGGGTGAAACGGTATGACAAGGATAAAACTTTGCGGACTTTCCCGCATTGATGACATAGAGGCGGTAAACCGGATACTTCCGGATTATATAGGCTTTGTTTTCGCTAAGAAGAGTAAAAGATATGTTTCCAAAGAAAAGGCTGCCGAACTTAAGCGAAGATTGGATGAAAGGATCAGGGCAGTCGGAGTATTTGTTAATGAGGATTATATGACGGTTGCGGAGTATCTTTCGGAGGGGTTGATCGATATAGCACAGCTTCACGGAAATGAGGATGATGATTATATCGATATGCTTCGCAGATTTTCGGGAAAGCCTGTGATAAAAGCTTTTAGGATTTCGGGGAAAGATGATCTGCTTACGGCAACGGAGAGCACGGCGGATTATATCCTTTTGGATGCGGGCACCGGCGACGGGATCGCATTTGACTGGTCAATCTTAAGAGATATGAAAAGACCTTTCTTTCTTGCCGGTGGGCTTGATACGGAAAATGTGAAGGACGCGGTAGAAATGCTTAGTCCTTTTGCGGTTGATGTAAGCTCGGGCATAGAAACGGAAGGAGTTAAGGACCCCGAAAAAATGAAAGCATTTACAGATATAGTAAGGAGTGTGACACACAATGGATAAAAAAGGAAGATTTGGCATACACGGTGGACAGTATATACCGGAAACCCTTATGAATGCGGTTATCGAGCTTGAGGAGGCATATGAGCACTTTAAGAACGATCCGGAATTCAACAGGGAGCTTACCGAGCTTTTTAATGAATACGCAGGAAGACCTTCAAGGCTTTACTACGCAAAGAAGATGACGGAGGATCTCGGCGGAGCAAAAATCTATCTTAAGAGAGAAGACCTGAACCACACGGGCGCGCATAAGATCAACAATGTTCTCGGACAGGCTTTGCTTGCAAAAAAGATGGGAAAGACAAGGCTTATTGCGGAAACCGGTGCAGGACAGCACGGTGTGGCAACCGCAACGGCTGCAGCTTTGATGGGAATGGAATGCGTCGTATTCATGGGTGAAGAGGATACTAAAAGACAGGCCCTGAATGTATATCGTATGAGACTTCTTGGTTCTGAGGTTGTGCCTGTAAAATCGGGAACAGCCACATTAAAGGATGCTGTATCCGAAGCTATGAGAGAGTGGACAAAAAGAATCGATGATACACATTACTGCCTCGGATCGGTTATGGGACCTCATCCCTTCCCGACTATCGTAAGGGATTTTCAGGCTGTTATTTCAAGGGAGACCAAACAGCAGATTCTGGAAAAGGAAGGACGACTTCCCGATGCTGTGATTGCCTGTGTAGGCGGTGGTTCCAATGCTATCGGAAGCTTTTATCACTTTATAGAAGATACCGATGTGGCGCTGATCGGCTGTGAAGCTGCGGGAAGAGG
>JAFOND010000155.1 GCA_017418645.1 Lachnospiraceae bacterium | reverse complement strand
TAAAGGATGGCTCACGCGTTAACATTGTTCTTCCGCCGGTTGCCGTTGATTACGCGATAATCAGCATCCGTAAATTTCCGAAGGAAAAGATGACAATGGAAAAATTGGTTGAAAACGGGAGTATAAGCGCCGAGATCGCGGACTTTCTACGGACTCTCGTGGTTTCGGGATACAACCTTTTCATTTCGGGTTCCACAGGCGCAGGAAAGACAACGCTTATAAACGCGCTTTCCGACTATATCCCGAAAGAAGAACGGGTCATCACAATAGAAGATTCCGCGGAACTTCAGCTTCGCGGGATAAGGAACCTTGTTCGTCTGGAATCCAGGAATGCCACTCTTGAGGGCAAACTGGAGATAACCATAAGAGATCTTGTAAAATCCGCCCTTCGAATGCGACCGGACCGGATCATCGTTGGTGAGTGCCGCGGCGCGGAGGCTCTTGACCTTCTTCAGGCAAACAATACGGGACATGACGGCTCCCTATCCACCGGGCATGCAAACTCCAACCGGGATATGATATCCCGCCTTGAAACCATGGTGCTTATGGGGATGGATCTTCCGATTCCCGCGATCCGATCCCAGATTGCATCCGGTTTTGACATCTTTGTGCATATAGAAAGGATGTCGGACAGGACCAGGAAGATCACGGAAGTTTCGGAGGTTGACGGTATTAAAGACGGCGAAGTCAATCTTCGTCCCATATATTCATACGATTACGGAGAAAGGACATGGAGAAAAGAAAACGAACTCCTGCACAGGGAAAAATTAATAAGGAGAGCATCCTGATACTTTTGGTGTCTATTGGTATTACGGGTATCATTGCATGGCTGTTTTACAGATCATGTTTCGGGCTTGTTGTATTTCCTCTCGTGCTCCTGATAACCCGAAAGAAGATGCGGGGATCTTTTGAAAAAAAGCTGGTTTCAACCCGGCGCAGGGAATATAAGGAGATGCTTCTTGCGGTATCGAACTCGCTTGCGACCGGGTATTCCGTGGAAAATGCCTTTAAAGAAGCGCAGCGGGAGCTTTCGCTGATGTACGGGAAGGATGCCTGGATCGTGGAATCCCTTTCTTCCGTAAATCGACAGGTAAGTCTTTCCGTTCCTATAGAAAAAGCGTTTTCGAATTTTGCGGAAGCGTATCCCATGGAGGAGATAAAGAGTTTTTCGGAGATATTCACTTTTGCAAAGAGACTGGGAGGTGACTATGCGAAACATATACGAAGGACCGCAAAGAAGTTGGAGGAGAGGATCGAACTCCTTACGGAGATAGATGTTCTTACTTCCGAAAAAAGAATGGAACTTAATGTTATGTGCATCATGCCCGCGGGAATGATCCTGTACCAAAACCTGGGCGCTCCGGAATTCCTTGCCCCGGTATATGGGAATATCCCGGGAATAGCGCTTATGAGCGCCTGTCTCCTGTTTTATGCGGGGATGATGTTACTCGGAGATAAGATTGTGGATATAAAAGTATGATAAGTATAGTCATTATTTTGATAACGGCAGGGGCAGCGTACGTCCTTAAAAAGAAGAATATGCTTCCGGAAAAGAAGGTGGTCATCCTTATCTTCTTTCTGGAAGGAGCGGGATGCCTTGTATCCCTTACGGATATGATCGGGGAATCCCCGTATATCAGCGCGCTGCCCCGTCCGCCGGAGACCGATTCCGCCAAAGAGGAAGAGCTTTTTGCACAGTATGAAGGCGAAAAGAAAGAGATAAAGGTAACCGTTTCTCCGCGGGAAGTAACGGCCGAAGAGGCGGAAAAGTATTTTGCTCAGGCGAAAACGGAGATAGATGAAAGCATCTTTAAAAAGAATAAGGAGAATTCGCCGGACAGCGTGCAGAACGATCTTTACGTTAAACAGAGCTATTGCGGCGGGGTTGTTGATGCGGCCTTTGATTTTACCGGAGATGCGGACATTTCTTCCGACGGAAAAATTGATTTTAAGAGCGTTAGCGCTCCCGTATCCGTGGAAGCGCTTGTAACGCTAACCTGCGGAGAATATGAGAGCATCTATTCCTTTCCCTTTATGGTTGTCCCGAAGGATGCCTCCACGGAAGACGGTTTTATGTTCTACCTTGAGGAAAGCCTGAAGGATGCTGACGAGGTTGATAAGACAAAGGACGAGATGGCTCTGCCCGCCGTTGTTTCGGATAAGGATGTTCTGTGGAGTCTTAAGAAAGAACGCACCGGAGAAAAGCTTGCGATACTGGCGCTTCTTGCCGGGGCAGGGATTGTATTCGGAAAAAAGGAAGAGGAAAAGCGATCCAAGAAAAAGCGCCAGGATTGCCTTACGGATGATTATCCGGAAATCGTGAGCAAGCTTTCACTATACGTAGGGGCAGGTCTTCCGCCGAAGACCGCATTTAAGAAGATGGCAAAGGACTATGCTTCCGACGGCGCGGATATCAATGTGCATCCGGGGTACGAGGCGGTAATAAGGCTGTCCCGCGAAATAGAGGACGGACTTTCGGAAATGAGTGCATACGAAAGGCTTGGTGAGTATACAAAGAATAAAAACTACAGGAAGCTTTCGGTCCTGTTAACACAGAACCTGAAAAAGGGCACCGCAGGGCTTTCGGACCTTTTATCAAACGAAGAGCGCGAAGCCTTTGAAATGCGAAAAACCCGGGCAAAAGTGAAGGGCGAGGAAGCATCCACTAAGCTTCTTATACCAATGGTCGGGATGCTTCTTATGATCCTTGTGATAATGATGGTCCCCGCTCTCTGGGGCATGAATACTCAATAAAAAGGAGGAAAAAAGTAAATGAAAAATGAGATCAAGAGGTTTTTTAAGGAAGAAGACGGTATCGGTGTTGTTGAGATAATACTGATATTGGTGGTTCTTATCGGTCTTGTGCTGGTTTTCAAGGACAGGCTGTCAAAGCTTGTTGATAACATATTTAAGACCATAGAAGATTCTGCGGGACAGGTATGAAAAACCGGTCAGACGCAAAAAGGCACAGGGTTTTCGGGAGTGTTACGGTTTTCTTTGCGATGACCGTTATGGTGATAGCGTCTCTGTTCTTTACGCTGACGGAGACGCTGAGATACCTTGCTCTGGATCGAAGCGCGGAAATGTTTTCGGCCCGGACAAACGACAGCGCAGAGGCACTGTTTAACAAGGTGCTGTTTGAAGAATTCGGGATTCTTGGGATTGATGTTTCCATGGGTAGCGGCACGGCGGATCCGTCCTACCTTATGAATAAGATTTCCGTTATGGCGGATGAGAACGGTAACCCGGAAACGAAGAATCTGAACTTCCTTCGTCTTGCATCCGAAGCTCCGGAGTATGAATATCTTACCCTCTACTCCGATGATGACGGGGACGCTTTTGTAAAGGCGGGAACCATGCGATTGTTGTCTCAGCTCCCGAGAAATGTAGTCGATACAATACAAAAAGACGGGAAGGATGTGTCTACTGCCGGGGCAAGCGACGTATCTTTGACATCGATAATTGACAGCGGAAACAGGGCTTATAAAAAGAGAAACGAACCTTATGACAAAGATTCCGTATCGAATGTCGACCTTGTTCCCGTCACGGAGGAGCAGGTGAAAAAATATGAGGGGAAGGAAAATCCTTCCGGTCTATACGCCGCCAATAAAACCGGGCTGCTGGATAAAATACTGCCGGAAGGAAGAACGGTATCCGACAGATCGGTGGAAAAAAACACCCTTCTTACCGGAAGAAGCAACATAAGAACCGGGATAAAAGGCGGCACCGAGCCTGATGCAAATGCAGGGCTTCTTGATAATGCGCTGTTTCGTGAATATGTACTATACAATTATTCTTCTTACACAAATCCGCATGACCGTGGAGGAATGCTTTACGAAGCGGAATATGTTGCATTTGGCAGACCGACGGATCGGGATAATCTTGAAGAGTACTGCAACTTCGTTATCGCACTTCGCGAAGCTCAGAACATTATCGCTATCTATAACGATCCCCAAAAGATCACCGAAGTCACGGCATACGCCACAGCGCTGGGGGGCGCTACCGCTAACCCAGCCGTTATAGAAGCGATCAAGCTTGCGCTTATTGCAACCTGGTCATTTACGGAGTCAGTCCTTGATCTTCGCACGCTCCTGGCCGGGAAGAACGTGCCGGACTTAAAAACTCCGGATCAGTGGACAAGTTCCCTGATGAATCTCTCGGAACTTATTGCGGGAAAGGGAATGGCTAAAGAAGCAACGGGTCCGGCATCCATATCTTATAACGGGTACCTCAGGCTTAAGCTTAACATTACTTCGCAGCGTGACGCGGCATACAGGACCATGGACATGACCGAAAACGATATAAGGCAGGTCAGCGGATATGAAAAAATACGCATGGACGGCATGCTCTGCTACGCCGGCGTAAAGTATACATATACGGCAAAGCCCATATTTCTTGCATTTGTACCGCAGGTGGACGGCAGGATCAAGACATACAGGTTTGAAAACACTAAGAATATCAGAATGCTCTAAGCTTCGGGCGGAAGGGAGGTGTCTCTTACGGCATTGTTCATAAAATCTATAGAAAGGACAGTTTTTTTCCCGGAAACCGAAGGAGATACCTCCGTTCCGCCCGAAGAAGAAGGCAGGGAGCGCCCCGATGAAAACGGTGTCAGAGGCAGCTTCACGATAGAAGCCTCCGTGATAATGCCAATAGTCCTCTCCGTTATCCTTTTTGTAATGATACTGACGGAGATAATGATCCTGGAATGGGGAGTTTCCTATTCCCTTGACCGTTCGGCGCGGGACATTGCTTTATACGGAACTTTTACGGATCAATATGTTGAAAACAGCGCATCCATGGGACCTGCGGCGCTGCTGTTCCTTGAACAGATCAAGCAGAACAACGTTCCCTATAAGTTTGTGGAGGGGCATATTGTCGGCTTTGACCTGGGCGAATCGAAGATAGAAAAAAACTGGGTGGACCTTAAGGTTAATTATCGCGTAAATGTGCCCTTTCCGATACTTGATCACTTCAGGTACAAGATCACGCAGGAGGCAAAGTCCAGGCGCTTTACGGGATATGATCCGGAGGAGGATGACTACGAGTATCTGTACGTATACGTTACTCCCACCGGAAGTGCATACCATCTTTCAAAGGAATGCGCGTATCTTAATCCTTCGATCCGTCCTGTTTCAAAAGGATCTCTGGGATTCCAGCGAAACGAAAGCGGCGGAAAATACCGGGCCTGTAATAAATGTGGGGCTTTTGCAAAGGGATATGTGTTTGTTACGGATTACGGGGACGTTTACCACAGCACACTTTCCTGCAGCGGCTTAAAGCGCACGATAATGAGAGTACAGTTAAAGGACGCGCCGCAGTACCATAAATGTCCGAAGTGCGGAGGAGGATGAAGCCTTCCCCTTGAGGGGGGACTGATGAGATGTTTGTATGAATGAAGAAATCATAAATGTAATAACAGTAATCTTCCTCTCTATCCTCTCCTACCAGGATATCCGAACGAAAACGTTTTCGTTACGAGTTTTGGCGGCTTTCGGAGTGGTGGCTTCACTGGTCGTCGTATTAAGAATTAATGATGGGATGACGCTTTATCTTGCCGGAGCGGGAATAGGTCTGTTTCTGTTGATATTATCATTGATCACAAAGGGAAAGATCGGTATTGGAGATGCCCTTATGTTTATGATAACCGGCGCATTACTGGGGATAAATGCAAACGTTTCGCTTTTATACCTGACATGCCTGTTATCCGGGCTTTTCGCTTTAATACTGCTTATAACAAAAAAGAAAAACAGGCAGGAACGTATACCGCTTGCGCCTTTCGCGCTTGCTTCGTTTCTTGTTCTTATGATTGCGGGGTGATATTTATGTATTCGGTTGAAGGATCTCTTGTTTTTTCCATCTGCTTTTTAACTCTTATGGGAGTAATACTTTTGGGCTTCAGACAATATTCGACGGGAGTCACATATGTTCGGGATGAAACCCCGGCAGAAGAACGCGAGGCAGCCATAACGTTTCGCAATTTTTCTTATGCCCTCGAGTATGTTGATGCGGGCAAAGAAAATAACAACACAACGGATTAACTATTAGAATGACGGAAGGTCGTGGGTTTAATGAAAATACGATATGAAAGACAGATAAACAAAAGCTTTATGGTGATAACCGACATCGCGAAGATCAGCGATCTGGAAGACGAAATGCTCCGGGAAAACAGGATCCGCATGCTACTTCCTTTTTTCACCGTGGATATTAATGACGAAACGGAATTTTGGTACGACATCACCGGTAAGCAGAGCATGACGGAACTTTTGGAGCAGGGTGCTTTTAAAACTGAAGAATTAACTCGATTTTTGGGCCTTTTATCCATTCTTTTCGAAGAGTTTACAAAGTATCTGATCTCTCCGGACCATCTCCTGCTGACACCGGATACGATATATTTTGAGAAAGGATCTGACGGCTTCTTACCCGG
>JAFOND010000154.1 GCA_017418645.1 Lachnospiraceae bacterium | reverse complement strand
GTTGCTGAGAGACCAGCTCAAGGAAGGCATAAAACTAAAATGGAGAGAACTTGAAAAGGATCTTAACGTTCTTTATGACCAGTCCGTAAAGATGGATATGATGCAGGAAAACCTTGCGAACCTTTTAAAGAAAAACGGCGCGGAAAGGCTTGATGATGCGGAGGGGGTTCTTAACAAAGCGGAACAGTACCTTTTGCAGAACATAAGAAAAGTATTGAACTATATGGAAGTCTGCGACAACGATACGGACGAAGGAGTTAAGAAGGTTAAAGACAGTGCTGTTGCCTGTCGCGCGGAAAACGAAAACGTGCTTAAAACGACTTCGGATTTCCTGATTGCGATGACGGAATATCTTAACGAAGAGGGAACATCCGACGGACTTTCATCGCTTATGGAATATAAGGATATACTTTTAAATACTTTGGATAATAAATCCGGCTCGAAAGAACCCGAGAAGATAAAGTTGACTATATAATAAGAGGAATCTTAACTACAAAATAAGGAAAACTACAGGAGGTATTTAATAACATGAAAAATGTAAAGAAAATCTTAGCGGTAGCGCTTATATTTTCCATTGCATTTACCGGATGCTCCGGTGTGCGTACGGAAAAAGAAAAGACTCTTTCGAAAGAAGAGGCGATGACGGAGCTTAACACGCTTCTTAAAAAGGTTGATGTCGACGAAGTGGATAACCCCACGATAGACATCTATTCAGAAGATACCAAAGAAGCGGATGCGCTCGCGGATATCGATACATTCCCGCTTGTTCTTCGCGGCAACGGAAACATCGATATAGAGATTGCGGCACCTTCCGAACTCTGCGGTGATGCTCCCGACGACTGGCTTATAAACGTTGCCCAGAAGTTTAACAAGGGCGGCAACACAATAGACGGAAAGTCCGTTTCCGTTTCCATAAGAAAGATATCTTCCGGTGAAGTCGTAACATATGTTAATGCGGACGCATATAAGCCGGACGTTTATATCCCCAGTAACTATGCTCTGGGAATGATGATAGAAGCATCGGGCGTCGGTATCGAAAAGATAGAAGACCGTATCGCCGGAAATACTGCGGGCCTTCTCTTAAGAAAAGATGTTAACCAGGAAGTACAGGAAAAATACGGCGAGGTTACCGTTGCAAACGTGCTTACGGCAGCAAACGACGGCGTGCTTACATTTGCTTACACAAACCCGTATACATCCGCAACCGGTCTTAATATCTTAACGGCAATGCTTGCATCCTTCGATCCTTCGGATCCCCTTTCATCAAAGGCAAGCAAGGCACTTCTTGACTACCAGAAAAAGGCACCGCCCGTTGCATATACGACAGGCGTACTTCGTGAGTCCGCCCGTAAAGGCGTTGTTAATGCCATGGTTATGGAAGAGCAGGCATATATAAATACACCGGAGCTTCGTGACTATGTATACACTCCTGCGGGAATCCGTCACGATCATCCCGTTTATGTTTTTGAATGGACATCGGATGAAAAGAAGCAGGCAGCAAAGATGTTTACGGAATTCTGTAAATCTGCGGACAACCAGAAGACCGCAACCGAAAAGGGATTCAACCGTCATGACGAATATAAGGATCAGGACAGCGGTTTAACGGGTACACAGTATATCTCCGCACAGAAGGTCTGGAAAGAGAATAAGACAGGCGGTAAGCCCATCATTGCTGTTTTCGTAACGGACGTTTCCGGATCCATGGACGGCGAGCCCCTTAACGCGCTCAAGGATTCACTCGTAAAATCTTCGATATATATCGGACAGGAACATTATGTCGGACTTGTAAGCTATGCTTCAAGCGTTACGATAAACCTTCCCATCGATCAGTTCGATGCAACCCAGCAGGCAAAATTCTCCGGAGAAACAAAGGCTCTTACGGCCTCCGGCGGAACGGCAACATATGATGCCATCCTTGTTGCGGTTGATATGATAGAAAAGAAGATGGAAGAAGTTCCGGATGCGAAGCCCCTCATCTTTGTCCTTACGGACGGTGTGCAGAACGAAGGCTATTCCCTTAACCGTATAACGGGAATCATCGGCGGACTTCAGATCCCGGTATATTCCATAGCATATAACTATTCGGATACCGGCGAACTTGAAAAGCTCTCCGGCATAAATGAAGCCGCAACCATAAAGGCGGGATCGGACGACATCGTAAACCAGTTACGTAACCTTTTCAATGTAAACATGTAATAACAGTCAGGAGACTTACTATGAACCGAGAAAGCGGAATCTTAATGCCCATATTTTCCTTAGCTTCAAACTACGGTATCGGGGCATTCACGCGGGAAGCATATGACTTTGTGGACTTCCTTGAAAAGAGCGGGCAGGGCTATTGGCAGATACTTCCGGTGGGCCCCACGGGTTACGGAAACTCGCCCTATCAGCCGGTATCATCCTTCGCGGGAAATCCTTATTTCATCTCTCTTGAAGACCTCATCGAAAAAGGACTTCTTAAACACGAAGATCTTAACGGAGTATTCTTCGGGGACAATCAGGAGAAGGTTGATTACGGCGCGATGTATGAAAACCGCGACAAGGTATTAAAGATCGCATTCGAAAACTTTAAGGCGAAGGATAAAATCGAAGTGCCGTCAGAGAAGACGGAGGTTGCTGAAGGCAAAGAGGAAGAACCGGTTGATCTTAAGAAAGCATACGGCGAGTATTTAAAGAAAGAAGAATACTGGCTTTTGGATTACGCTCTCTATGTTGCCATAAAAAAGGACCAGGAACAGAAGTCCTGGCTTGAATGGGACGAGGAGCTTAAGACCCGGGATAAAAAGGCTTTGGATGATGCCAAAGAAAAGCTTAAAGAGGATATCGAATTTACATACTTTAAGCAGTTCATCTTCGATCTTCAGTGGAAGAAATTAAGAAAATACGCAAATAAGAAAAACGTAAAGATAATAGGAGATCTTCCCCTTTATGTTGCAATGGACTCCGCGGATACATGGTCACATCCGGAAGTTTTCCAGATGGAAAAGGACTTAACGCCCAAGATGGTAACGGGCTGTCCGCCGGATGCGTTTTCACCCACCGGCCAGCTTTGGGGAAATCCCGCATATGACTGGGATGCGGAAAAGAAGACGGGCTATGCATGGTGGACGGAGCGTATTAAGAGAAACTACGAATGGTATGACGTTATAAGGCTCGACCACTTCCACGGCTTCTGTGAATACTACGGCATCCCTTACGGCGATGAAACCGCCGAGAACGGAAAACAATACAAGGGACCGGGAATGGACCTTTTCAACGCGCTTAAAAAGGCTTTGGGAAAGATAGACATGATCGCGGAGGATCTGGGAAACAATACGGAAGAAAACGCGGCGCTCCTTGAAGCCTCCGGTTTCCCGGGGATGAAGGTTCTTCAATACGGTTTTACAAGCTGGGATTCAATATACGTAAATCATCGTCACACAAAGAATTCCGTGGTATATACCGGAACACATGACAACACACCGACCCGTGCATGGGTTGAGGAAATAAACGAAGGCGAGCGTGATTTTACCCGTCGGTATATCAATTCCATGAATTCCGATTACGGTCAGCTGGTTTGGGATCTTATAAGAGAAGCATACAGAAGTGTTGCGGATCTTTGCATAATCCCGATACAGGATTATCTCTGCAAGGGAAGAGAAGCCCGTCTTAACACGCCGGGCACGGCGGAAGGAAACTGGGAATGGAGACTGGTTCCAAACTTCCTTTCCGACGATCTTGCAAGATCCATAAGACTGCTTACGGAAACCTATAGCAGAATACCGAAGGCTCCCACGGAAGAAGAATAAAAAAGGGGGACGGCGAAGTCCCCCTTTTAATACTTTCTAATTAAATCCCACAACCTTCTGCGTTATCTGGTACGCTTTAACCGATATCCATCTTCCGACGGTTCCGGGAAGGTTCATTGCTCTTCCGAAGACACCGTGGCGAAGCTGTTTATATGTTCTCTCATCTTTTTCCTCGATATACTTCCAAAGGTCCTTAACCTTCTTTAAGTTCTCCGGCGACTTTGAAACATATCCG
>JAFOND010000153.1 GCA_017418645.1 Lachnospiraceae bacterium | reverse complement strand
GTTAAAAAGACAACAGTAGGATATGCTAACGGTGAAAAAGCGGATCCGACGTATGAAGAAGTGTGTAATAACAGCGGTCATGCGGAAACTGTTAAGATCGAATATGATGAAGCCCAAATACCCACGTCAAAGATTTTGGAATACTACTTTATGGCGATAGATCCCACCAGCATAAACAAGCAGGGCGGTGATACCGGAATCCAGTATCGAACCGGGATTTATTATGAAGATGATATCCTGCTTCCGGATATTGAATCTGCCATGGAGAAGGAACAAAAGAAATACGAGGTGCCGCTTGCAGTTGAAGTAATGCCGCTGCAAAGTTTTTATACTGCTGAAGAGTATCACCAGAAATATCTTGATAAGAATCCGGGAGGATATTGTCATATCAACCCGTCTCTTATGAAATTGGGAGGCTGAGATGAGACTCACAATGAATCAGAAAGCCCGGTGAAAGGATATGAAAAAAGAAGAAAAAACAAATGTTATGCGTATACTTGACGGAAAGAAGATTCCGTATGCAGCCCACAGTTACAATCCGGATGCCACGATGAGCGGCGAGGAGATAGCGGAAATTCTTGGAGAGGATCCGGATAAGGTTTTTAAAACACTTGTGACACAGGGGAAGTCCGGAGCATATTACGTTTTCGTGGTTCCGGTCAAGGCAGAACTTGATCTTAAAAAGGCGGCAAAAAATTCCGGAGAAAAATCAATCGCTATGATAAAGCAGAAGGAATTGCTTCCGCTCACGGGTTATGTTCATGGAGGCTGTTCGCCGATAGGGATGAAGAAACAGTTTCCTACGTTTATACATAATACGGCAACTGATCACGAGCATATTTTTGTCAGTGCAGGAAAAGTCGGCTTCCAGATAGAATTGGCTTCGGAAGATTTAATAAACATAGTCGGATGCACGGTCGCGGATATTTGCGACTAAATATTTATGGGTGTAAACTATTGACGGAAAAACTAATTTTACAGAACAGCCTTATGGTGATATTATACGGATACATAAAGGGTGCCTATTTCTGTGTCTTATTATCCATACATATTGAATATAATAAACAATGCTCATATAATAAGATCATAGAATCTGTGGAATGAAAAAACAAGGAGAAGCAGATTTGGCATTGATACAATTAAATTATCTTTCGAAGTCACTTTACAGAATGGTACCGGTGAATGTTATTTTGCCGACGGACAAATTTGATGCCGGTTCAAATGAATATGTGAACCCTAAGGATCGGAAATATAAAACGCTTTATCTGTTGCATGGCCTGTTGGGAAACTATACGGATTGGATCGGAAGGTCGAAGATTCAAAACTACGCCGAGGAAAGGAATGTTGCTGTTGTAATGCCATCCGGGGATAATGCCTTTTATTTCAAGTCCAGAACGCCCTGGAACGATTATGAAACGTTTATCGGAGAAGAACTGGTGGAAATGACAAGACGAATGTTTCCTCTTTCCGAAAGACGTGAGGACACTTATTTGGCCGGCCTTTCCATGGGAGGATACGGCGCACTGAGAAACGGTATCGTTTATTCGGAAACATTCGGTTATGTTGCAGGTCTTTCTTCTGCGATCCATATCTTTGATGATACTTCTGAAGAAGCCAATATCGGTCTGTTTGATAATCTTGAGGAAGCATCGAAGAGTAACCTGAATCCCAAGGTGGCTGTCGAGGAAATGCTTGCACAGGAGAGAAAGATTCCCAAGTTCTATCTTGCCTGTGGACGGAAAGATGATTTCATGGGAATAAATAAAGACTTTAGAGACTATCTTAAAGAAAAAGGAATAGATGTTACCTGGGACGAGGATGACTACGGACATGAATGGGATTTCTGGGACAGCCAGATAGAAAAAGTGTTGGACTGGGTTTTATAATAAGACAATTGCAGATCAGGCAATGTGGTTAGGAAAAAAGATATATCCAAGTGGGCTAAGGCGGCTAAGAAAATGAGGAAAACACTATGAGCAGATTGAATAAAAAAGACAAAAATCCCCGGCTCGATGGCATGATGGGGCTTATCGTCGGGG
>JAFOND010000152.1 GCA_017418645.1 Lachnospiraceae bacterium | reverse complement strand
GGAAAACGTCTTGCGCTCCCGAATGCGGAGATCATGATCCATCAGCCTTCCGGCGGTGCAAAGGGACAGGCAACGGAGATAGAGATCGTTGCGGAAAACATCTTAAAGACAAAGAAGAGGTTAAATGAAATCCTTGCCGCGAACACGGGAAAACCGGTTGATGTTGTTGCTGCGGACACCGAAAGAGATCATTATATGAGCGCGCAGGAAGCGCTTGAGTACGGAATCATCGACAGAATAATCGAGAAGCGTACGGATGCCGAAGGAGACAAAGATGGCGGGAAGAAATGACGATAAGATCCGCTGCTCCTTTTGCGGAAAAACACAGAATCAGGTAATGAAACTCATTGCCGGACCCAACGGCGCGTTTATCTGTAACGAATGCGTTGATGTCTGCTCCGGTATAATAGAAGAAGAGCTGGGAGACGAGTTCGAAGACATCTTCCCCGTGGAAGAGGAAGAGTATTCCGAACAGGATACCATGAGCATAAACCTTCTTAAGCCTGAAGAGATGAAGGCTTTCCTGGACGATTATGTTATCGGGCAGGACGAAGCAAAGAAGGTGCTTTCCGTTTCGGTTTATAACCATTACAAGAGGATCATATCCAGAACGGAAACGGATGTTGAGCTTCAGAAGAGCAACGTTCTTCTCCTCGGACCCACCGGTTCGGGAAAGACACTCCTTGCCCAGACCCTTGCAAGGATCCTGGGAGTTCCGTTTGCCATCGCGGATGCGACAACACTTACGGAAGCCGGATATGTCGGTGAAGACGTTGAAAACATTCTTTTAAAGATAATCCAGGCGGCGGATTTTGATATAGGTCGTGCGGAACTGGGTATCATATACATCGACGAGATCGATAAGATCACAAAGAAATCCGAGAACGTTTCCATTACAAGAGACGTTTCCGGTGAAGGCGTTCAGCAGGCACTTCTCAAGATCCTTGAAGGCACGGTTGCATCCGTTCCTCCCCAGGGAGGCAGAAAGCACCCGCAGCAGGAACTCCTTACCATCGATACGACAAACATCCTCTTTATCTGCGGAGGAGCCTTTGACGGACTTGACAAGATCATCGCGCAGAGAACGAATCATCAGGGAATGGGCTTCGGCGCAGACGTTCGTTCAAAGGACGATGTTAACATGGGAGAACTTCTCCGTCATGTTATGCCCCAGGATTTCATTAAGTTCGGGCTTATCCCGGAATTCATCGGCCGTGTACCGGTTAACGTTGCACTGGATGAACTTGATGAAGAGGCAATGGTTAAGATCTTAACGGAACCGAAGAATTCTCTTGTTAAGCAGTATCAGACACTTCTTGCAATGGACGGCGTGGACCTTTCCTTTACACCGGATGCGCTTAAAGAGATCGCGCATAAATCCGTGGAAAGAAAGACCGGTGCCAGAGGCTTAAGGGCGATAATGGAAAACGTTATGATGGATCATATGTATACGATCCCCTCGGACGAATCCATCGATCACCTTCAGATCACAAAGCAGATGGTGGACGATAACCTCTTCCTTGAGGAAAGCTTTGGAAGCGATGCGGAAAGCGAAAGCATTGTGGAATTCCCGAAAAAGAAAAAAGAGGAAAGCGCGTGACGCGATACTATTAAATAAATGATGAAAACTGCAGACCGCGTCTTACGGTCTGCGGTTTTTGTTTTATATATCATTTCGAGGAGCAACGCGACGAGAAATCTAAACTATAGCTTAGAGGAAACTATAAATGATAATAAAATCAGCAGAGTTGGAAACCGTATGCGGTATAACGAGCACCCTTCCCGTTAACGACCTTCCGGAGGTTGCATTCACCGGAAAATCAAACGTGGGAAAAAGCTCTCTTATTAATTCCGTCATGAACAGAAAGTCTCTTGCAAGAACTTCCGCTCAGCCGGGAAAAACGCAGACCATAAATTTTTATAATATAAACAACGAGATATATCTTGTTGACCTGCCGGGGTACGGTTATGCCAAGACATCCAAGGCGGAACGTGAGGCCTGGGGAGAGATGATAGAAAACTATCTTACGGGTTCGGAAATGCTCTCCGCAGTGTTTCTCCTCATCGATATAAGACATGACCCTACGGAGCAGGACATGCAGATGTTTGACTGGCTTAATTACCTTGAGATAGAAACGGTGGTCCTCTGTACAAAGGCGGACAAACTTTCCAATACCGAGGTTGATAAGAGCCTTAGAAACATAAGAAAGAAACTGAAGGCGGATGAGGATACGATAATAATTCCGTTTTCGTCGGTTACAAAAGAGGGAAGAGAAACGGTATGGGATCTTCTGGATCAGATAAAAGAATGGGAAGAAGAATAAAAAAGCCGGTATTCGTCGCGCTTTTACTTGCCGGGATCGTGCTGGTTTCGGGAGTGTTTATGTATGCGGCTACGCCTTCCACTCGAGGGGGAGGCTTAACCGTCGTTTCTTCTTTCTACCCCATGTACATCGCAACGGAGAACATAATCGGCGAAGCCGAAGGCATTACATTAAAGAACCTTTCCGAACCGGAGACGGGCTGCCTTCACGACTATCAGCTTACGCCGGAGGATATGAAAACACTTAAAACGGCGAACATATTTGTTGTAAACGGAGGCGGGATCGAAAACTTTATTTCGGACGTGGTTTCGGAGGACAAGGACCTCAAGATCGTTTATGCGGGGCATGAAGATAATGAAGATCATGAAGAACATGAAGACCACGAAGATCACGAAGACCATGAAGATCATGAGGGCCATGATCATTCCCACGAAGAAAACGCCCACTACTGGATGAGCATTCCGCTGTATGAAGAGCAGATCGACAATATTGCAAAAGGCCTTGCTGCGGCGGATCCCGACGAAAAGAGAAGAACGGTCTACGAAAAAAATGCGAAAGCATATAAGGATAAACTTAAAGAACTTTCCTCTCTGGAAGAGGAGATAAAGGAAACTTCGGAGGGCGCCCATGTTATAATTTTCCATGAAGCGCTGGAACTTCTTTCCGAAGACCTTGGGATGGAAACGGTATATACCATGGACCTTGACGAGGAGAGACAGATCTCCGCGAAAGAGGTTGCGGAAGTTATAGAAGAAGTAAAAAACAATGACGTTCGTTTTATCCTTGCGGAGGAAACATACGGAAGCGAAATGGCGGAGCGTGTTAAGGAGGAGACGGGAGTTTCCGTTTTGTACCTTGATCCCTTAACCCGAGCAAACGGCGATACTTCCGCTTTTGCATATATTAAAAAGATGAAGGATAACCTTTTAAAGATAAGGGATGCACTATGAGAAAGATAATAAAATCCTGCGGACTTCATTGCATAAAAATCCATGACCTTGGGGTCTCGTTTGACGATAAGGAAGTCTTAAAGGATATAAATCTGCATATCCACTGCGGAACCATAACGGCGCTTATCGGACGGAACGGCGCCGGAAAAAGCACGCTTATAAGGGCCATAATCGGGGAAATCCCTCATACGGGAGAGATAAGTTTCCGGAACACGGAAGACGGAAAGATCCGGGATCTTAAGATGGGATATGTGCCCCAGAGCATTAACATCGAAAAGAACACACCGCTGGATGTATACGATCTTATCACGTCTTTTAAGTATAAAAGCCCCGTGGTATTCAGAAGTAAAAAGATCGAGGAAGAGATAAAGGAAGCGCTGACGGAATTCGATGCCGCGGATCTTATTCACGAAAGCATCGGAACCCTTTCCGGCGGACAGCTTCAGAGAGTCCTTCTTTCCATGGCGGTTATGGACGAGCCTAATCTTTTGCTTTTGGACGAACCGGTTTCGGGAATAGACAAGAACGGAATGGATCTTTTCTACGAGAAGATCTCCAAACTCAGGGATCATCACGATCTTGCGGTTATTCTTGTTTCCCATGATCTTGATTATGTTTTAAAATATGCGGACAACGTTGTCCTTATGGATAAAACCGTGCTTTCGGAAGGCAGCGCCACAAAGGTTTACAACAGCCCGGAGTTTAAGGAAGTGTTCGGGGAGATTTACAATGCTTAAGGATATTTTTCAATATGAATTCATGAAGAATGCGTTTCTTGCCATTCTTTGCATAAGTCCGCTTCTGGGACTTTTGGGAACCATGGTCGTTCAAAAGAGGATGGCATATTTTTCCGATGCCCTGGGACACTGCGCCCTTACGGGTGTTGCCATCGGTGTTATTCTGTCCCTCAGCGATCTTAATATTGCCATGGTGATATTCGGCTGGATTTTTGCGCTTATATTAAACAGGATAAGGAGAAAGAAACTTCTTTCATCGGATACGGTGATCTCCGTTCTTGCCAGTGCCGGAATGGCAGTGGGTCTTGCCATACTCTCAAGAAACGGAACCTTTTCAAACTATTCCGCGATGCTGGTGGGGGATGTTCTTTCCATAAAGAGATCGGAACTATTATGGCTTTTCATACTCCTTTTGTTCGGAACGGGATTTTTTCTTTATTTTTTGAATTCGCTTACCGCAATGTCGATACATGAAACTCTTGCTAAAAGCAGTAACATACGGGTGAATCTCGTTGAAGACATTTTTTCCATGCTCATCGCCACCGTCGTTATGCTTTCCATAAGATGGGTGGGAATACTGCTTATCAGCGCGCTTTTCATACTGCCTGCGGCGGCATCCAGGAACATATCGGAAAACATGCGGGAGTATACCGCGTATACAATAATCTTTTCTTTGTTTTCCGGAATACTCGGACTTGTGTTATCATACATGGTAAATATTGCAACGGGACCGGTTATCGTTATGATAGCGGCGGTCATATTTTTCGGAACATATATCTACGGAAAAAAGTAAAAAACAGGGATTGGGCAGGAGAGAAGAATGATCGTAACAGCATGCGGAACAAGGGGTTCATATCCCGTTTCGGGAAAGGAATATAACGAATTCGGAGGAGCCACGAGCTGCTTTAAGGTTTCTTTCGGCAATACGAAAAAAACAGATTCCCTTCCGGTCATTATCATTGACGGAGGAAGCGGGATCAAAGATGCCTTTTCCTTCGACGAGAAGGAATCTTCGGATAGAAATAAGGGTGTAATCGTACTTATCACACATCTTCATCTGGATCATCTTATAGGGCTTCCTTCCCTTTCTTCCCTTGTGGAAAAGGAAAGGAAGACGGCCATATATCTTCCGAAAGAAGAAAATATAGCGGAACTTGAAACATTGTATTCGGTTCCTTTCTGGCCTCTTAAACTCACGGATTATCCCGGGGATGTGAAATGTCTTTCGCTTCCGGAAGATGAAAAGATTTTTGTTGCAGGCGCGGATGATAAAGAAGCGGTTAAGTCTCCGGTAATATCCTATATTAACGGAAATCATCCCGGCGGAAGCACGATGTACCGGATAGACTTTGACGGGAAATCACTTGTTTATGCATCCGATTACGAGCACAGTGAAGAGTCGGATAAAAAGCTTATTGACTTTTCGAGGGATGCGGATCTTCTCATATACGACGGATCATATACGGAGGAGGAATACGAAAAATGCAAAGGCTTCGGACATTCGACTCCCGAACACGGCGCGTTTATTGCAAAAGAGGCAAACATAAAAAGGCTTCTTATCACGCATCATGCGCCGGACCACACGGACGAAGCGCTGCGTAATATGGAGCGAAGCTTAAAAGAGACTTTTCCCGACAGTTCATTTGCAAGAATCGGTGAGAGGATAGAATTGTAAAAAGTAAGGCGCAAAACCCCAAATTCTATTGAATAATAGGCACGGGTTAATTATAATGGCAGAAAAGATATTTTTATGTGAAGGAGGAGCTGACCATGGAAAAAACGTTTAAACAGGGGGAAATTATTTTTTCTGAAGGCGAGCAGGGCGACTGCTTTTATGACATCGAGGCCGGAAGCGTAGGTATCTACACTTCTTACGGTACGGATGCACAGAAAGAGCTTACCCGTGTCGAGAGCGGACACATTATCGGAGAACTCGCTCTTATCGACCAGCGCCCCAGAAGCGCAACGGCTGTAGCTTTAAGCGATGTTACGGCTGCGGAAGTAAACAAGGATGACCTTAAAGGTTATTTCAGCGAGAACCCCGAAAAGATCACTTTCCTGTTCTCCGAAATGGGAGAGCGCGTATCAAGACTTACAAAGGACATTTCCGAAGCCAGGGAAGCTTTGAAGGAAGCATGCCCGAAGGAAGAGTCCGGACAGAAGCCGGGTATCATGGACAAGATCAAAAAGTTTGCGGACGAGTATCGCATGGCAAAGAAGAATGCTGCGGTCAGCTCGGAATCAAAGAAGTTTGCGGCATTCAAAGAAGGAGAGGCAGGCTTCTCGAAGCAGGTTGATTCCTATCATAAGGGAGAGATCGTTTTTAAAGACGGCGAGAAGGCAAGATGCATGTACGACGTTCAGCTGGGATGGGTTGATATCTATTCCGGATACGGCACACCGGATGAAAAACTCATTACCACCATCGGTGTGGGTTCATTCTTCGGCGAGGTTGGATTGCTTTCCGATTCCGAAAGAACGGCAACGGCGGTTGCAGGTATGGAAGGAACCATCATCGAGAGTCTTGTGACTTCTGATTTCGAAGAAATCTATACACAGAACCCGCTTAAGATCGTTCGCATGATGGAATACATTTCCGACAGAGTGAGAAGACTTACGGACGAATATCTTGATGCCTGCGCAGCCGCTTACAGGATAACCGAAGCGGAAGGCAAGGATGTGGCAGCTACCGTTAACGAATACTTTACCGGAGTTGAAAAGGAAAAAGCGGATGGGTACGCAATTTAAGGGGAAACCTGACGAATCCGTAATGGATTTTATCTTTAAAAATATGGGGGATGCCGTGTGCGTTTTGGACGCACACGGTGTTCTTTATTATATGAACGATGCGGCGAAGAGCCTTCTTCGTGCTCCGAAGGAGATGCCTCAGAACAGTAAGATGTGGAAGATGATTCCCTATGTTGAGGCTAATGACGACCTGATCCAGCTGTTTATAGACGCGACCATGGAAAAGCATGTCACTCATCACAGGGTTGTCGATTATGAAAACAACGACGGCGACCGGATGAAACTTTCGGTAAACATCACATATACCACCAATGACGATTCGACCTATCTTGTGGTCGTTATGACAAATCTTACGGAGCTTTTTAAAGTTAATGCGGCTTTTCGGAGATATACTTCCGCGGAGATCGCGGAATATGTTTTGAATACGCCGGAGGGAGAAAAGCAGGGCGGAGTATCAAAGGATGTATCCATCCTTATGAGTGACCTTCGCGGTTTCACTGCCTTAAGCACGAAGATGACTCCGGACGAACTCATCACCCTTTTGAATCATTACTTTGCCATCATGGCGGAGATCATAGTAAGCTTTCGCGGAACTGTTATCGAGTTTTTGGGAGACGGGATCTTTGTTGTTTTCGGGGCGCCCAAGGACGATCCGGACCATGCCACCACAGCAGTACGGTGTGCCATTGAGATGGAAAACGCCATGGACAGGGTTAATGAGTGGAATGCCGAAAACGGTTATCCCGAACTTAAGATGGGAATAGGAATTAATTCCGGAAAAGCCGTTGTGGGAAATATAGGATCCGAAAGCAAAATGAAATACGGCTGTATGGGAGAGACCGTTAATATCGCGGGCCGTGTTGAAAGCTTTACCGTGGGCGGACAGATCTATATATCGGAATACACAAAGGCTCTCCTGAAGGAGGAAGTAAAAGTACGTGATACCCAGAGCTTTATGCCCAAGGGAGCGAGAAAAGAGATTGAGATCTTCAGTATCGAAGGCCTGGGAGAACTTGACCTCAAGCTTTCTTCGGAAGAAATCAAATGGCGCGGCAATATAGATAAGGATGTAAGCTTCCAGAGACTGTCGGGAAAAGCCGTTCTGGAGGAAGTTTACACCGGAGTTATAAAGGATCTTTCCGAAGACCTTGAAACCGGACTTTTAAAAACGGATGCTCCTCTTTCAAAGATGGAAAACATCATGATGGATATCGGAGGAGATCTTTACGCAAAGGTAATGTCCGGATCCGAAGAGGGATATATCCTTACGTTTACATCTAAACCGGAAGAGTTTAAAACCTTTTTTAAACTTGCATAGAAGCATGGAGGGAAAAATGGAAAAGAAATATGATGTGGTTGCTCTAGGAGAACTTCTTATAGACTTCACCGAAAACGGAGAGTCCGCACAGGGCAATCCGATGTTCGAAGCAAACCCCGGGGGAGCGCCCTGCAACGTCCTTGCAATGCTTCATAATCTTGGAGCAAAGACGGCGTTCATCGGAAAAGTGGGGGATGACTACCTTGGCCATATGCTTGCCGAAAAAGCGGAAGGCGCGGGAATCGATATGTCCGGACTTTTCTATGATAAGGATATTCACACGACGCTTGCGTTTGTTCATACGTTTCCGGGAGGCGACCGTGATTTCTCTTTCTACAGAAAACCGGGAGCGGACATGTCCCTTACGAAGGAAGAAGTCATATCGAAAAAGGAACTTATCGAATCCGCAAAGGCTTTTCATTTCGGAACGCTTTCCATGACGGATGATGCGGTTTGCAAGGCTTCCGAAGAAGCGATAAAGATCGCAAAAGATGCGGGATGTATTTTATCTTTCGATCCGAATTACCGGGCGCCCCTCTGGGAAACCGAGGAAAAAGCAAAGGAAAAAATGCGCTACGGTCTTTCGGTATGCGACGTGCTTAAAATATCCGATAACGAAGTTTTGTTTTTGACGGGGGAGAAGGATATTGTTGCCGGAGTAAAGAAGATCCTTTCGGAGTTTGATATCCCGCTGGTGTTTGCAACGGCGGGACCTGACGGAAGCTATTGTTTCTTTAAGGGAGAGGTTCTGCAACAGGATGCGTTCTTAAATCCCAACACCATAGAAACAACCGGCGCGGGAGATACGTTTATGGCATCCGCGCTCTACTATGCCGTAACAAACGGTATCGAAAACCTTAATACGGAAATATTAAAAGAAGCTCTTCTTACGGCGAGCAAAGCAGCATCCATAATCACAACAAGAAAAGGTGCGCTCTGCGTTATGCCGACACGTGAAGAGATAGATAACATATAGGAGGAATCTATGAAAACAATTATAATCTGTGCTTCAACGCACCACGGAAACACAAGAAAATTAGTGGACGCAATAGTTGCAAAGCATCCGGATATCGAAGTTGTTGACTCCACAAAGGAAACATCAAGGGACCTTTCCGGATATGATCTTATCGGATTTGCATCCGGAATCTACGGCGCAAACTTTCATCCTTCCATAGTAAAGTTTGCAAAGGAAAACCTTCCGGAAGACAAGAAGATCTTTTATATTTCAACCGCTGCAATGGATAAGGATTTTTCGAAATCCATGGCAGGCGCGGTAGGCGGAAAGAATACACGTATTGTGGGATATTACCACTGCCAGGGCTATAATACCTTCGGTCCGTTCAAACTTATAGGCGGTACTGCAAAGGGCAAGCCCGATGCCCAGGACATCCAAAACGCAGTGGATTTCTACGACAGAATTTCAAAGATTTAAAGCCATCCCGCAAAAGGCTGACTGATGAGGTGTTTTGCATAAGAGGAGAAAAATAGTGGGTTACAACATCGCAATAGACGGACCCGCAGGAGCGGGCAAGAGCACCATCGCAAAAAGGCTTGCGAAGGAACTGAATTTTATATATGTGGATACCGGAGCAATGTATCGCGGGATCGCCCTTTACATGATAAGAAAGGGCATCGACCCGAGAGACGAAGCGGCGGTTTCGGCTGCGGTTCCGGAGGCAAAAGTTACGATAAAATATGAAGACGGCGTTCAGAAGATCATCTTAAACGGCGAGGACGTTTCCGGACTTATCAGAACGGAAGAAGTTTCTTTTGCGGCCAGCACCACATCCGCTTTTAAAGCGGTACGCGCAAAGCTTCTCGATCTTCAGCGGGATCTTGCAAGGGAAAACGATGTTATCATGGACGGACGTGATATCGGAACAACAATCCTTCCCAATGCGGACGTTAAGGTTTACCTTACGGCAAGCGTTGAGACCCGGGCAAAGAGACGTTATGACGAGCTGATAGAAAAAGGAGAATCCCACGATCTTAAAAAGATAGAAGAGGATATCCGTCTCCGCGACGAGCAGGATATGACAAGAGAGATATCCCCGCTTAAAAAAGCGGAAGATGCCATCGAAGTGGACTCGTCAAACATGACGATAGATGAAGTGGTGGAAACCATTAAGTCGCTGGTGAAATAGATGTCATTTCGAGGAGTGAAGCGACGAGAAATCTTAACTGAAACATAAGGAAAACTATATGAAAATAATAGAAATACTGGAAAAACAGAATAACTCACTTTCCTTCGAAGTATTCCCTCCGAAAAAAGAATCAAGCTTCGAAAGTGTTAAAGACGCCACATTAAAGATCGCGGAAAGCAAACCCGCTTATATGAGCGTGACCTACGGAGCGGGCGGCGGAACCAGCAGGTATACCCTCGATATCGCAAAAAACATAGAGGATACTTTTAAAGTTCCGACCCTAGCACATCTTACATGCGTGTCATCAAGTCGCGAAACCGTAAAGAACCAGATAGAAGAGATCCATAAACTGGGGATAGAAAATATAATGGCGCTCCGTGGAGACCTTACCCCGGAACTGGAACAGACGGACAGGAGCAAATGGGACTACAGGTATGCTGTTGAACTTATCCGCGACATTAAGGAAAGCGGATATGATTTTTGCATAGGAGCGGCATGCTATCCGGAGGTTCATCCGGAAAGCGAAAACCAGCGAGAGGATATAAAGCACCTTAAGGAAAAGGTTGATGCAGGCGCGCAGTTCCTTGTTACGCAGATGGTTTTTGACAACAATCTTTTCTTTAACTTTTTATATAAGATCCGTGAGGCGGGGATCACCGTTCCCGTTATTCCGGGGATCATGCCCATAACGAATGCAAACCAGGTTGACCGTGCGATAAAACTTTCGGGTTCGTTTATGCCCCAGAGATTTAAATCCCTTGTGGACTTTTTCGGAACGGATCCGGATGCAATGAAACAGGCGGGAATCGCATATGCAACGGATCAGATAATAGATCTCTATGCAAACGGCATAACGAATGTTCATGTTTATTCCATGAACAAACCGGACGTTGCGCAGGCAATAATGGATAATCTTTCGGATATACTTTGGAAGGAATTTAAATAGAATTGGGTAATTTATCGGACCTGATATTTGAGGATCTTACCGGGGAGGAAAAAACCGTTCCCCGGTATTTGGAATACGAAGAACCTGTTTTTTCGCTTGAAGAAGCTCTTCGCTACAGCGGCTTTCCCATGGATAAGGCAAAGGCTGTTGCATGCGGCGAAACGGAAGATCCCGATGCGATGCAAAGGATCGAAAAGGTAAAGGAACTTTCAAAAGGACAGTTTATATACAAAGTGGGATATATGACATCCCCCATAACTTTTGACGAAGACGGATTTGTGGTCCTTCCTTTTAAACAGCATTCGGAAGCGCTAAAGATTAATCTTTCGGGATGCAAAAAGGCGGTGTTCTTTGCGGCGACCATAGGATCCGGGATCGACAGGCTGATACGCCGCTACGAAAGAACGGAACTGGATACGGCCCTCTTTTTACAGGGCTTCGGTGCGGAGAGAGCGGAGTCTCTGGCAAATGCTTTTAATGCGGATGTTAAAGAGGCGGCGAAAAAACTTGGGTTCATGGCACATCCCAGATTCTCGCCGGGATTCGGAGACCTTCCTCTTTCGGTACAGGTTGAGTTTCTCGGAATGCTGGATGCAACAAGAAGAATGGGAATAACTCTCGGCGAATCGTATCTTATGGCGCCGTCAAAATCCGTAACCGCGATCATCGGACTGGAACAGGAGATTAAATGAACATACGTGAATACATGAAGGACAACTTCCTCATACTCGACGGGGGAATGGGAACACTTCTTCAGGAAGCGGGACTTAAACCCGGCGAGCTTCCGGAGAGATGGAATGTTTCCCACCCGGAGGAAATCGTCCGTATACAAAAATCATATTACGATGCGGGAAGCAATGTTGTGCTTTCAAACACTTTCGGTGCAAACGGCCTTAAATTCGATGATGACGAATTAAAGCAGCTTGTGGAAGCCGCGATAGCAAACGCAAAAAAAGCCAGGGAAGAAAGCACCGCGCCTCAGGAAAAGTTTGTGGCTCTCGATATAGGTCCACTGGGAAAACTTTTAAAACCCTACGGTGACTATGAATTCGAAGATGCGGTTTCCATGTATGCAAAGACCATAAAGATCGGAGTTGCGGCAGGCGTTGATCTTATCTTTATCGAAACCATGAACGACAGTTACGATACAAAGGCTGCACTTCTTGCCGCAAAAGAAAATTCCGATCTTCCTGTATTTGTATCAAACGCGTACGGAAGCGACGGAAAGCTTATGACGGGTGCATCCCCTGCGGCGATGGTGGCGATGCTGGAAGGAATGCATGCGGATGCCGTCGGAGCAAACTGTTCCCTGGGCCCGGACCAGCTTGTGGGAGTTATCGAAGAATATCTTTCATATGCATCCGTTCCCGTACTGTTAAAACCCAATGCCGGCCTTCCCCGAACGGAAAACGGAGAAACGGTTTATGATGTTTATCCTCCGGAATTTTCGGATTCAGTGGGAAAACTATTGGAAAAGGGAGTTCGTATCGCCGGCGGATGCTGCGGTACAACACCGGATTACATAAGAGCGGTAAGGGAAAAAGCGGACAAACTTACACCTGTTCCCGTAACAAAAAAAGAAAGATCTTTGGTGTCTTCGTATACCCATGCTGTCGAATTCGGAAAGGAACCGATCCTTATCGGAGAAAGAATAAACCCGACGGGAAAGAAAAGATTCAAAGAAGCGCTCCGTGAAAACGACATAGATTATATCCTGGGCGAAGGTTTAAAACAGGGTGATGCGGGAGTGCAGGTTCTTGACGTTAACGTGGGACTTCCGGAGATCGACGAACCCGCCATGCTTTTAAACGTGGTGAAAGAGCTTCAGGCGGTATCGGATCTTCCGCTGCAGCTTGATACGACGGACATGACCGGCATGGAAGCGGCTCTTCGGGCATATAACGGAAAGGCAATGGTAAATTCCGTAAACGGCAAGGAAGAGGTTATGAACGCTGTCTTTCCTCTGGTAAAAAAATACGGAGGATTTGTTGTGGCGCTGACCCTTGACGAGGACGGAATACCGGAGAGTTCCGAAAAGCGCGTTGAGATCGCAAAAAAGATAATAAAGCGGGCGGAAGAGTTCGGAATAGATAAAAAGGACCTTATATTCGATCCTCTTGCGATGACAATATCCGCGGATACAAAGGCCGCGATCGCAACCATGGAATCCGTGCACAGGATACGTCATGAACTGGGGGCAAACACATCCCTCGGAGTGTCAAACGTCTCCTTCGGACTTCCCAGAAGAAATATAATAACATCCGCGTTCTTTGCACTCTGCCTTCAGGACGGATTATCGGCGGCGATAATGAATCCCTATTCCGAAGAGATGATGAACGTGTACTTTGCGTTTAAAGCCCTCCATGACATGGATGAAAACTGCATGGAGTATATAACATATACGGACAGCCTTCCGGAAAAAAGCCTTCCTCTTGAGGGGAAGGTGATTGATGAGGTGGCCATAAAACCGGAGCGAAGCGGAGAGGTGTCCCAATCCCCCCTCCAGACAGCCATCGTCCGGGGCCTGAAAGAGAAAACCGGGAATCTTACAAAAGAACTCTTGCGAGATGAGAAACCCCTTGATATAGTACAAAAAGAGGTTATTCCCGCGCTTAACATCGTGGGAGAACAGTTCGAGGCAAAGAAGGTATATCTTCCGCAGCTTCTTATGGCGGCAGATGCTGCAAAGGCTGCGTTTGAAGAGATAAAGAATGCCATGGCATCTTCCGGCGGGGAAAAGGCTCCCGCAAGATGTCCCGTGGTCATTGCCACGGTACACGGTGATATTCACGACATTGGAAAGAACATCGTAAAACTGATATTGGAAAATTACGGTTTTGCCGTTTCGGATCTCGGAAAAGACGTTCCGGAGCAGACAATAGTGGACGAAGTCATAAGGCTCCATGCGCCCCTTGTGGGATTAAGCGCTCTTATGACAACAACCGTTCCCGCAATGGAAGAAACCATAAAACTCTTAAGGGAACAGGCACCCTGGGCAAAGGTCTGCGTTGGCGGGGCCGTTCTTACACAGGAATATGCGGACCGGATAGGTGCGGATAAATATGCGCGCGATGCAATGGAAACCGTCCGTTATGCGGAGGAGATAGAAGCGGGCTTAGGATGATCGGACCGGGAAGGAGCATACTTTGTTTACCAGAAAAAAACGATCGGGAATAATTACAATTCTTTTATGCATTCTTTTTATGCTGTCACTTATTCTTCCGGCAGCAGGTGTTTTTGCGGAAACATCCGGAAACAGAGAACCTCTTGTTGTGGGTGTTCCGAAAGACCGGTGTCCCATCTTTTATACGGATCCGGAGACAAAAGAGATCGTGGGGATCGGGATCGATCTTATGAAGGTGGTTTCGGACAAAGCAGGGTATGAACCGGAGTTTCGTATCATAGAGGAGGACACTCTGATAGAAGCGCTGGATAACGACGAATACGACGTTGTCATGCCTCTCGGAAGCGCTCTTAAAAGCAGCTCCGGAGCGGAGTCCGTTGTATCCGAAAATCTATTCCAAACACCCTTTACTCTTGTTACCGTTGGGAAAAAGGATCTTCCGCCTCTTAAACAATTAAGGATCGGAATGCTCAGTTCTTTACACGGTGGGGCAAAAACCGTTGAGAAACTTTATCCCGGAATACAGATCGAATTTTACGATACCATGGGGGACTGCGTTAAAGCTTTAAGAAAAGGAGATGTTGATGCGCTTCTTCATAATTCCTATGTATGGAGCTATATTCTTCAGAAACCTTCTTACTCGGATCTTACCGTGCAGCCTTCTTCCATGTTTTCCATGGATTTTCGTGTCGGTACAAGGGATACGGAAAATGGCCGCGCAACAATTGAAAATCTTAATAAAGGAATCGCTTCTTTGGAGGAAACACAGCGGCAGGCGATCATCCTCGACTATACTTCCAGAAAGCTATATAGATACGATGTTTTTGAATATCTCAGCAAATACGGGGCAATATCCCTGCTTACGCTGCTTCTGTTTGTGACCATTGTTGTAATGCTTATACAGAAAGCCCGGGCGGATCGTGCGACTCATGAAGAGAACGTGCGTCAGCTGATAGACTATGATCCCCTAACCGGGGCATACAGTCTTACGGGATTCAGAAAGCGTGCAACGGAGCTTCTGCAGGAAAACCCGGACATACCTTATCTGATCGGGTATACGAATTTCAGAAATTTCAAGTTCATAAACGACAGTTACGGAATGAGCGCCGGGGACGAAGCCCTGATCTTTTTCGTGCAGAAAAACAAGGAAATTATGTCCGACACCGATATAATCTGCCGTATCGAGGCGGATCATTTTGTTGTTCTTAAAAGAGTCAGTGATTACGAGGAGAGAAAACGGGAAGAGGAGATAATCTTTGAACCACTCAGAGACTATTTTGTATCCAGAGGCAAACAGACAAGGATACAGGTGTGCGCGGGAGTCTATGTTTTAACACCGGAGGATTATCTTCGGGCGGATATAGATCATATGATAGATTTTGCCCGTATTGCGGAGCAGCAGGCGCGCGATTCGAAAAAAGACGGATATGCATTTTATAATCCGGGACAGTGGGATGCGGCGGAACAGACCGCGGAAATCTGCGGACATCTTCCTGTGGCTTTGAAGAACGGAGAAATCCGTATATGGTATCAGCCCCAGGTTGATTACGAGACAAAGAAAATTAACGGCGCGGAGGCCCTCTGCAGATGGAAAAATCCGGATCAGGGCTGGATATCACCGGGAGTTTTTATTCCGATACTTGAGGAATCGGGAAGAATTTACGAACTCGACCGTTTTGTCTGGGAAACCGTTTGCAAGGATCTTAAAAGATGGAACGAGATGGGAAAACTACGTTCCGTTTCCATCAATGTTTCCCGCGGGGATATTACGGAAGACCGGAACGTACCGGAATATATAAAAGGACTTACGGAAAAGTACGGTATCGATAAGGACCAGCTTCGTGTGGAGATAACGGAAACCGCCTTTGCGGATAACCCGGAGATACTTATCGACGCCACGATGAAATTCAGGGAATACGGCTTCCAGGTGGAGATGGACGATTTCGGAAGCGGATTCTCTTCTCTTCACATGTTAAAGGATGTGCCGGTGGATCGCATAAAACTTGACCTTAATTTCCTTGTGGGGGACAAAAACAAGGATAAGGGAAGGATCATAATAAGGAATGTCATCAGCATGGTGAGAGGACTTGGAATGAAGCTTATTGCGGAAGGTGTGGAATACGAAACGCAGGCGGAATTCCTTCTTAAAGAAGGCTGCGCGGAGATGCAGGGATATTATTTTTACAAACCGATGCCGGTTGAGGATTTTGAAATGCTGATATAGGATAAAATGTCAAAGTGCAGGAGGAAGATGGGGGATGCACCTTGTTGTTTTGATCATGCAATGGATAACGGCCGTTGTAATTCTTTTAGAGCTGGCTGTTATTTTCATAAAAATAGGAAACCGGGTATACAGTCTTCTGTATATGCTGTGTACTTCCATGCTCGTTAGTGCGTACGGCTATCTTTTACATCTGTACGCCACAACCGAAGACGGTCTTTTATGGACCGAAATGGTGGTCTGGGCGGGAAGGATCTTTGCGCTTGTCGTAGCATGGAGGTTCTGCTTAAGCGTTTGTGACTGTGAATTCCCGAAGAAGGTAACGATCACCGATCATGTCTGTCTTGCTGCGGTTCTTACCGGTCTTACCACAACAAAGAGAACCCGCTTTTTCTTTTCGGATTTCCATGTAATAACAAAAGGCGACTGGCATATTCTTCAGTATCACAGAGGAATAGGTTATTACCAGTACTATATATTCGTTGTCTGTGCCATGGCGTTTATGATCCATCGTTATGTCAGGGCAATACGAAACGCGGAGGATCCCGACAGAAAAAAACAGTTCAGGATTCTTTTGATCGCCACATTGTTCAGCCCGGGAATGGGTCTGATCTCTCTGATACCCGGATGTGCTTATGATTTCAACCAGATTGGTTTTCTTGCATCATCCGTAACAATGCTTATCGCCATGCTGAAGTTTAATATCGGAGACATTGAACAGTTTACGAAGGACTACATGTTCAATGAACTTTCCTCGGGAGTCATTGCCGCGGAAGACGGCGGTAAGGGATCCTTTTACAACAAGATCGCTCTCTCGATCTTTCCGGAACTTGAAACCGATACGGCAGGTGTAGTGGAAAGACTGCGAGAGGTAATACGTAAGGGAGAGACGATAAACGCCAATGACAATATATACAGTCCGGAGGAAAAAACCCTTGCGAACAAGAGCACACTTCTTATTCTTACGGATTCCACAAAACAATATCAGCACATAAAAGAACTTGAGGAACAGAGGGAGATAGCGGAGACGGCAAACAGAGCCAAATCCGATTTCCTTGCCAATATGTCCCATGAGATCAGAACGCCCATAAATACCGTTCTGGGTATGGACGAAATGATCCTACGTGAGTGTAAAGACGACGAGATCAAGGATTACGCAACGGATATCCAATCCGCGGGACGGTCTCTTCTTTCCATCATAAATGATATACTTGACCTCAGTAAGATCGAAGCGGGAAAAATGGAGATAATTCCCGGTGAATATGATGTGTCGAGTACGATAAACGACGTTATCAATATGGTAAGGTTCCGTGCGGCAGACAAGGGACTTGATTTTAATCCGGAAATTTCATCCGATATTCCTTCGAGACTTTATGGAGACGATATACGGATAAGACAGATACTTACAAATCTTCTTACGAATGCGGTAAAGTATACCAATGAAGGTTCGGTAAGTTTTAAGGTTACCGTCGCGGAAAATACCGGGGAAGACAAGGAAAGCGTTCTTTTGCATTTTGAGATAGAAGATACCGGAATGGGAATTAAGCCGGAAGACAGGGAAAAACTGTTTTCCGAATTTGAGAGACTGGACCTTGAGAAGAACAGAAGCATAGAGGGAACCGGACTGGGAATACCCATCACCATGAAGCTTTTGGAACTTATGGGCTCAAAACTCATGGTGGAGAGCGAGTACGGAAAAGGATCATGCTTTTCATTTGATCTTCGCCAGAAGATCATGGACGATACTCCCATCGGAAATTTTGAGGAGAGCCTTCGCAAACATTCTTTGCTGCAGCATACATACAACAGATCTTTTGTTGCCCCGGGGGCCAACGTTCTTCTTGTGGACGATAACAGCATGAACCGTAAGGTCTTTATATCGCTTCTTAAACAGACAGGGATCGCGATAGACGAAACCGATAACGGAGACAGTGCCGTTACAATGGCGTCCGAAAGATATTACGATGTCATCTTTATGGATCATATGATGCCGGGAACGGACGGTGTTGAAGCCATGAAGAAGATCAGAGCGGTAAAGAACGGTCCCTGTGAAAATACACCGATCATTGTACTTACCGCAAACGCCGTTGTGGGAGCAAAAGAACATTATTTTGAGATGGGATTCGACGGTTTCCTGTCTAAACCCATTGCGCCGGATAAACTGGAAGAAGTGCTGATGCATACTCTTCCTCCGGATAAAGTTGAACCGGTACACGAGAATTCTGCCGCTCCGGAAACCACCGGAAATAATCCGGTTGATATCGATGAGCTTCCCGTAATTTCCGGACTGGACTGGAAGGTTGCCATGATGCACCTCCAGAAAAAAGAAATAGTGGATACGGTTCTCGAAGAGTTCGAAATAACCATCGATCAGCAGGCAGACAAATTGCAAAGCTTTAAGGACGGCCTTCCCGAAACCTTCGGCGATTACAGGATCCTTGTGCATGCAATGAAGAGTTCTTCCGGATCCGTGGGAATCATTCCGTTGTCCGGAATGGCAGCCATACTCGAAAACGCTGCCGCGGAAGAAAACGAAGATATTATAAACGGAATGCATGACATTTTTATAAATGAGTGGCGAAGCTATAAGGAGAAGATCGGCGCGTATCTTAAAGCAGATGATTCGGATGAGGAGAAAGCAAAGATCTCCGATGATATTTTAAATAGCCTTCTGGGAATGCTGAAGTTTGCAATGGATGATATGGATATAGACGGGGCCGACGAAGCGATAAAGAAACTTTCGGCATATGAATTGCCGGAGAATGTTGATTCCCGTTTTGACGAACTTAAAACAGCGGTTGCGCAATTGGATCAGGAAACGACCGCAGGTATTATCGACAGCTTTATGAAAGGGTTAAACGGATGAAAAAAATCTTACTGTTTGGCAGGTTAAATGATGTTGTAAAAGAGATCAATAAAGAACTGTCGGAACTTTTTTATGTTCAGGTCTGCGATCTGAAATCCGAAAGCTCCCGGGAAATGCTGGCTGTGGTAAACCCGGCACTTGTAATAGTAAGCCTTGTGGGAACTTCGGAATATGACAAGGACCTGCTGGTGACATTGGTCAATAAATATGGAGATATTCCCGTTATCACCGTAGGGACGGAACGTGAAAAGAAAACGTTTTTACCCTTTTACAGATACAGACAGTTTGAACATATCGAAAGACCGCTGGAAAGAGGGGAAATTCTTGAGGCGGCATGCAGAAGGCTGAACCTTGAATTAAACCTTAAAGGCAATGAACGAGCCCTGAAGGAAAAGTCTCTTAAGAAAACGGTTCTTGTGGTGGATGATGATCCGGTGACCCTTAGGGGACTTCGAGAGATGCTTAAGGAAGATTTCAATGTGACGGTGGCAACTTCCGGAACACAGGCAATGACTTCCATCGGAAAGCAGATGCCGGATCTTATATTGCTTGATTATGAGATGCCCGTCTGTGACGGAAGACAGACTCTTGATATGATAAGATCCGATTCGGAATGCAAAAATATTCCCGTGATCTTTTTAACGGGGATCAGTGACCGGGAACATATAGAGGCTGTGGTAAAACTGAAGCCACAGGGGTATCTTCTAAAACCTGCGTCAAGAGATACACTTATAGAAGCGATAAAGAAAAATATAGGTTAGCAAGGAATGTGAGGAGGCGGAATATGAAATTAGCAACGGCATTATCGGAAAGAGCGGATCTGCAGAGAAGGATTTCGGAACTCGGAGGAAGACTTAATAACAACGCCAAGGTCCAGGACGGCGAAAAACCGTCGGAGGACCCGAAGGAACTTCTTAAGGAACTTAATAAGGATTTTGAAAGACTCGAGGAGCTTATGGCCCGCATCAATCACACGAATAACGAGACGAAGAGCGGTGATGTAACGCTTACCGACCTTATTGCAAAGAGGGACTGTCTTAAACAGAAGATCTCTATTATGAGAAGCTTCCTGGATAATGCCAGCGAGACGGTATCCCGATATTCAAAGACGGAGATAAAGATACTAAGTACCGTATCCGTTGCGACTCTTCAGAAGGAAGTGGATAAGCTTTCAAAGGAACTGAGAGAAACGGATGAAACGATCCAGGAATTGAACTGGACAACAGAACTGATCTGATCAAGACGGTAGTCCGGCAGGGTGGACATGATCTCCCGCGATTGAG
>JAFOND010000151.1 GCA_017418645.1 Lachnospiraceae bacterium | reverse complement strand
TGAAAATCCTACGTGTTGAAACAAGAAATTTAGATATGACACGTAGAGAAACATGAAAAGTACGTAAAAAACATGAAAAACAGCGAATTTCACGTACAAAAACCGGCTGAAAAAGACAGTAGTACGGGAAATGTACGTAATATTACTAAAAAATGACTATTTTCATGTACAAAAAGCTGTAAAAAATGAGAAACAGATAAGAATCGTACGTGAAAATAAAGAAAAGCGCCGGTTTTTACGTACAAAAGCAGGTTTAAGGGAATAAGTGGACAGTTAACGTACGTGAAAAATGAAAAAATGAAGAGAATGTTACGTACAAACATGAAAATGAGGAAAAGATATGCGGATCGGAACAGGATATGATGTTCATCGCCTTGTTGAAGGGCGGAAGTTAATAATCGGCGGGGTGGAAATACCCCATGAAAAAGGCCTTTTGGGACATTCGGACGCGGATGTGCTTTTGCATGCGATAATGGATGCAATCCTCGGAGCGGCAGCACTTGGGGATATCGGAAAGCATTTTCCGGATACGGACGACAAATACAAGGGCATCTCATCAATGAAACTTCTTTCGGAAGTATATGAGATGGTCTATAAGAAAGGATATGTGATCTCTAATATTGACGCCACGATAATAGCGCAGGCTCCGAAGATGAGACCTTTTATAGATGAGATGATAGAAAATGTCTCCAAAGCGCTTGAGATTTCAAAGGAACAGATTAATATCAAGGCGACAACGGAAGAGCATTTGGGATTTACCGGACGTGAGGAAGGAATTGCGGCAGAGGCGGTCTGTCTTCTTGAAACAATGTATGAAGCCAGCGCAACCATGTTTGATTCCGCAAGAAACTGCAGTGCCTGTCCTGGGTGTGCTAAGCCTGATGAACAAGTTGAGGAGTGAGGATAAGAAAATGCAGATTTTTAACACATTAACAAGAAGCAAAGAAGATTTTAAACCGATCGAGCCGGGTAAGGTTCGCATGTATGTATGCGGCCCGACGGTTTACAATTTCATTCATATAGGAAACGCAAGACCGATGATCGTTTTTGATACGGTAAGACGTTATATGGAATACAAAGGTCTTGATGTCAACTACGTTTCAAACTTCACAGATGTTGATGACAAGATTATAAAGGAAGCAATCGAAGAAGGCTCAACATCGGAAGAAGTATCGCAGCGTTTTATTGCGGAATGCAAAAAGGATATGGCATCATTGAATGTTAAGCCGGCAACGACCCATCCCCTTGCAACGGGGGAGATCGACGGTATGATCGATATGATAAGCACTCTTATCGAGAAGGGCTATGCTTATCGTGCGGAAGACGGAACCGTATATTACAGGACAAGAAAGTTTGAGGGATATGGTAAGCTTTCTCATAAGAATATAGATGATCTTGAGGGCGGACACCGCGACATAAAGGTTACAGGCGATGATAATAAGGAAGATCCCCTTGATTTCGTTCTCTGGAAACCGAAAAAGGAAGGTGAGCCCTTCTGGGAGTCTCCATGGTGCGACGGACGTCCGGGCTGGCATATCGAGTGCTCTGTTATGAGCAAGAAGTATCTTGGCGACGAGATCGATATCCATGCCGGCGGAGAGGACCTTATCTTCCCCCATCATGAGAACGAGATCGCACAGTCAGAGGCGGCAAACGGCAAGCAGTTTTCAAGATACTGGATGCATAATGCGTTCTTAAATATTGATAATAAGAAGATGAGCAAGTCTCTCGGAAACTTCTTTACGGTCCGTGAGATTCTTGAAAAATATGATCCCATGGTTCTTCGATTCTTTATGCTGAATGCTCATTACAGAAGCCCCCTTAACTTCTCCGCGGATCTTATGGAGGCGGCAAAGAACAGTCTTTTAAGGATCATGACGGCGGAAGAGAAACTTAAGGATCTTTTGGCGGCAGGTAACGGTGCTGAAACAAAAACAGCCGACGAAGAAAATCTTTTAAAAGAATCCGAAAACTATGTTAAGAAGTTCGAGGATGCCATGGAGGATGATTTTAATACGGCGGATGCCATCGCTGCGGTGTTTGAACTTGTTAAGTTTATCAATGTAAACGTTAACGAAGAAAGATCAAAAGAATTCGTTACGGAGATAAAGAAAACCCTTGATACACTTTCCGACGTCCTTGGCCTCAAGATCGAAAAGGAAGAAGAACTTCTGGATTCCGATATCGAGGCGCTTATTCAGGAAAGACAGGATGCAAGAAAGAATAAGGATTTTGCCAGGGCAGATGAAATCCGTGACATCTTAAAGGATAAGGGCATTATTCTTGAGGATAGCAGAGAAGGAGTTAAATGGAAAAGGGCGTAATAGTCAACGACGTAATATCATATAAGAACGCATTGATAAAAGAAAGTGACAGTGAAATAAGCGAGAGAATACTACAGACCTATTCGCCTCTGGCTCTGGCTTTCTTAGGTGATGCGGTATACTCACTGTATATCCGCGAGGCAATGCTGAAAAAAGGAAACCGCGCATCCGGTAAGCTTCATGAGGATGCGGTGCAATTCGAGAAGGCAACTGCGCAGGCGGAAGTCTACAAGGCAATTTATGATGAACTTACGGAAGAAGAACAGAATGTAATGCGAAAGGGACGAAACGCAAAACCGAAGTCCACGGCAAAGCATGCATCCGTAAGTGAATACCACTATGCAACAGGGCTCGAAGCATTGATAGGATACTTATATCTTAAAGGCGATACGGAGAGGCTGGAATATATAACGGATAGATCAATTAATATGTAATAATTGTCATTCCGAAGTCGCGAAGCGGCGAGGAATCTTAAGTAGAAATAATAGGCGAGTAAAGTAAGAGACAGGTAACAATATGAGAAACGAAGAAAACTACATCGAGGGGCGTAACCCCGTAATAGAAGCAATCCGTGCGGGAAGAGAGATAGATAAGATCTTCCTTCAGAAGGGCTTAAAAGACGGTCCGATAATGACGATAGAGCGGGAAGCTAAGAAAAGAAAACTTCCCATCCAGTATCTTGAAAAGGACAGGCTGGATACAATGTCGGAGACAAAAAAACATCAGGGCGTGATCGCATATGTTGCATCTTTTAACTATGCGGAAGTTTCCGATATCCTTAATAAAGCAAAGGAAAAGGGCGAACCGCCGTTTATTATCATCCTTGACGGAATTGAGGATCCCCATAACCTTGGCGCCATAATAAGAACGGCGAATCTGGCTGGTGCACACGGCGTTATCATAGCGAAGCATCATGCATCCGGACTTACGGCAACTGCGGTAAAAGCTTCTGCGGGAGCCATAAACTATACACCGGTCGCTAGGGTCACGAATATCGCAAAAACCATAGAATCTTTAAAAGAAGAAGGATTATGGTTCGTTGGGGCGGATATGGGGGGAGAATCCATATATAATCTGGACCTGAAAGGACCCATAGGAGTGGTTATAGGCAGTGAAGGGAGCGGAGCGAAGTCACTTGTTAAAAAGAAATGTGATTTTTTGGCGAAGATTCCGATGAAGGGAGACATAGATTCTCTGAATGCTTCCGTGGCGACAGGCGTAATTGTCTTTGAGATTGCAAGACAAAGGAGCGTGTAGGAACCCCATGAAAGAGAAAGTTGTTGTGGGAATGTCCGGAGGAGTCGATTCTTCCGTGACGGCATATCTCTTAAAACAGCAAGGATACGACGTTTATGGCGTCACGATGCAGGTTTGGAGAGAAGAGGGGGATCCTTCGGGAGAACTCATCTCAGACTTCGTTGATGCCAGAACAGTATGCGAAAAATTGGACATACCATACTCATTTATCAATCTTAAATCTGAATTTGATAATGTTGTTATTTCTGATTTT
>JAFOND010000150.1 GCA_017418645.1 Lachnospiraceae bacterium | reverse complement strand
GAATTGCAGGAATATATGAGACCCGGTGTGACAATATGCCTTATGGGATCTTCGGGAGCAGGCAAGTCAACACTGTTAAATGCCTTCGCAGGTGAAGAAATAATGAGAACCTCAAAGGTAAGAGAATCGGATTCCACCGGCAGACATACAACAACATACAGACAATTGATCGAACTTGAAAACGGCGTATCCGTAATTGACACGCCCGGTATGAGAGAACTGGGAATGGCAAACACAGAGTCAGGGATTGATGATACTTTTTCGGATATCCTTGCCCTGGAACAATGCTGTAAATTCAGAGATTGTAAGCATGACACGGAACCCGGATGTGCCATCAAGGCTGCAATAGAAAGTGGAGAATTAGCGGTTGAACGCTATACTTTGTATAAATCACTAAGCGCAGAGAACAAAAACAATTATGCTAAGAAAAAAGATATATCCAAGTGGGCTAAGGCGGCTAAGAAAATGAGGAAAACACTATGAGCAGATTGAATAAAAAAGACAAAAATCCCCGGCTCGATGGCATGATGGGGCTTATCGTCGGGGATGCGCTGGGATGCCCGGTGCAGTTTATGAGCAGGGAGGAGATCAGAAACAGAAAGAAAGGCCCCGTTGCCGGTATGGAAGGCTACGGGACTTATAACATGCCGGAGGGCACATGGACGGACGACAGCAGCATGGCGCTGGCAACGCTTGACAGTATCCGTGAACTTGGAGTCGTGGATCCGGAAGATATAATGACGCGGTTCATTGACTGGTACGAAGACGGCGAATATACACCCTTCGGCGAAGCCTTCGACATTGGAAATACCTGTTCTTTTGCAATTGAAGATTATGAAGAAAACCACAATATAGAAACCTGTGGGAGAACATCGGATCGTTCCAACGGAAACGGTTCTCTCATGAGGATCCTGCCGGCCTGTATTTATGCGTGCGAAGAAGGACTTTCCGACGAATCGGCTATAGATATTGTCCACGAAGTTTCAGGGCTTACACATAATCATCTTCGCTCAAAGATCGGATGCGGATTATATTATTTCATGGTGAAAGGGATTCTTAATGCCGATAATAATTCACTTTTGCAAATACTTCGGGACGGTCTTAATAAAGGTTTTCAATTCTATGAGGAAAACGGTTATAATAAAGTGGAACTCTCTCATTACGACAGGCTCCGAAACATCGATTTATTTAAAGATGTTCCGGAAAGCGAGATAAGGAGTTCCGGATATGTTGTGGATTCGCTGGAAGCAGCAGTATGGTCGCTGATCACAACAAACAGTTTTGAAGATTGCCTGCTTAAAGCAGTAAATCTTGGTGACGATACCGATACCGTGGCAGCGATTGCCGGTGGCCTTGCCGGACTGTTCTATGGATACGATGACATCCCGGAAGACTGGTTAACGGTGATCAAGAGGCGGGAGTGGATCGAAAAGATGAGTTCAATCAACGAGGAAAAAGGAATGCAGATAAAAGAAACGGATCTTATCAAAGAGTATAAAACACCGTTCTATTTTTATGATATAGAACGATTATCGCAACGGATAAAAGATCTCAGGGAGTATCTTCCGGGTATCGGAGTATGCTTTGCGATGAAGGCTGCGCCGGCAATGGCAGCATACGCCGCGGAGTTTGCGGACAGGATAGAAGTCTGCTCTCCCGGAGAATATGAGATCGTTTTACGCGGCGGTGTAACGCCGGAAAAGATCTTTTATTCGGGTGTAAATAAAACGGAAGATGTTGTTCGCCGGGTGGTGGATACTGCGGGAGATAAATGCATATATACGATTGAATCAAGAAAGCATTTTGAAATCCTTAAGAAGTTGTCATCCGAAAAAAAGCTTAACTTAAGAGTCTTTCCCCGTCTTTCCGCGGGGAGTCAGTTCGGAGTGGAGGAAGAAGAGTTTTTTAAACTCTGTAAAGAAATCGAAGAGACAGAGACCCTGACGCTTACCGGAGTTCATTATTTTTCCGGAACCCAAAAGAGACCGAGCCGGATCGATCAGGAACTTATCTATATGGAGGAGATCGGAGAGCGTTTAAACGAGCTTCTCGGAAGAAAGATCGAACTTGAATACGGTCCCGGCCTATTAGTTAATTATTTTAAAGAATCCGAAATTCCGCAGACTCTGCCGGATGAAGAAGCGCTTATGCTTCTTTCGGACCTTCAGGAAGCGGTACAGATCTTAAAGGATTCCGATGTGTATTCGCATATAACTTTTGAGCACGGAAGATTCATAGCAGCATGCACCGGTAAGTATTATACATCCGTTTGCGACATAAAGAAGACAAATGGTTCGAACTATACGATCCTTGACGGCGGAATTCATCAGATGACATATTTCGGAAGCATGAACGGCATGAAGACCCCATATATGCAGGTCTTTGATATGGAAAAAGAAGAGGTCATATATGACAATATGGTTGTCACGGAACCGGAAGATCTTGAAGAGATAGAAGAGAGGAATAAAAAGTATCCGGAAGAACTTGAAAAACCGGAGTCATACGTCCTTTGCGGATCCCTTTGTTCCACCAATGATGTCCTTGTCCGAAAGGCCGAGTTCGGTTGTCTTTCGGAGGGAAATGTGATATGCTTCAATCTGGCGGGTGCATATGCTCTGACGGAAGGAATAGCGCTTCTTTTAAGCCGCGATATGCCGGCGATAATCGTCAGGGAAACGGATGGAAACTTCCGCGTTCTGAGGGAGCATGTGGGAACTGACAGTTTGAATGCGTGATACGTTTAGGGGGAGAAATGGAAGACAAAAAAACAACTAAGGTTAATCTTTGGTGCTTTCCGCTGGGGACGGTCGGCAGGGATATGGTTTATGTCCTTGTTTCGAACTTCCTTCTTACATATATGATGTTTACGCGGGAACTTACCAATGCGCAGCTCGGCGCAATAACGGCGATAATGGTGGCGGCACGTATCTTTGACGCCTTAAACGACCCGATTATGGGAAACATTATCGAAAGAACAAGATCGAAGTACGGAAAATTCAAGCCCTGGCTTGTTGCCGGCGCCATATCTACAACTGCCGTGATCATATTCCTGTTTAACACGAATCTTACCGGATGGCCGTTTATCTGGGCCTTCGGTATTTCATATTTTGCATTCTCCATAACATATACCATGAACGATATAGCATATTGGGGAATGATTCCCGCGCTTTCAAAGGATTCCGGAGCAAGGGATGCGTTCACATCCCGGGCTACCCTGTTTGCCGGCATCGGTAACGGACTTGCAAGCGTGTTTATTCCTCTTTTAACAACCGGTGCAATGGCCATAGGCGGAAGCACAAAATCCGGATACGGCGCGGTTTCGATCATAATTGGAATCCTTGCTCCGCTCTTCCTTCTCTTTACGGTTTTCGGTGTGCGTGAAAACAGAGATGACATGAGCACTCCTCCCGCACCTCTTTCTTTTAAGAAGATCATTGGAACGATCTCCGGAAACGACCAGCTGATCGCGATCTCAATCTGTTTCCTTGTTCAGGAAACCGGAAGTATGATAATCGCCGGCGGACTCGGCTCAACATATATTTATTTCACCTACGGTTATCGCGGAGGCCTGTATTCAACGTTCACACTTGTGGGAATGTCCGCAACGGCGCTTCTTATGATATTCTATCCAATGATCGCAAAGAAATTCGGCCGTATCAAACTTATGGGAATGCTTCTTATCCTTTCCATAGTTGGATATATTATGATGGTCGCTTCGGTAGCGGTTGCGGGAAGCACGGCGGGATTCTGGATCCTTACGATCGGATATATGCTGGCAAGCTTTGGCCAGTACGGCTACTACCTTATCATGATGATCTCCATCTTAAATACCGTGGAATACAACGAATACAAGGTGGGAACAAGAGATGAGGCGATAATAGCAAGCCTTCGTCCCTTCCTTACAAAGCTTTCTTCGGCGCTTATCGTTCTAATAACATCCGTTTCATATATGATCTTCGGTGTTACGGATTATACGAATCAGATTTCAAATTATGAGAATCAGGCGGCTGCGGGAAAGATAACGGATGCTGAAAAACTCGATGCCATAGATAAAGTCCTCGGAACGGTAAATTCCGGACAGACCCTTGGACTTCTTCTTATAATGATAATCCTTTCTCTTGTGATGATGATCTTCTCATATTTCTTCTACAAAAAGAAATATACGCTGGATGAAGCGGAATATGACAGGATCTGCAAGGAACTTGCCGAGAGAAAGAATAAATAGGAACATGGCCTATAAATAACAAAAGTATAGAAAAGATTAAATAGTTAAATGGAGGATTAACGATGGAAAGATTACTTGAGATCCTTGGAGACATTATTCCGGGAGAAGATTACGAAAACTGTACAACGCTTGTGGATGACAATATTCTGGATTCTTTTGCGATTCTTTCGCTTGTATCCGCTCTTGAAGAAGAGTATGACATAATGATATCTCCGGCAGAGCTTGTGCCGGCAAACTTCAATTCCGCGAAAGCATTGTACGAGATGGTGCAGAGGTTACAGGACGAGTAAAGTATCACGGGGACGGTTCTTGTGATTGCTGCGAATCACAAGAACCGTCCCCGCGGTTATGGGGGGGGATTGCATATGAATACGAATAACGCCGTAATAATCGTAACGCATAACAGGCTTGCGCTTCTTAAGGAGTGCGTTTCCGCATGTCTTGATCAGACGGCGCCGTTTTCGCGTATTATAATAGTGAACAACAACAGTACGGACGGAACGGGAGAATATCTTAAAAAACTTGCCGACGAAACAAAAAAGCCGACGGTTACCGTTATTACCAAGGAAGATAACCTTGGCGGCGCGGGCGGTTTCTATGAGGGTATGAATGCCATTCTGGAATCCGGTTCCGGAATCGATAATGTTCTTCTTATAGACGACGATGCGATCCTTCGTAAGGATTATATGGAGCAGCTTTTAAGATATCAGGACAGACTGAACGTTTCCGGCCACGGCTCAAAGGGAAAATACGGCCGTCCGGGAAAACAGCATGCTCTTGCCGGATCCGTTATGACAAACGGCGTTATAGATATAAGCCACAGAAGAACGATCATAAACAGGCTTGCTTTTCTGGAGAAGCCGGTTGAAAGGATACAATATAAAACGCAGTCTTTCAAATGCGATACGGCAACTTTCTGCGGCCTTCTGATCCCGATGGATCTTTTGAAGAAAGCCGGCCTTCCGAAGAAGGAATATTTTATCTGGTATGACGATTCGGAATATTGTCTTCGTCTTCCCGGGGTGACGGTTATTCCTTCCGCGGTTCTTGAACATAAGACAAAACTCATGGACAGCAAAACCAATATTCTTGACAGAACATCCTGGAAATCTTATTACGGATTCAGAAACAGGCTTGATACAGCAAAGGAGCATTTCGGTCCGCTTACGGCCCTTATTGTTGATATGGAATATTTCACTTTGCGACTTATAAGTATTGCCATGACCTTTTCGCCGGATAAGGGGCAACGTGATCATGCACTCTTTAATATCAAGATGATAACCGATGCGGCAAGGGACGGAAGATTCGGTAATCTCGGGCGAAATCCGGACTACATGCAATAAATAATTCATAGAATTTTCATTTTGAAGGAAAATCCTGCATGAGCACCATAAAACTGCAAAATTTCATTTTTCCGGACGAAAAGTACTGCGACGAACCCGAAATGTTCTTTAGGGGGATAGACGGCGAATGCTGTAACAGACGTAATCGGAGTATAAAGTTAAATGAAGATACAACCGTATCCTTCAATTCTTATTTCAATTCTTTTTCTGTCGGGAAGTGGAGAGAGCATACAGGTCTTTCCAATCTTTCACTCACGATAAAATATCGCGGAGACCTGGAAATTACGGCATTTAATGCCATCGGACGGGTTAAGAACACCGGAAATTATGACATCTGGAACAGAAGTCTTTCCGGTGAAAATTTCTATGCCAAAAGAAAAAAGATTAAAACGGATATCGTTAAAGACAGGGAAGAAGGTTTTGATGTTTTGAGGATAAGCTTTCCCGAACTTCCGACGGAAGGTGTCCTTTATATTTCCGCCAGGGCCGTAAAGGAGTCCGTGTTTTACGGAGGTTATTATTCGACGGAAACCTGTTCGCTTCGTGATATACGTCTTGCCCTTTGCATCTGCACCTTTAAACGCGAAGGGGATCTTAAGAGAAATATTGATGCCATAAAATCGGAGATCCTGCAAAAACAGGACTCCCCGTTGCATAATAAACTGGGTGTTTTTATTTCCGACAACGGGAATACTCTTTCAAATGAGGAGTTCGGCCACGGGCTTGATATAAACATTATTCCGAATAAGAACGCCGGCGGTGCAGGAGGTTTTACAAGAGCGATGATAGAAGCATCGGCAAAGAATTCCTTCACACACTATATCCTGATGGATGATGACATTCTTCTTATGCCGGAGATATTATACAGGACATACGGTTTTCTTCAATTGTTAAAAGATAATTATATTGATTATATGCTGGGAGCGCATATGCTTTCCCTTGATGATCGCTATATGCTGTATGAATCCGGAGCAAAAAGAAGCGGAACAAGTCTTTTATTCCCGAAAAGGGGATGGGACCTCAGAAATCCCGCAGCGGTGGCTGCAAACGAAGCAAAGGGGAATCCCTATAACGGCGGAAATCCCGGAGGCGGCACCGCGGATTGTGCGGGAATAAACTACAGCGGCTGGTGGTACAGTGCTATCCCGGCCTCGATAGTTACAAGGGATAACCTTCCGCTTCCGTTCTTTATATATTTTGATGATGTTGAATTCGGTGTGAGGAACCGTAAAAACGGAACAATCCTTATAAATGGGATATGCGTATGGCATCCCCAGGGCATCGGAAAGGCTGCGCCAAGGATGACCTATTATCATATCCGTAACATTCTGATATCCATGTGTTCCGATGCGGATCGCGCCGGCGCGCTTGATGTGATAAAATATGTTTCGATGTATGTTTTCGGAAATATTGCGCGTTACCGCTACGAAGAGGCGGAGGCAGCGCTTCTGGCGCTGACAGACTTCTTCAAAGGGCCGGAGTACTTTATGCGGATCGAACCCTAGGCGAAGCATGCGGAACTTGCGAAGTTCGCGTACACGGAGGAACCATGCGACGGCGCGGGTCCTGCCGCTTCGGTCTG
>JAFOND010000149.1 GCA_017418645.1 Lachnospiraceae bacterium | reverse complement strand
GCGCATGCTTTTGTAAGCGACATTCCAAGGATAAAAGTGATAATGAGTATAAAAGATAATCCCCTTATGCTTTTTCCGTAAAAAAAGCAAAGAAGAACAATGCCTGCGATTGCAGGCATGATCCATATGAGATTCTTTTCCGTGCTGAGAATTCCTAAGATATAGAATATAGAGACCAGACAGACCGGTCTTTTATTCAATAACCTCTTCCTCCATATTAAGAACTATGGAAAGGTCTTTTTCGTACAGTCCGCCGACGTGTGTCGGATCGTCCTCGTTTTCGTTTTCACCGGTAACCGTTATCATGACTTTCTTTATCGAAGATATTTCCGTAAGCGAATCCACAACAGCCATAACCGGAAGTTTTCCGGAAGATTCGGATATCTGTGAAGAAAATCCGCTGTCGAAAGATACAAAACAGATACCGTCCGAAACCGCAAAGCTTGTTATATTAACATCCGTCGGGAAAAGCGCCGCCGCGCCCTCCGTTTCCGGAGCCTTCTTAAGTTCAGAAAGCACAACCCTGCCTATCGGCGTATTGGTATTGTATTCAACATGTCTTTCTTCTTTATACAGCCCGCTTCCGTCCGAGGCCGGATAATAAAGAACAAGATCCGCTTCCTGATTCGGGGTGTTCCGCTCTTCAAAGTCATAGATGAAGGTCTTGGAGTTCATATCCCCTATTACGTTTCCGGAAGAATCCGTAAGCGGTTTTCCTTCGATCATGAAATTAACGGAATTAACGCCTTCTATCTGACAAACGGATCTTACTATGGCAGCTCTTGCCATAGGTTCCTTGCAGCTTATCTTTTCGTATGAAGAATCAAAATCTATTATTACCGTTCCTTCGTTTTCGCGGACGGATCTGATATAGATATCATTTGAAAGGGGCGCCCTGTAATCTCCTTCTTCCGAAGACTTCTGCAAAACGGATATTACTTCCTTAACTTTCATCTCCGTATCTTCTCCGGTAAGTTCCATAACGATGGGGACAAACCCGTTTCCTTCCGTATTCAGTTCGTATGCATATATCTTTCCTTCCGGAAGTGTTCCGCTGTCGTCCGCGCTGCATCCCGTCAAAAGAAGAATGAACAGCGGTATAAAAAGAAGTATTTTTTTCATATCACTTTTCCTCCTCAATATAACGTAGCGGAACCCTTACATCAAAGGTTGTTCCTTCGCCTTCGGTACTTCGTACTTTAATTTCTCCGTGATGCATGACAACACAGTTTTTCGTTATCGCAAGACCGAGACCGGTTCCGCCGATCTCCCTGGAATGCGATTTGTCCACACGGTAAAATCTGTCGAAAATATGGGATATGGAATCCTCCGGGATTCCCATTCCCGAATCCTCAACACGGACAAAGAAATACTGATGGTCCGCATTAAGGGAGACGTGAACATATCCGCCCTCGACATTATATTTTATACCGTTTTCAACAAGGTTCATGATCGCCAGCGAGAACTTGACCTCGTCAACCTCCGCCGTGACCGGACGAAAACTCTCCATTACAAGGTCCACCTTCTGCTTTTCGGCAATGGGTGAAAGTCTCTTCAGGAGAAGTTCCATAAGTTCGTTCATATTTACCTGCGTAATATTTAACGCATTTCCTGATTTATCAAGTTTAACAAGGGACAAAAGATCGTTTATTATCTTTGTTTCCCTGTCGATCTCGTTTCCGATGTCTGCCATGAATTCCTTATACATATCAATCGGCGCATCTTCCATACTGTTTATGGAATCCGCAAGGACCTTCATGGAAGTCAGAGGTGTTTTAAGCTCATGGGATACGTTTGAAACGAATTCCTGTCTGGAATCGTCGATGGATCTCATCTGTTCCAAAACACCGTTAAAACTCTCGGATATTTCCGAGGTTTCGCTAAAATCGTTTACTTCAAGAGTTCCGCTTCCCAAGCCGTTTTTGATGTCCAATATACTCTTTTTCATCTTCTCTACAGGTTTTTTGACAGCACTTGAAAGATAAAAAGATAATCCGACGGAAGCGAACAAAAGAACAAGGGTGACAAGAATAAATATCTCCCTGTAGAATTTAATGTTTCTGGATATACTGTCCGTGGATTTTGTGATGATGAGGACGCCGTCAACTTCTTTCTGATCCTCCGAATATGCGGATCTTATGGGAACGGTAACGATTATAACGGAGTGTCCCCTGTCATAAGTGTTCACCGTTTCTCCCGACAGCGCGGTAACGGCATTGTTCCATACAACAATACGTCCCTCGTCAACACCATAAGTATCCCTTATAACCCGAAGAGACGAATCAAGTACCATTATCCTTCCGAAATATGCATTTCCGACGGAACTTAGATTTGTTGTAAGAGCATCATTCGTGGGATCGTTAAGATAACCTACGGATTCAATCTGGTTGACAAGAAGCTTTGCTTCCGCCAGAACGGAAGAAACCTCGCTCTGTAAAGATCTGTCCTCATACAGCCTCATTGCGCCGCCCATGATAAGCATGCCCGGTATAACGCCCACCGCAATAATGGCAATGAAAACAAAAAGCTTAATGCTCTTTGGCTTTCTTTCCTTACCGTTACGCTTATTCATGATAATAGTATCCCAGTCCCCACTTTGTGTGAATATAACGCGGTTCACTGGGGTTTTCTTCGACTTTTTCCCTGAGCCTTCTTATATGTACATCCACTTTTCTTGCATCACCCTGGAGTTCCGAGCCCCAGATCTTTTCCATAAGATCCTCGCGGCTGTATATTTTCCCCGGGTTTGTGACAAGAAGGTATAAAACATCAAATTCTTTGTTTGTAAGCTTTATTTCTTTTCCGAGTATGAACAGACGTCTGCTGTCCAGGTGCATTTCTATATCACCGCTGGTAAGCCTGTTGTCATCTTTTGCATCAGCCTTATCCGGTGATGATGTTCTTCTCATAATAGCCTTTATTCTGGCTTTGACTTCGAGAATGTTAAAAGGTTTGGTGATATAGTCATCGGCGCCGTATTCGAGGCCCAGGATCTTATCCATATCGTCACCTTTTGCGGTTAACATAACGATGGGCATGTTTGAAAATTCCCTGATCCTCTGGCAGACTTCAAACCCGTCAAGTTTGGGGAGCATGACATCCAAAAGTATCATGTCGTAAGTATTCTTTGTTGCAAGGGAAAGAGCTTCCTCGCCGTCATATGCGCAGTCAACTTCCATACCGTCCTGCAAAAGGGAAAACCTTATTCCCTTTACAATAAGTTTCTCATCGTCTACGACCAATACTTTCTTTGCCATTTTAATTTAATCTCCTGCTTTTATGGAATCCTGAATCTTATTAAAAACACCCTCTTTTATTCCCGGAATATTCTTAATGTCTTCAGGCGTCTTAAATTTTCCGTTTTTGTTTCTGTATTCGATTATCGCTTCAGCTTTCTGTTCTCCTATCCCCGGAAGTGTAAGAAGCTGTTCCTTTGATGCGGTATTGATGTTTATCTTACCGTCGTCGACAGAACCGACCCGCTCATTCATATACGTATCGTTTCCGTCCGTTTCGGTTTGAATCTCACCGATTCGATAAATATGTAGAACGTCCTCGTCCATAACCTCTTTTGCAAGATTTACGGACTCGGTATCCGCATCTTCCGAAAGCCCGCCGGCAAGTTCAAGCACCTCAAATGCTCTGGCATCGGGGTGTACTTCATATACGCCCGGCTTATTCACCGCACCGGTAACATACACATATATCCGGTTTTCATCCGCAGCAGACTCTTCTTTGCCGGCTGAGTTTTCCGGTTCTTCTTCCGAAGCGTTTTCCGGATTTAACTCTTCAACATTTTCATCTTCGAAATATGAATTTCCGCTGCATGCGGTAAGTGAAGCAGATAATAAAAAAAATGCGATAATCTTTGGTATTAAGTTTTTCATTATACTCCTTTCAATCCTTTTTTCTTTGGGATTGAAAGGAGTAGGGATGTTTTGCAGGATACATTTTAGCGGAAAATGTAAAATATGACAAGAGATTTAAGATTTTTTTACAATTCTGTTACGCATTGTTTCATAACGGATAGAATATCATCTGTTTTAAAGCCTTTAGATGCAAGAAATCTGTAGTTTTTCTCCCGATCTTTCCTGTCTGCATTTTCCGGATCAAAACCGCGTTTTCTTAACAGTTCTTCTATCATCGTCCTTTCGTCCGTAACATATGTTTCTTCCATTGCGGCATCTATCTTTTCTTTATCTATGCCTTTTTGTATAAGATCCGTCCGTATTCTTTCTTTGCTTCTTTTTCCCTGATATGACCTTATATAACTCTGCGCATAGCGTTCGTCATTAACATAGTTGAAAGATTTAACATATGAAACGGCCTCGTCTATGGCTTCCTTCGGATATCCCCCTTCGGAAAGTTTCTTTTCAAGGTTATCCTCCGTTCTGTCCATTTTTTCGAGAAGATGCATTGCTCTTTTCTTCGCTCTCGGTATCAGGATTTCTTCCATGATCTCCCGATAGTCTTCTTCCGAAAGATCTTTTTCTTCCGAGATATCATACTTATTAAGCTCTTTCGCATAAAGAATAAAGTCTGCCTCGCCCTCGAGACAGACTTTATACCTGCCGCGGGAGTAACTTTTTATTTCTTTTACCTTCATCAAAAGCCCTCCCGGTTAATTATTCCGCGTCTGCCGAAGCTGCCTTGCCTGGTTTCTTTGGTTTTGCCGCTTCCGCATTTTCACCTTCCGGTTCCGTTTCGTCTTTTGGTGCGAAGTGCTCTCTTACAAGCTTTTCCACTTCATCGCAAACTTCCGGATGGAGCTTTAAGTATTCTTTTGCGTTTTCTCTTCCCTGTCCGATCTTTTCTCCTTTATAAGCATACCATGCGCCGGACTTATTTATGATATCTACCTCGGCTGCCTTATCGAGGATGTCTCCTTCCTTGGAAATACCCTGTCCGAACATAATATCAAATTCGGCTTCCCTGAAAGGAGGCGCGATCTTATTCTTAACAACCTTGACTCTTGTTCTGTTACCTATAACTTCTCCGGCCTGCTTAAGGGATTCGATACGACGTACATCAAGACGTACCGATGAGTAGAATTTAAGTGCGCGTCCGCCGGTAGTTGTCTCCGGATTTCCGAACATTACGCCAACCTTTTCACGAAGCTGGTTTATGAATATTACGATACAGTTACTCTTGCTTATAACGGATGTAAGCTTCCTTAAAGCCTGGGACATAAGTCTTGCCTGAAGGCCCACATGGGAATCTCCCATATCTCCGTCTATCTCCGCCTTGGGGACAAGAGCCGCAACGGAGTCAACTATAACGATATCCACGGCGCCGGAACGGACCATAGTTTCCGTTATTTCAAGTGCCTGCTCACCGCTGTCCGGCTGTGAGATGTAAAGGTTATCTATATCAACACCTATATTCTTTGCATATACGGGATCCAAAGCATGTTCCGCATCTATAAAGCCTGCGATTCCGCCCTGGCGCTGAACTTCCGCAACGCAATGAAGGGCAACCGTTGTTTTACCGCTGGACTCGGGTCCGTATATTTCAACGATACGTCCTTTGGGAAGACCGCCCTGTCCGAGAGCAAGATCAAGACTTAAAGAACCGGTCGGGATTGTCTCAACCTTCATTCTTGCGCTCTCGTCTCCGAGTTTCATTACGGATCCTCTTCCGTACTGTTTTTCAATCTGTGCTATAGCCGCATCAAGTGCTCTGAGTTTTTCTTCATTTGCCATTTTTAAGTTCCTCCATCCGAACATACGTTTTCGTATGTGGGTATAATAAAACATTTGTTCTGATTTGTCAACAGAAAAAAATGGGAATTAAAAAAAGACGGTAGAAATGATTTCTACCGCCCGATTATACTTAATCAAAAGAACTCCTGTCAATCATTTTCAGACATATTTTTCGATCCTGCAGACAAGATTTCCTTTCTTTGTTTCCCGAAGTGCTCCGCAGTATTTGAACTTCCCGTACCCCCGAACGGATATCACGTCTCCCTCATCCGGTTCCTTTCCGGGATTCTTAAGAACCGCTCCGTTAACCGCGATATCCTCCGAAGAAAAAAGGTCTTTCGAGTTTCCTCTCGACAGATTGAAAGCCTTTGATACGATTGCATCCGCGCGAAGGGATGATACGTTTATTTCCATCTGCTTCCGCTTCGGCTTTGCGTCTTCCGGAAGGCTGTCGATAACTTCGCAGTTCACGGCGGTATGCTTTACGGACAAAATGCTTTCCATGATAAAATCCGCCATACCCTCCGCTGCAAAAACATAGCCCGTGTTTTCCGAAACTATGATATCCCCCAGGACATCACGTTCGATCCCGAGATTCATAAGCGCGCCGAGAAAATCCCTGTGCGAAAGCTTATCCGCATATTTCTGCTGTTTGGGAGAGATCCGTATAAGCGTGACCGGAAAGCCGGAGTTTCCATCCGTCCCAAAACCGATCATCATCCTCTCCGCATCCGGATATCCGCCCCATTCCGTCACCTCACAGATACCGCGCGCGGCATCGTGAGCAAGGGCAACGCCGTGCATCGAATGAAATTCCGTATACACGCACTGACCTGTTTTTTCCGCCCTGTAAGCAAGTTCAAGAAAGCGTTTCTTTTCCTGTTCTTCAGATCGTGTATCCATTATTTAAAGAACTCAACATTTCCGGAGTCTTCCGTAGGCTCTGCAACGCCCTTCTTCGCAACGGCTTCCAGTTTTTCGCAGATTTCCTGGGCAACGTCTACCGTATCAGTCGGAGACACACATACTATTACAACGGTATCAAAACGATTTACATAATAGTAAAAACTGCCGTATGTACCGCTAACCGGAACGCCTCCCATTCTTCCCGTCTGAAGATTGATCTGATCTGCCTGTTCGGCGGCAAAGGTAGCGGCTTTCGAAGCATCCCAGAATTCCGCGTACTGAACGCTCATTCCTTTTCCGTCCACGGCTTTTTTCCATTTAGACATATCCCCGGTTCTGGCGCCGGTATCCGATATGTTAAGATTCTTTTTCTGAACGATGGAAGTAAATGCCGTAAACGAAAGTTCATCCGGCTCCTTATCTTTTCTGCAGCCGGAAAACAGCATCGCGAACATAAGCAAAAACAGAACCGAACATTTTAATGCTTTTTTCATAACACAACTCCCCCTTTAACCCGTTTTACTTTCTTTTAGACAGTGAAAGCAGTCTTATAAGCTGAAGCACGGATGTTACAAGCGCCGCAACATATGTAAGCGCCGCAGCCGTAAGAACTTTTCCCGCGCCCTTAAGTTCATCGCCTTCAAGTATATTACCGTCCCGAAGGATCGCCATCGCCCTTCTTGAAGCGTTAAATTCCACCGGAAGAGTTATAAGCTGGGCGGCAACAACTATGATAAATACAACCGCTCCGAATCCTATAAGATTCGTCCATCCAAAAACAAGTCCCAAGAATATAATGATATAGGATACCTTTGAAGCTATATCCGCCACGGGGATCACGGTCTGCCTTAAGTTGACCGGCGCATACCCCGTATGATGCTGGATAGCATGTCCGCATTCGTGTGCCGCAACGCCTATCGCCGCTATGGAGTTCGATCCGTATACCGTTTCCGAAAGATATACCGTATCCTCCGCGGAGGAATAATGATCCGACATATCCCCGGCGCATTGTACGATACTTGAATGTATGCCGACGTTATCCAGAATGCTCCTTGCAACGACTTCCGCGTTTATACCCCGGGCGCTCTTTATCTTTTTAAATTTTGAAAATGTAAGTTTACAATTTGCCGATGCGGCAAGACTGATTATAAGTCCGAGTATGACAAGCCCGTATGCCCCGCCGTAATACATGTTCATATAGTTGTTCATCTTCCAAACTCCGATAATTCCAATCCATCATTTCTGTCAAGTGTCATGCCAACGCTCCATTCGTTTACGAAAAGAAGAAGCGGGCGGTCTTTAAGGTCTTTGACCTTCTTCATATCCGAAGTTCCCGTTATCTTATCGATATCCGTATCGGAAACAACCCAGCGGATATGCTCGTAGGGAAGGTTCTCCATGGAAATCTCAACGTTGTATTCGTTATTAAGACGATACTTTAAAACGTCAAACTGGAGGACACCCACAACGCCCACGATTATCTCTTCCATACCGGTGTTATACTCCTGGAAGATCTGTATCGCGCCTTCCTGGGCGATCTGTGTTATGCCCTTCATGAACTGCTTTCTCTTCATTGTATCCGCCTGGCGGACCCTTGCAAAATGCTCCGGCGCGAAAGTCGGGATTCCTTCAAACTGAAAACGGTCTTTTGCCGTCGTTAAGGTATCGCCGATGGAAAAGATTCCCGGATCAAAGATACCGATGATGTCTCCCGCGTATGCCTCATCAACCATCTTTCTTTCGTCCGCCATCATCTGCTGGGGCTGTGAAAGACGGACGTCTTTTCCGCCCTGCATATGGAATACGCTCATTCCCGCAGTAAACTTTCCGGAGCAGATACGCATGAACGCAACCCTGTCGCGGTGCGCCTTGTTCATGTTCGCCTGGATCTTAAATACAAACGCGGAAAAATCCTCCGAGAACGGATCGATCTCTCCGATGTCCGATGTACGGGGAAGGGGTGATGTTGTCATCTTTAAAAAGTGCTTCAAAAACGTTTCCACACCGAAGTTCGTTAGCGCGGATCCGAAGAACACCGGAGATAATTCCCCCTTTGAAACAAGTTCCTGATCAAACTCCGCTCCCGCTCCGTCCAGAAGTTCAAGTTCTTCGAGAAGCTTTTCCTTCGCGGCATCTTTGATCTCTTTAACAAGCTCGTCGGAATCCACAGGTATCTCTTTTTCCGTACCTTCCTTCGTTCCCTTAAGGGTATCCGCAAATGTCATAACGCACTTTGTATCCCGGTCGTATACACCCTTGAATTCCTTTCCGGAACCTATGGGCCAGTTGACGGGACAGGTTGCGATCCCCAGTTCGTTTTCGATGTCATCCAGAAGTTCAAAGGTGTCCATCGCATCCCGGTCCATCTTGTTTATAAAAGTAAAGATCGGTATATGCCTCATAACGCAGACCTTAAAAAGCTTTCTCGTCTGCGCCTCGACACCCTTTGATGCATCGATTACCATAACCGCGGAATCCGCCGCCATAAGGGTTCTGTATGTATCCTCCGAGAAGTCCTGGTGTCCCGGGGTATCAAGGATGTTTATGCACATCCCGCCGTAATTGAACTGCAGAACGGAAGATGTTACGGAGATACCTCTCTCCTTTTCAATCTCCATCCAGTCCGATACGGCATGTCTTGCTGTTGCCTTTCCCTTTACGGAACCCGCAAGATTGATCGCGCCTCCGTATAAAAGAAACTTTTCCGTAAGTGTTGTCTTACCCGCATCCGGGTGCGATATTATCGCAAATGTTCTTCTCTTTTCAATTTCCTTTTTTAAATCAGTTGCCATATTAACGTGTAAAACTATTTCCCTTCCGACTGCCGGACAGCAGCCCGTGTTTTAATTATAGAATGATAAGATCTTGCTCTCATCCGTGTTTTCCTTCGTGCCCAGATACGAAAGAATTGAAGATGAAATATGATCGAATCCGTTAAGTGTCTTATAATCCGTGCCGTACTTAACCGGTTCTCCCGTGATAACAAGGGGCACATATTCCCTTGAATGATCCGTGGACGGTGTCGAAGGATCGCATCCGTGATCCGCGGTTATCATAAGAACATCGTCTTCGCGCATCTTTTCAAGGATTCTCGGAAGCTGCTCATCAAAATACGTAAGCGCCTTTGCATATCCGTCAACATCGTTTCTGTGACCGTAGATCATGTCCGTATCCACAAGATTTACAAACATGATACCGTTGAAGTCGCGGTCCATCCATTCGATGGTCTTTTCGATGCCGTCCGGGTTTCCGCTTGTTCTGATGTAATCCGTGATTCCGCGCTCCGCAAAGATGTCTATTATTTTTCCGACGGAAAGAACGTCATAGCCTTCATCCTTTAAGATATCAAGCATTGTACGTCCCGTAGGTTCAAGCGAGAAATCGTGTCTTCTTTCCGTACGCTTAAAGCTTCCCGGCTCGCCGATAAAGGGTCTTGCGATAACGCGTCCCACACCGTGCTCGCCCTGAAGCATTTCCCTGGCTATGCGGCAATATTCATAAAGCGTTTCTACCGGAACAATATCCTCATGTGCAGCAATCTGAAAAACGGAATCCGCGGATGTATATACGATAAGGTCCCCGGTCTCCATATGCTGTTTTCCGTAGTCTTCAATTACCTGCGTTCCGGAATAGGGAAGATTGCAGATTGCCTTTCTTCCTGTCTTCTTTTCGAATTCTTCAATAACTTCCTTCGGGAATCCGTTTGGATATGTGGGCATGGGGCTTGTTGAAATGACACCTGCCATCTCCCAGTGTCCCGTTGTTGTATCTTTTCCTTTTGAAAGCTCGGAAAGCCTTGCAAATGCGCCTTCCGGATCAGCCGGCTTTTCTCCGATATCAATGCCCTCAATGTTAAAGTATCCGAGTTTTCTCATGTTTTCCATTTTGAAAAACGGGCTTTTTGATGCTGCAAGAAGTGTATTGCTTCCTTCGTCACCGTATTCCGCGGCATCCGGCATCTCGCCGCAGCCAACCGAATCAAGGACTATTAAAATAACGCGTTTACTCATTTTTTCCCCCTTCTATGTGGAATTAAACCTAAAGTCATTCTTTGTACTAAACACCAATTAATTCTAACACAAGTAAAAGGGGATATACAACCGTATATCCCCTCACATTTTACATTAGTTGTACTTACGCTTTCTAGCGGCCTCAGATTTCTTTTTCCGCTTTACGCTGGGCTTTTCATAATGCTCACGCTTACGGATTTCCTGCTGAATGCCTGCCTTTGCACAGCTCCTCTTGAATCTTCTGAGAGCGCTGTCAAGCGATTCGTTTTCCTTTACGATTACTGTGGACATAACCTCTATTTCCCTCCCTTCGGTTGCAGAAGTCGTGCTGCACCTTAGGTACATGTACACTCACAAACAAAGGAATTATACGAGATTTTTTTTTATTCGTCAACACTAAATTTTAAAAAGTGCCGTATTTTAAGTATTTTCAGACCTCACGAACGGCTTTCATCGCCTTCTTGTTCTCATACATTTCCTTGTCCGCGCGTCTGAAAACATCGATTATTTCGTGATCCGTATTCTTATCATATTCCGCATATCCAATGGCCGCGGATATCCTGTCCCAGATTTCAAAGGATTCGTCATTGGATAGGGTATTGATCTTTTCGCGGAATTCCTGCATGAGTTTTTCTCTGTCGTCATGATCCCTTCCTTTTAATACAACAACGAATTCATCTCCGCCGATCCTGAAAACAGGTGAATGGGTAAAGATATTACAAACGATGTCGCAGAGTTTCTTTATTGCCTTATCCCCGTATTCATGTCCGTAGGAATCGTTTATCTTTTTAAGGAAGTTAAGATCGATCATGGCAATACCGAAGGGGAATTCTTCGTTTGCAAGATCCTGTTCCATATGCTCAAGATACTTGTCATATGCGGTCTTGTTACGTACGTTGGTAAGAGCATCCTTGTTTGCAAGATATTCCATGCTCTCCGCTTTCATTTCGGCGGAAGCAACATCCTTAACATATTCCTCGATACTTTCCGTCATAACGATAACGGCATCGGAAAGTGCCTCCATCTCGTTCTTCGTTTTAATGTTCGGATCTTCATAATAAAGATGCTTGGATTCCCGGACGCCGCTGCAGTTTTCGGCGTATTCAGTGACACTCTTTTGCAGCTTCATAAGCGGATTCGAAACGTATTTATTTGTCATCGTTATGAAGAAAATCGTATATAAAAGACCGACGAGAGCAATGATCACCATGTTTTTCATAGCGTTTCTTTTTACGATCTTATCGATTTCAGATACTTCTATATCAACGCAGAGAAGCGCATAGCATTCTCCGGAAGAATCGAGAAGCGGCCGTACCCCCGTGTAGTCCGTGCCCCACTCCGTTGTCTCCACAAAGTATTTTGTTTCTTCGTCTTCCATCATTCCGTAGAGGTTGTTTATCGTATCGTCGTCATACTCATCTTCGCTCAGAACATATCCGAGCCAGAGGTTGCCCTCCGTATCCTCATATCTGTTGTAATTATCCTCCGCGGATATTACGCTCATAAAGGTTTTTCTGCCGTTTTCATCCGTGCAGGGACTTAAGACATAAAGCGCATCGATCTCCATGCACTCCATGAGATTATCCATATAGTCTCTCATCCGGAAGAACTCATCCGTTTCCTCTTTCGTATCAACGCAATGCTTTAATTCCCCGTGATCTATCTGAGATATGGAAAGACTTAAGATTTCATCGATATACGACTTATAATCATCGTAAAACGCAGATTTAAAACTGTTGTAATTAACAACAGTAAGAATGATCGCAAGCGTCGCAATAAATGTAACGCTTGCGATGGTAATGCTGTGACGGATAGGATATTTAACCTTCTTCACAAAATCTCCCCTTCTATATTATCCCCTCAATTTATATTCAGCCAAGCTGTGCGGAAAGAACTTCCTTTGCTTTTGAAAGCGCATCGTTTATTCCCGCGGGATTCTTTCCTCCCGCCTGCGCCATGTTCGGTCTTCCGCCGCCACCGCCGCCGACCAGCGATGCAATCTCTTTAATAAGATTTCCGGCATGTGCGCCTTTCTTCTGCGCTTCATCTGATGCGGATACAACAAGGTTAACCTTGCCGTCGTTCTCCGATGCAAGAACGATAACACCTTCTCCGATCTTTTCCTTAATGCTGTCGGAAAGTTCACGGAGCGCATTCATATCCATTCCCGGAATGCTTGTCGCAACAAACTTAACGCCGTTAACCTCTTCAACGTTCTCCGTAACATCCCCCACGGATTCGTTTGCCGCCTTCTTCTTTAAGGATTCCAATTCTGATGAAAGCGCCTTAACTTCCTTCATAAGATGTTCGCACTTTTCAACAAGGGTCTTCGGTGTTGCTTTTAATACCTCGGATGCCTTGTTTAATGTATCTTCGAGAGCGTCATAATACTCAAATACTCCCTGTCCCGTAAGGGCTTCGATACGTCTTACGCCGGAGGAGATTCCTCCTTCGGAAACGATCTTAAACGCCATAACTTCGCCGGTATTCTTTACATGAGTACCGCCGCAAAGTTCCGTTGAATAGTCGCCCATCTTTACAACGCGGACTTCATCGCCGTACTTTTCTCCGAAGAGTGCCATGGCTCCCGTTTTCTTTGCTTCGTCAAAGCTCATAACATCCGTTACAACGGGAACCGACGCAGCGATCCTCTGATTCACAAGGTTTTCAACCTTCTCAAGTTCTTCCTTTGTCATTGCGGAAAAATGCGTAAAGTCAAAACGCAGTCTTTCCGGTGAAACTTCCGAGCCCTTCTGCTGAACATGGTCTCCGAGAACTTCGCGGAGCGCCTTCTGAAGAAGATGTGTTGCGGAATGATTCTTTCTTATCTTTCCTCTTCTTTCTTCGTCAACCTTAAGGGATACATTATCGTTTAACGAAAAGCTTCCGGATTTAACAAAGCCCACATGTCCAACCTTTCCGCCGGAAAGATGGATCGTATCCTTTACGATAAACTCGGAAGATCCGTTTGTTATCACGCCCGTATCGAAAAGCTGTCCGCCCATTGTTCCGTAGAACGGTGTCTTTTCCGCTATGATCGTTCCGTTCGTGCCTTCGGAAAGAGACGATACAACTTCATCTTCCGTCGTAAGCGCTATGATCTTCGAATCGGTTTCCAGTGTGTCGTAACCCGTAAATTCGGAAGATAAAGCGGGATCAAGCTGTTCATAAACCGTTGCGTCTTTTCCCATGTAATTTGTTTCGCCACGGGCATCACGGGCAGTCTGTCTCTGCTTTTCCATGCATTCCTTAAAGGCCTTCTCGTCATATGAAAATCCTTTTTCGGAAAGGATCTCCGCGGTAAGGTCTACCGGGAATCCGTATGTATCGTAAAGTTTGAAGGCATCCTCTCCGGAAAGAACCTTCTCGTTCTTTTCGTTAAGGCTCTTCTCAAGATCTGAAAGGATCTGAAGACCCTTGTCTATTGTCTTGTTAAACTGTTCTTCCTCTTTGGTGAGAACCGTAAAGATATAATCCTTTTTCTCTTCCAGTTCCGGATATCCGTCTTTGCTTTCACGAACCACAACGGCTGCCATCTTGGCCATAAACTCGCCTTCTATTCCGAGCATTCTTCCGTGACGTGCGGCGCGGCGGATAAGACGTCTTAAGACATATCCGCGACCTTCGTTGGAAGGAAGTACACCGTCCGAGATAAGGAATGTTGTGGAACGGATATGATCCGTTATAAGACGGATGGAGATATCATCCTTTTCGTTTTCCTGATACTTCTTTCCGGAAAGAGTGCAGACCTCATCGCGGATCGCTTTCATTGTATCGATATCGAAAACGGAATCCACATCCTGCATAACAACCGCAAGACGCTCAAGACCCATTCCGGTGTCTATATTCTTGTTTTCGAGTTCTTCGTAGTTTCCGTGTCCGTCTCCGTTAAACTGTGTGAACACGTTGTTCCAGACTTCCATGAATCTGTCGCAGTCGCAGCCCACCTTACATGTGGGCTTGCCGCAGCCGTATTTTTCGCCGCGGTCATAATATATCTCCGAGCAGGGTCCGCAGGGGCCTGCGCCGTGTTCCCAGAAGTTATCGCACTCTCCCGTCTCGGGATCGCGATAAAATCTTGTTATCTTTTCCGCAGGGATGCCGATTTTTTTATTCCAGATTTCAAAAGCCTCTTCATCCTCTCCGTAAATTGAAGGATAAAGTCTTTCGGGATCCAGCTTTAAAACTTCGGTTAAATATTCCCATGACCAGCTTATGGCTTCTTCCTTAAAATAATCCCCGAAAGAAAAGTTTCCGAGCATCTCAAAGAAAGTAAGATGTCTTGCAGTCTTACCTACATTTTCAATATCACCCGTACGAACACACTTCTGACAGGTTGTGACCCTTCTTTTGGGCGGAATCTCCTGTCCCGTGAAATACGGCTTTAAGGGCGCCATACCCGCGTTTATGAGAAGAAGGCTGTTATCGTTTTTCGGAACAAGGGAAAAACTCTTCATCGAAAGATGATCTTTGCTTTCAAAGAATTCAAGGTAGCTTCTTCGAAGGTCGTTTACTCCGTAATTCATTCCCTGGTCTCCTCCGCTGTTTCCAATGCTTCCTTTGCATTCTTTTTCTTTCTTAAAGCAATTCCTGCCTTAACTCCGCAAAAGCTTATTACGGCAAGAATAACGGCTGTTATCAGATAAGTTAAAAAACTGCTTAAAAATGCCATTATGTTTTCCTCCTGAGATTAAATCTTTAACTTATTTATTATAAGAAAAAAAACGCCTGTTTGCAAGGCGTTTCTTTATCCCTTTCTTTTCCCGAGAGCTATTCTTAAGGGCGTTCTGTTAAATAATTCATTGAGAGGCCATATCATAAGACAGGTCAGCCCCATGTAAAGAATAAGATTTGTCACATACCATATCGCGTTTGTCCGAACCTCCGGTATTCCCACCATCGAAAAGATCCACCCGAGAAGCGGATAAGCTATTGCCTGATGCCACAGGAAAAACAAAAGCGAATTTTCTCCTATATAGCGTATGAATCCGACTGTAAACAGTTCCGACAGCAATATCACGAAAAAGATTCCGAAAAATGCGCTGATGTACGTAAGCGGCACAATTCCGTACTGGTTCCAGTACATTTCAAGGCCCGTACCGAACAATACTACATTTATAACATTGGTTACGATATTTAAGATAAGACAACCGATAAAAAGTGCTATCTTCTTTCCCTTCGATAATGAAAAGATCCTGCATTCAAGAACGTCATGCTTCCTTACGATATAACCCAAAAGGAAGAAAGGAAGCGCCGGAAGAACGGTATCAACATTCCAAGGAAGTCCCTCTCCTCTCCACCTGTAATAATAGAGCATGGATAAAACAAGGCAGGCAAGGCAGATCAAAGCCTTTAGCGCATCATTCTTAACCTTAACAAGAAAATACATTAAGATATTAAGTCCGAAAAGAACCGCAAGATACCAAAGCGTTGCATATCTGTTCTGCACAACAAACTGAACGAATTCTTTTTTGTAATAAAACCAGTACTGTTTTAAACTGTAATGCGGATTCTGAAAAGCCGATATCAGCGTGATCGGAATTCCGAGACAGATGTAGGGAACGATTATGGTCCTTATCTTCTTTCCGAGAAAAACAAAGAAGCCCTTGTCCCCCGGATTAAAAAGATAGCCCGACAAAAAGAAAAAAAGAGGCAGGGAAAATGAGTAAACAAAAGAACCGAGCCAATCTCCTTCAATAAGGTGCCCGGTCATAACCGCAAAAATACCGTATCCTTTTGCCATATCCGCCCAGGTCAGGCGGGAACGCTCTGACATTTAAATAAGCTCCTGTATCATAGACCCTGAAACATTCAACCTGTGATTTTGACTCCTAGCTATCGGCTAGGTGGGTAACCGCAACCTGCGTTCAGCCATCCACTGGCATCCCCTAAGGGAAGGAGGCCCGACATCCGGCAGGCAATATAGGAATCCCGTTTAAAGTAAATGTAGGTTCAAAATACGACAGGTCTTACGGAACATTTCAGGTTACCTGTATTATACTACAGAATCATAAAAAATGGAAGAAAAAAAGAGCGGCACCGCCGCTCTTTTTTATGATCTTATTTAAGCTAATGTAAGTATCATCTGTATCGTTCCGAAGGGATAGATAACGGGGATGATATATGTTTCTTCCGGAAGATCCAAAACGGTGTCCTCGCCTTCCGTGAACGGCGGCTCAAGCGTAAGTTCCATGCTTGCCGAATTACTCATGTTAACCGAGAAAAGTCCGTTGTGAAGATTTAAGAAATCCTCAAGGGACGCGGAAACATATTCATCGAATTCCTCGAATTCCATCTTCGCATATCTTGATGCAAAACTGATCGCCACATCGCGCGGCATCTCGATACGGGATGTTATATTAACCTCTCCGAGAACCCTCTGAGTTACACTGTACTGAACCGGTAATTCTTTCTCCTTAACCGGTGAAAGCGGGGTAAAATCGCCTCCCAGAAATCGGATAAGGTCATTAAACAAAAGATTGATATAAAGGATATATACGGGATCCAAAAACTGATCCGAAAGTTCAAAGAATTTACTGACCAGTTCCTTCGTTCCCTCGATATTATCAAAACCCATATCGTGGATTTCCGTATCGTTCTGGTAATCCGCCATGAGTCTTTCAAGATCCCCGTTTGTTAACGCTTCCGTATCAACAAGATTCTGTCCGAGAAGAAGATAGTCCGGAATCTGTGATTCAAGGAGTTCTTCAACCTGGTCCTTATTAAGATATCCGCGCTCTACTGCGATCTCACCGAATCTCTTGTCTTCACGAGTCTGCAAAAAGCAAACCTCGTCAACCTCTTCGGCACTCATAAGTCCACTGTGCATAGCCAGTGTTCCAAGCTTTATTCTCGCATCGGAAAGCTTTCTGATCGCATCTATTAACTGTTCTGTGCTGACCGCCTGTTTATTAAGGAGATAAGCACCGAAAAACTGTGCATACATATAATCCTATTTCCCCCCTATGTGTGCCCGTATAACTTTTTCAACCTGATCCGGTGTAAACGGCTTCTGTATGAAATCCTTTGCGCCGGCTTCTATTGCATTCTTAAGCTGCGTCTGAGTTCCGGTTGAAGAAACGATTATAATGTCCGCATCCTCATCATATTCAATGATCTCTTTAACGGCGGTTATACCGTCCTTTACAGGCATTACGATGTCAAGAAAGACAAGGTTCGGATGAAGCTCTTTAAACTTATCGATTGCTTCCTGACCGTTCTTTGCATCCTCGATAAGCGCATCCGGAGCAACTTTGGTTATAACATCCTTAAGCTGCTTTCTTGCGAGTATAGAGTCATCGCTGATAAGCACCGTAAATTTTGATTCGCTCATTTCTTTATCTCCTAGATAAGTTTAGAAAAAATACTATGCTATTTTACACCAAATGCGGAATGTATTTCAACTGTTTCGTGGAAAAAGATAAGAAAAAAGTTTTAGATTTCCTTGGTTTATGCTATCATACTACAGGAGATTGGGCAATTTATGCAAAAAAGGAGTTACGTCATGAAGCTGATGCCTGTTTTTGATGTGATAATAGCCGTACTCGGTGTATATATTCTTTATGTTTCGATCAAAATGAAAAGAGACGGAAAAGTTCCGCCTCTGTTTGTTACTGTCGAAGAAATGCGCTCGTGCAAAAACGAAAAGGCATTTGTCGATTACCTCTATACAAGATGCTGTGCTTTCGGTATAGTCGATATCCTCTTCGGTGCCGAAGGGATCTTCAACGATATTGTCTTTAAACTTAATGACGCCGTAAACGCCGTGTTTGTAATAATATTCATTGGCGCCTGGATATGGTTTTCCCTCCAGTTAAAGAAAGGTAAGGAAACCTTCCTTTAAATCTTATTATCTTTCTTCTATAAGCTTGTATTCCCTGTGCGGATGAACAGTCATATATGCCGGACGCATGATCCTGTTGTCACGGCAGAGCTCTTCCATTCTGTGCGCACTCCAGCCGGCGATACGCGCTATGGCGAATATCGGAGTGTAAAGTTCAACCGGAAGTTTTAACATCTGATATACGAAACCGCTGTAAAAGTCCACGTTGGGGCTTACGCCTTTGTATATCTTTCTCTCTTCCGCGATAAGCTCCGGAGCAAGTCTCTCAACCATGGAATAGAGTGCGAATTCTTTCTGATATCCCTTTTCAACCGAAAGCTGCTCAACGAATTTTTTGAATACAACCGCACGGGGATCGGAAAGGGAATATACCGCATGTCCCATACCGTAGATAAGACCTTTCCTGTCAAATGCTTCTTTATGAAGGAGCTTTCTTAAGTACTCCCTGACGGCGTCTTCATCTTCCCAGTCCTTTACCTGCTTCTTAAGGTCGTCGAGCATCTCTATAACTTTGAGGTTTGCACCGCCGTGACGGGGTCCTTTAAGGGATCCGAGAGCCGCAGCGATAGCGGAATATGTATCCGTACCCGTGGATGAAACAAGGCGTGTAGTAAATGTTGAGTTGTTACCGCCGCCGTGCTCCATATGGAGGATGAGTGCTATATCAAGAAGCTCGGCCTCGAGTTTTGTAAACTTCTTGTCGTCACGGAGACAGTAGAGAATGTTTTCCGCAGTGGAATACTCCTTCTTTGGCGGATGTATTATCAGACTGTCATTTAAATAATAATGACGGTAGGTCTGGTATCCGTAAACCGAAAGAAGCGGAAACATTGCTATAAGCTGAAGGCACTGACGAAGAACGTTGGGCCGTGAAGTATCGTCCGCCGCATTGTCATAGGAATAAAGCGTAAGAACCGAACGCGCAAGAGTGTTCATCATGTTCTCGCTGGGGCGCTTCATAATAATATCACGCACAAAGTTTTTCGGAAGGCTTCTGTAATCGCTTAATATCTTGCAGAAGTCCTTTAATTCTTTTTCATCCGGAAGGTCGCCGAAAAGAAGAAGGTACGTTGCTTCTTCAAAACCGAAATGGTTTGATTCCGGATGACCTTTTATAAGATCCTGAACACTATATCCGCGGAAATAAAGTTCACCGTCAACGGGTGTCTCTTTTCCGTTTATTATCTTCTTTGAAGTTACTTCCGAGATGTTTGTTATGCCGACAAGGACACCTTTACCGTTGTTATCACGCAGGCCTCTTTTAACACCGTACTCAGTGTAAAGTTCCGGTTCAACAAACGCAGCAGTCTCCGTAAGTTTTGTAAGTTCTTCGATCTTCGGGGTAACTTTGCTGTAGCTGCTCTCACGCATAAGATTTCTTTCTCCCATTATTACATAAAATTGAACAAACCGAATAGTAGTGTATCATTTATCGTCCTTTCACGCAAGTTTCCGCATAAAATATTGACTTTTATTATATCCTTATTTATTATAGAAGGCGGCGACATTGAGAAGCGTAAGCTTCTTTGATAAAGAATAAAAGAGAAAGGAAGAGGACAAAAAAATGGCAAATGTAGATCTTACAAAATACGGCATCACCGGAACAACCGAGATTGTTCACAACCCGGATTATGATTTCCTTTACAATGAGGAAATGAAGCCGGAGCTTGAAGGTTATGAGAAAGGTGTTGATACCGAGCTTGGCGCTGTAAACGTTATGACAGGTATCTATACGGGACGTTCTCCCAAAGATAAGTTCATCGTTATGGATGAGAATTCAAAGGACACCGTTTGGTGGACAACCGATGAATACAAGAACGACAACCATGTTGCATCTCAGGAGACATGGGAAGCGGTTAAGGAAATCGCAAAGAAAGAGCTTTCAAACAAGAGACTTTTCGTTGTCGATGCATTCTGCGGCGCAAACAAGGACACAAGAATGTCCGTACGTTTCATCGTTGAGGTTGCATGGCAGGCGCACTTCATAAAGAACATGTTCATCGTTCCGACAGCGGAAGAACTTGAAAGCTTTGAGCCGGATTTCGTTGTTTACAACGCTTCCAAGGCTAAGGTTGAAAACTATAAGGAACTCGGCCTTAACTCCGAGACAGCGGTTGTGTTCAACATCACGTCCCGCGAGCAGGTTATCATCAATACATGGTACGGCGGCGAGATGAAGAAGGGTATCTTCTCCATGATGAACTACTACCTTCCGCTTAAGGGCATCGCTTCCATGCACTGCTCCGCCAACACGGATATGGAAGGTAAGAACACGGCAATCTTCTTCGGACTTTCCGGAACGGGAAAGACAACCCTTTCAACAGATCCGAAGCGTCTCCTCATCGGTGATGACGAGCACGGCTGGGACGATAACGGCGTATTCAACTTCGAAGGCGGATGCTATGCAAAGGTTATCAACCTTGACAAGGAATCCGAGCCGGATATCTATAATGCGATCAAGAAGAACGCTCTTCTTGAGAACGTAACCGTTGATGCAAACGGAAAGATCGATTTCGCGGACAAGAGCGTAACGGAAAACACACGGGTTTCTTATCCCATCGATCATATCGATAACATTGCGCTTAAGGTTAACAAGATTTCTTCCGGTCCGGAAGCAAAGAATGTTATCTTCCTTTCCGCAGATGCTTTCGGTGTTCTTCCTCCGGTTTCAATCCTTACTCCGGAGCAGACACAGTACTACTTCCTTTCAGGATTTACGGCTAAGCTTGCAGGTACGGAGCGCGGCATCACAGAGCCGACACCGACCTTCTCCGCATGCTTCGGTCAGGCATTCCTTGAGCTTCATCCCACAAAGTACGGCGAAGAGCTCGTTAAGAGAATGCAGAAGTCCGGTGCAAAGGCTTATCTTGTAAATACAGGATGGAACGGCACGGGAAAGAGAATCTCCATCAAAGATACACGCGGTATCATCGATGCGATCCTTAACGGAGACGTTCTTAACGCTCCGACAAAGAAGATCCCCATCTTCGATTTCGAAGTACCGACAGAACTTCCGGGCGTTGATCCCGCAATCCTTGATCCGAGAGATACATATGCTGATGCTTCCGAATGGGAAACAAAGGCAAAGGATCTTGCAGACCGCTTCGTAAAGAACTTCAAGAAGTATGAAGGAAACGATGCAGGTAAGGCACTCGTTGCGGCAGGTCCTTCCATCTAAAGATCGGATAATGATTAATAAAGCAGGGCAGCCGTTAAACGGTTCTGCCCTGTTTTTTTAAAAAATCGCTAAAGGAGGATATAAAATGAAGAAGCGTATACTTGGTGTAATGGCAACCGTTACGGTACTTTCCGTTGTTCTTTCAGCGTGTGGAAAAAGCGCAGGCGGTTCAAAAGAGGAACCTTTGGACGGCGGATGGTCAAACTACAATGACATAGAAACCGCGGTGCTTACGGATGAATCAAAAGAAGCCTTCGATACTGCAATGGCATCATATGACGGAGACGAATTGGAACCGGCTGCTCTTTTGGCAACACAGATCGTAGCGGGAAAGAACTACGCTTATCTTGCAAAAGCGAAGGATAAAGCAGACTGGTATGTGGTTGTTGTTTATCAGGATCTTCAGGGCAATGCAAGCGTTACAAGTGCAAACGAGATCAATACCGGTAATCCCATGACAACAGAGCCTGCCCCGAAAGAACATATCGTCGGCGGATGGGCGATCGAACCTTCGGGAGATCTTAACACATTGCCGACGGAAATACAGGATGCCTTTAAGTCTGCGGCCGAAGAATATGAGGATGTTTTCCTTACACCTCTTGCAATACTTGAGACACAGGTTGTTGCAGGCATGAATTATACGATTCTCTGCCACGGTGTAACATCCGGGGACGATCCGGTTGAAGCGATTTATTTTGCAACATTTTATGTTGATCCCCAACAAAAGGGCCGGATAACCGATGCAAAGATGATGGACTTCCTTTCATATCTGGGGCAATAAATATGTGAAAAAAAAGAGCGGCGATGCCGCTCTTTTTTATTTATAGCTCTTCTCTCTCACTTCAGATACTTGTCACGGTTTTCCGCCGTGTTGTATACCCACTCCAGACCGTCAACCGTATTTGATTTATTGAAGTCTATCTTCTCATCCGAAAGAAGTCCTTTAAGCTGTGTTGCTTCCTTCTCGTTCAATCCTATGCTCTTGCACCAGCTTATATAATTGTCAATCGAAACGTCGTCCGCCTTTTTGGGATCATAATTAACCGAGATATACGGTCCGTACCAGGACTCAAAATTGCCGGAATCCCAGTCCAGGGTATATTTTATGTATGCATAGTCTTCCTGCTTTATCCCCTCCGTTCCTACGGAATACATCGAACAGATAAGAGGTTCCCATATCTCTTCGTCGCTGTCGGTGAAGCCAAAGCACTCGATAAGGCTTGTATGCGCCAGGATCTTTTTGGATTCCGGAAAGATCTCCAGCGAATAACAATCCAACGTATTGTCCGCATAGCGAAGTTCCGAATAATCATACTCGTTGTCTTTAAAGAAGGGTTTTCCGTCATAGACCCATACCATATATTTGCCGTTTCCCTGAACGGGTTTCACGTACTCGTCATATCCGGTGAGAAGTATGGGCATATTTTCTTCCCCGAAATCAACTATGGTAAATGTCAGTTTTTCCTGGTCATGGGGCGTGTCCATCCAATACCAGGTTTTATCTTCATAAGAATCATAATTTTCAAGAAGATCCTTATATGCCGCTATGTAATCCGCTCTTTCAAGGGATCCTTTTTTCGCGTCTGTATCGCCGGAATCCGCATCTTTTGTATCTTCGGAAGACTCATCTTCCTTTATATCTTCGGATGCGACCTCTTCCTTTTTGTGCTCTTTTGTTCCCGACACCTCAACTATGGTACTCCTGGCAAATATAATTCCCACCACGACCATCGCTATAAGAAGAATACCGATTATTACTCCGATAATGATCTTGGTTTTTTTATTGTCCGCCATTTAGTGTCTCCTTTATTTCAGGAAATCCTTTACCGTTTCCGGCATCTTATCGATATCGCATTCCGTCGTATGACGTATGTTTGCATCCTTTATCTCTTTTATTGCATTCGGTATCGCTACCCCGGAAACCTCACAGAGTTTATCCGTAAGCTGAAGATCGGATAAAGCGGGATCGTCCTTTCCTATGGCCTTCATAACCGATCTTGTAAACTTATACGGGCTTGCGGTTGATGCGATCACGGTTACGCTGTTATCTCCCGTTTCTTCTTTGTATTTTCTGTAAACCCGGGATGCAACCGCAGTATGCGTATCGATTATGTATCCCGCGTTTTCATAAACGGTCTTTATCTCTTCCGCGGTCTCCTCTTCCGTTGCAAAACCGCCGTAAAATGCCGAAAGTTCTTTTCTCATATCATCCGTTATTTCATACTTTCCGCTTTCGGAAAGAGCCTTCATAAATGAGGCATTCTTCTTAGCATCCTCTCCCGTAAGGCGGAATATAAGTCTCTCTAGGTTTGATGATATAAGGATATCCATGGAGGG
>JAFOND010000148.1 GCA_017418645.1 Lachnospiraceae bacterium | reverse complement strand
TTCACTATGGAGAGTAAGATATGAAAAATAATAACCGGTTTATAAAGAAAATAGGAATCACATTATTTGCCGTTACCTTGATACTTACGGCAATACCGCATCATGCCATCGCTTCGACTCTTTCAACCGTAAAGACGGTTTCTGATTTAAAAAATATAAATCTTCCAATAGAAAATAAAAGCTCATACCACGAAAACGAGTCTGCATGGGAAGCGTCATATTTAGAGTATAAAACTTCTTCCTACAAAACTCCCGCAAAGCTTGTTATAGAGGATGTTAAGATAAAAAATGAAGTTACCTATGACACACAGTTTTTCAAGGATAACTATGATAACATTCTGCCCTTAAAGATATATGCCGTGGCATCCGACGGTTCACTCATTTACTATCCCTCGGGACAGTTGAAGATCGCCCTTCCGTCAACATGGGATAAGAACAATTCGAAAATAGTTTACTTAACTACCGGAGATTACAGTTCATTTTACGGAAGACAGCTTACGGAAACCGGAACCGAGCATTACAGCGGAATGTATAATCTTGAAACGGAGGGAGGAAAAACCTATATAAATTATAACTGGACAAGCGCGGATTACGGTAATAAATGCGATAATGAGATTACATTTGCGGAACTTAAAAAAGGAAGTTCCGTTATCGGTGTCCTTGACAATAAAGCCGTTGCTGTACTTGCGCCCCCGGACAATTATGATGTGATTGAGATACCGGACGGAGTGACGGAAGTAAAAAGAAGCATAATAAAAGGTTGCGATACCGACTTTAATTTCGGATATTGGGAACCTAAACGTGCCAAAATGAAACTTCCCGCTTCTGTAAAGACAATAGACAAAATGGAGTATGGAAATAAGAATAATTGCGCAGAAGTATGGGATGAAGGGAATTTTATATGTACCCCTGCTTTTAATTTTGTATTTGAAGTGGATGATAAGAATCCTTATATAACAGATTATGACGGAGCAATATACTCCAAGGACTTAAAGACCTTGATCTGCGGACAGCCCGAAATAATATTTGATCCCTCGGGTAATTATGTGGAACAGGGTTACAGGATGATCTCTTTTCCCAAGGAACTTGAAACCATTACTTCATACGGAATGACCGGAGGTTGCAATAATGTTTTGGGAGATCGTATATTGGATTCAGAGACTATGTATTATGGTGATTACTATGGAAAAGAATACTATTCCTTTACCGTTCCGGACGGCGTAAAGACCATCGGTGATCATGCCTTTATGGAGTGCGCTTTTTACGAGATTACGATCCCGAAAAGTGTGACAAGTATCGGTAGAGAGGCTTTCTCAACCCATTGTTTTGATGAGGAATATCATAAGAATCCAAGTAAGGGACTGAACCATGTTGGCATCGTAACCGTCCTTAATCCGAACGTTAAGCTTGAGGACCGCGCGATCATAACAAAGACTTTGCGCGGGTATAAGGGCAGCACGGCGGAAGCATATGTAAAGAAATTTAATGAGAACAGAAAAGAAAATGATCCCGTTATGGTATTTGAGGATATAGAGGCTAAACCGGTTACTCCGGATCCCAAGCCGGATCCCGACCCGACACCGGAGCCCTCAACCGGAGTCCTTACGGAAATAGCCGAAACGACGGATGACGGAACGATCGATTATGTTTACCGAGTATATAACCGTTATACGGGAGAGCATTTTTACACCACGGACATTAAAGAAAAGGATTTCCTTGAACGGATCGACTGGACCTATGAAGGTATATCATGGTCATCTTCCCGAGGAGGAAAAGCGGTATACAGACTGTATAATCCCAATAACGGGGATCATCACTATACCATGAATAACGGAGAACGGAGCCTTCTTGTCCGTTACGGCTGGAAGGATGAAGGGCTTGCGTTCCGCTCCGGATCGACTCTCAAGGATCCGGTGTACCGTTTGTATAACCCAAACCAGAAGGGAGCGGGGTCGCATCATTTCACAAAAGATGCAATGGAAAGATATATGCTAACAACCTTGGGCTGGAAAGACGAGGGCGTTGCCTGGTATGGAAAGTAGGGGCGTAAATGGCTGAGGAAAAGATTGCAATCTATGCCATGACCCATAAGGACTTTGTGCCGCCTTCGGACCCGATCTACGTTCCGCTTCATGTGGGGCGGGCTCTGTATCTGCGCCGGGAATCTATCGGTACAACGAGTGTCGAAAAAAACGGTTCGGATAGTCTGTCGGTAACGGGACATCCCGAAAACAGTTCCGAACTGACCGGTATTATGCGCTTCCTTGGGGATGACACCGGCGATAACATCTCCGCGCGTAATGATAACTTCAGCGAACTTACCGGGCATTACTATGTATGGAAAAACGATAAGGCTTCCGATATTATCGGCACCTGTCATTACAGGCGCTATCTTATCAGCGATAAAACCGGGGATCTTCTGACTTCCTATGAGATTAAGACTCTCCTGAAAAAATACGATATCATCACAACAAAGAATCTGCTTCTCAATTTCCCATATGAATTCGGTTTCAGCGAGCATCACAAACCGATGTATCTTACCGCGACAGGGGATGTTTTAAAGGATCTGTATCCCAAAGACCATGCTGTCTTTGAAAAACTGATAAAGGAAGAACATACATATTTCGGAAATATGCTGATCTGCCGCAGGGAGATTTTTGAAGACTATTCAGACTGGCTGTTTTCAATATTGTTTGAACTTGATAAAAGGATAACAATCGACGAGCCGGACAGCTATCACAGGCGTATCTACGGTTTCATCTCCGAATTTTTATTATATGTTTATATCGTGTCCCGGGGTCTAAAGGCTAAGGAATGCAAGGTCGGTATGACCGCGGAAAAAACGGAAGTCACTGCGATAAAGAAGCGTTTGGCTGAGTATTTCAAACAGGGAGATTATATCGGCGCCCGTGAATACTTCCTTGAACAAAAAAAGCTCCGGCCGGATATCACCATGGAAGCAAGCGATATCACGGGGGAACTTCATCTTTCAATGCAGGCCATCGCAACCGCAGGCCTTGAAGACAAGGAATATGGCGATCACATCTTAAATCGCATACGTGACTTTGATGAACTTATGACGCTTTTTAATACCTTAAACAAATATACGGTTGCAAGGCTAAACGGTAAACCGGAGGCTTCGGAAAGTCAATGGATACGCGACAATCATATTACCCCGGTTGCAGTTTCCGTGTCGGAAGAAATGTTTAAAAATGTGGGAAACAACCGTGTTCTGATAAACAAGACAATGAAGTGATCAAAGTCAGTCTTCCGCTTTCGCGAAGGAAACGGAGATCACGTCCTTTTCGTAAATCCTATCAACCAGTGCGGATACAGTCTTTTCGGGATTGTGAACCGCCACTACACGGACGGTCATGCGGCATTTTGTTCCGGTCAGAGTATCCATCTCCATGCTTTCAAGGGAAACGCCGGTGGAAACCGCATCCACTATTATCTTCCGGACTTTCTTAACATCGCTCTCCAGACATTCAATGTTAATATCATAAGTATTGTTATTGATATCCACGGCGCTTCGGATCGGCTTGATGGCGGGAGCGGCGTAATGCATGATGATGTTAACGACAATAAGAAGTCCCGCGGCGATGAGTCCTTCGATAATGCGTCCATTTCCGATGAGCACGCTGATGGCTGCAGTGCTCCAAAGGGTTGCCGCGGTATTAAGACCGTTAACGGTTGCGCCATGTTTAAAGATAACGCCTGAGCAGAGGAAACCAATGCCGGTTATGATATTTGCTGGGATTCTTGTATCTTCCGTCCCGATATAAAGTTCCACGGAGAAGAAAACAAAACTGCCGATGGCGATAAGGATCGTTGTTGCAAAAGATGCATGATGTCCGGTGAGCTTTCGCTCAAGCCCGATGGCGAAGGCAACAGCGATTATTATGATAAGCCTTGTAATGAATTCGTATATGGTCATAATGCATCCCCCCCCTTTGCATCATTTCTGATTTTAAAGTACCAAAAATTGAGGAGTTTTTCAACATAACATTTGCTTTTGTAAGAACAATACTATAAAATTTTATTCATATAAAAAATCTTATGTTCCAAAGGAGGTTTTATAAATGGATATGGGTACAATTATCGGTATTGTCGGCGTATTGGCGCTTGTGGGAACGATCCTTACCTGCATTATGATAGTACCAAAGTCAAAGGAAGGCGCATACACGGGATTTCTTAAGGTTGTACAGGACTATTTTCTTATGAAATATCTTGTAATAGAGGCGATCTTAAGATTCTTCTTTATTTTAAACACCCTTGCGGTAATACTTTTCGGTTTCTTCTTTATGTTTGCGGATATCGGAGGGTATGTAAACCGCGGACTCATGATCCTTGGCGGGCTTCTTATTATGATAATAGGGCCCATCGTTTTCAGACTTTCCTATGAACTTGTAATGCTCCCGGTTCTTCTTCTTAAGAACACCATGGAGATAAATGCGAAGGTTAAGGGCGACGGTTCAAAGGTTACCGATATGTTCAGTCCTGATTTTTCATCTGCTATTAATTCCATTAGACCGCAGCATCCTTACGGCCAGCCGATGTACGGTCAGCAGCCCATGTACGGCGCACCGGGTGCACCGGTACAGCCTAATCCTTACAGCCCGGGTCCCGCACCGGCTCCGGCACCGCAGCCACAGGCAGCGCCGGCTCCGCAGCCCGCACCCGCGCCTCAAGCTCCGGCAGCACCTGCACCCCAGCCTGCCCCGGCGCCTGCTCCCGTAGCTCCCGCTCCGGAATCCGTGCCCGCAGCTGAACCGCCGAAAGCACCGGAAATTCCTGAAACACCGGCTCCGCAGCCCGCTCCGGAAGAGAAGTCGGAACCCGTGAAGGAACCGGAAACACCGAAAGCTCCCGAGGCACCGGCGAAGAAGTTCTGCCCGTCCTGCGGCAAAGAAGTTTCGGAAACCGCAGCGTTCTGCAAACACTGCGGAAGCAAGATATAAAAAATAAAAAAACCAGCCCGCTAAGGGCTGGTTTTATATTTCCGTTATTTAGAAGAACAGAGGTAAGTAACAAAGATCGTTCGCGCCCAGGCGATCCAGTTTCCATTGGTCGCCGTCCTTTATCATATAAACGTAGGCGTATCCGCTGCCGTTTTGTTCGCGTTCCCTTCCGTAAGCGGTGGTGTAATAAACGACATAGTCGAAGTAAAGGGTTAAGGATCCGTCATCATAGGCTTCCGAGTGAACGCCTCTGAAATCCACCTTGTTGACGTGGGTCGTCATGGCATCAAAGTAGTATAAAAGGCTGTCGTAGTTATCTTCTTCAGTGTCTTGTTCGCTTTCTATAATATATCCCTTAACTTCATCGTACGGTCTTTGGGCAAGCGCCGCCTGGTAAATTGCCATGATGCTCTGTGCTGCAGCGGTCTGCATGTCGTTAACGGATTCGGCAGAAAACAGCATATATGTAAAGTTTGCAAACTGCATGTCGAAGGCTGAAACAATCGTTGTTTCTAAATCCGTATAACCGTCTTTGGAAACCTTTACGGCGTGTTGTCCCTTAAAGAGTTTTGGGATTATATATGTCACATTTCCGTCTTCCGTAGGCGTTTGATACTTATCAGCAGATACTAAAACATCATCGATAAAAAGTTTTGCATCCGGAAGGGTCTCTATGCTGTAGTTTACGACTGTCATATCATCTGAAACAACCCGCCAGTCGTTGAATAAAAGATATTTCTTCCCGACATTCTTAAGTGCGATGTTTGCGGTGGTTTCATCCCCGTTTTCCATGGTATATATGATATTTACGATTTTTGTGTTCGGATCGTTTTCGTCGGGGGCCGCTTCTTCCACCCTGTATGATTTCACGTTAACCAGCTCCCGATCCACCGCCAAGAGATTGTTAAAGGCTGTGGGGTTCAGGAAATCGTCTTCTTCAAGATCCAGAAGTTTAAAGGCGTTTTCGGTATCGTCGTTAGCAAGATATATAAAGTAGTTTTCCGCAACGTGCTTCGGAGAGAGAAGGATGTTTGCGATCATAAAGGCTGCAACAAAGCCTGCAACAACCGCTGCTATTTCTGCAATAAATATGATGACGCCTTTGTTTACGGGTTTCTTTTCCGAAACCGGTGGTGTTTGCGGCGTCTGCTGCCAGTCTGTGTAACCGGTGTTTTCCTGTACCGGATCTTCGGGCAATTCTATGACAGGAAGAATTGTTTCTTCCGTTTCCGCAAGGGTATCAGCCGGTTTGGTAACAGTTTCTCCCACAGGTGCTCCGCAGTTCTCGCAGAACTTTGCACCCTCTTCTATTTCATGTCCGCATTTTTCACAAAACATCAATTCTTACCCCCCGTCCTAGTCAAAAGTCTTCAGGTATTCAATGTTGGCATGCTCGATATCGGACATTTGCTTATAAACATCGTCCATATCCGGATTATAGGTTCCGATAGCGTTATACCAGGACTTCTGATTGAAATATTCCTGAATGTCCGCCGTTGAAAAGATGTATCCGTGACGGGCGTACATCTCGTTTATTATCATCTGGGGGATGGAACGTCCGGCAGGCATTTCTTCCGGATGTGATTCCCAGGCTTTTGCAATATCTTCTTCGTTAAGGATCCGGTCACTGCTGTATGAACAGATATAGTCGTCCGAGGAAACCGCTTCGTTAATTCCGTCTATTGATGTGCCGGAAACACCGCTGTCCGTAATTGTAAGCCCGTCAAACATCATCGAATAATACTGTCCGTCGTTATACGCTGCTTCATCCGGCTCGGGATAAGTTACCGTCGCCTTTGCCTGTTTCGGAGAAAGAGCGGGTTTTTTAAACAAGAAGAGCGGCATGGAAATGCAAAATGCCAGGATAAGCGCGATAACGACCGCAAGAATTATGATCGGAACTTTAAATTTCATGTTTTCTTTTTCCATGATAAACCCCCGTATTGATAAGCTTATTAATGCTATAATACGGTTGATGGAACGGGTAGTCAACAGTTTTTTTTGTTGACAAGGACTCGGAAACAGGTATTCTAATATGTAGAAGCGTTCGATAAACTGAAAGGGGAAAATAAATAATGCCGAGTCATCATTCATCAAGCAGTCACAGCTCACATTCGAGTCATCATTCTTCGTCGCACT
>JAFOND010000147.1 GCA_017418645.1 Lachnospiraceae bacterium | reverse complement strand
ATGGACGGTTTCGGATATCCGGTTTCAGTGTATTACGGAGACTTCTTATTATATATCCCTGCCATTTTCAGAATGTTCGGCGCAACCGTAATAAAGGCGTATAAGGGATATGTTTTCCTGGTGTCAACCTTGACGGCGGCAATATCCTACAGATCATTCCTTTACATTTCGGATGGTATTACAAATAAATGTGTTATGCAAAAAAGTCCGAAGTATCCGACGCAAAGCCATCCGCTAAGTTTTAACAGACAGATCGCGGCTATTTCAGCGGCAGCGTATCTTACCGCGGGATACCGGCTTACAAACCTTTATGTCCGGGCTGCGGCGGGAGAATACAGCGCGATGATCTTCCTTCCAATGTTTGCCGCTTCAATATATGCTATATACTTTGTGAAACGCGAAGATATGAAGAAGGTGAACTTTCCCGCGGCAACGATGCTTGCCCTTTCCGTAACGGGAATATTCGGCACACATATGCTTACGGTTCTTCTTGCGGCCTTTTCGTTTGTGCTGTTTGCCTTGATCATGTTTAAACGAACCATAAAAGCGGATGTGCTTTTGACCGGAGCGGTTGCAGCAGTAGAGACGGCTTTGTTAAATCTGTATTTTATAATACCCTTCCTTGATTACTATAAAAACGTGGATATGCATATTAATCACGTTGTTTCGGGAAAACAGGGAATAGGATATCTCGGATCGGGACTGTACAGGCTTGTATCGTTTGCAAGCGTTCCTTTCCATCCCGGAGACAGGAGCGACCTTGTTCTTATCAGTCCGGGTGCGACACTGCTTATGGCTCTCGGGGCGGGCTTTATTCTTCTTATACTAAGGCGAGCGCAAAAAGGAACGTTGCTTATGTTTGTATTTGCTTCGGTAACGCTTTTCCTTACGACGAAGTATTTCCCATGGGATGCTTTTGCGGGAAACGCTGTCGGAAATATAATGTCCAAGATCCAGTTCCCCTGGCGTTGGATGAGCCCGGCAATACTGTTCCTTTCGTTGCTGCTTGCCTTTTTGTTAAAGGATTTAATAAATTATAAACAGGGCGTGTTCAAGACCGCTTACATAGTAGCTGTTTTAGGCATTATGATCAGCGTTCTGCCTTTTATGTATAACTACAGAAACAATGCCGAGTTTGTGGATTATAAAGAAACAAAAGACTTAAATACTTCCGATATGGGATTCATCGAATACCTTCGCTACGGAACCGAAAGGGAGAATCTTAAAAATGAGATCGTGGCGGAAGATGCGACGGCAAAGCAGACCGTAAGAAACGGTACAACGCTTACATTTTCTTATGAAACGGGAAATGTTCCGGGAACCGTCGAGGTTCCGATCATAAACATAAAGGGATATCATGCGGTCTCATCGGACGGGACGGAATATAAAATATCAGACGGAAAAGAAAACGTTATAAGGGTTTCGCTTCCCGAAAATAAAAAGGAAACGGTGACAGTGTTCTTTAAGCAGCCCGGGATCTGGGTGGCGGGAGAGATTGCATCCCTTGCAACACTTCTTATTATCGCCATCATATTTATTGTGTCAGGTGCAAAAAGAAAGCCGGTCGGCAAAGCGTTGAAAGGAAACAGCTCCGTTAGGACGGCATCTTAGAAACAGGAAAGGGAATATGAATCTGAGTAAAAACAACAGCATACCGCTATTCAGGATCATAATGACATATATCATAGCGGCCTTCCACTTCCACAATTCTTATCCTTATATAGATAAGATCGGATTTCGGATCGGCTGGTATATTCCCGTGGAATTCTTTTTTATCGTTTCGGGATTCCTTTTATATGAAACCGCTAAAAGCGGGAAGTATAAAGATGTTAAAGCGTATGTAATAAGCCGGTATAAGAGAATTTATCCGGGATATATCATTTCCTTTGTGCTTGTATTTTTGTCCATGGTGATCTTAAAAAGACGGGAGGAAACGCCGCTTCGCCTGCTTTGGGGAGCGTTACCGGAGATATTCGGACTCCAGATTTTGAAACCGAACCGGGGATGGTTCGATATAAATCCGACGCTATGGTTTATATCCGCACTGTTTATTGACGGAGCGATATTGTATTTTGTTATAACAAAATTTAATAAAGTGTACGTAAGATACATCGGACCTGCCGTAACGCTCATAATATACGCTGTTCTCTTTTTCCGCTTCGGACATCTTGATGTTGTGGTGGATATGGACGGGCTTATAAACTACCAGCTCCTTCGCGGTTTCGCGGGAATGACTCTGGGTATTTATTCGAATCTTTTGTATCATGCCATGGAGCGGTCCGGGAGGAAAGTTCTGTACGGAAGAGT
>JAFOND010000146.1 GCA_017418645.1 Lachnospiraceae bacterium | reverse complement strand
TTATCTTGTAAACAACGGCTCTCCAAAGGATCTTGCCGGACTTATGGGGACGGTTGTAAACCGACTTACGGGGCACTACGAGCCGGAAACATCGGTGGAGATGCTTCTTGCAACGGAACACGGAGAAAAGCTCTATGAAGGCCTGTTCGGAAAACCGGAGGAGACGTTTAATGTTGCATCCTGCCATCAGGCATTTTCGGAAATGATTTAGGGGGAGGGTTATAAAAATGTCGGAATATATGAAGAAATCGGATGAACAGATATATAGGCAGGAGTATATATCTCATTATCTTCAGAAAGAAGAAAAGCAGACGGGAGAGCTTCTGTCGGAGAATACCGCGGATCTTATGGATGAGGCCCAGCTTAATGATGTTGTAAAACTCGGCAAAAAGAAGACATGGAAACCAAACGATAAGCAAAAAAGAGAAAATAATCTGATCAAATCGGCAAAGGAGCTTACAAAGAAAGCCACGGCGGACACGCTTAATATATATGACTGGTTTCAGACCAATGAGATAGGTTATGAATGGGAACAGGTAGAAGGCGATTCTGCTTACAGATACCTTAGTTCCATAGAATTTACGCCTGCTATGCTTACAAGCGCAAACATCCGAGCGCATTTCGGCGAATATATGCAGATTGTTCGCTGTATAGAAGCCATTAGAAAAAGCATCAAAAACGGGGACCCGGACGGATACGAGGCAAGAATGAGCGATCAGATGCCGGATCTTGATCTTTTCTATAAAAGGATGAAAGCATACTGTGAAAGGAACCGTGTTCATCTCAACGGATATCTGCTTAAGGATGACGAAGAACCGGCGGAATTTACTCTTTCAAAGGAAGAGATAATGAAGGGATCGGCATTTAAGCATAAGAGGAGCGAGGAGTACAATTCCGGAAATCTCGAGGGTATAGATATAGAAGCTGTAAAGCGTTCATTGTTGAGTGAAGAAAAGTGGGAAGATTATACCCACGAAGAAAGGGAAACCGCCATATCAACAGAGAAGAGGTACTATGGTTTTAAACAGCGTCTTATAAAAACCGGTCGTGTCGACGGAGCTAATTACGATACAGCAGCGGCCCGTATCGCCGAGATTACCGAAATGAAAAAACAAATTAAATTTCTCGATGAATACAGTAAAAAAGATGGCCGGACAAAGGTTGCAATCGATGGTGAGAAATATAGATCAAATGAAAAGGTTGTTGACCTTTATTCTAAATTCAAACGCGAAAAGATAGATTTAAAAGCAAGACTGATCCTTGCGGAAGCGGAAGCGAGGATGCTGATCATTCAGGATGAAGACAATGCCTACGTAAAAAAGGTAAAAGAGGCTGAAGATGCGCTCCGTGAGGCTACGGAAAAAGGCGAAGAAGAAAAGATTCCGAAACTTGAAGCGGAACTCATTGAAATCCGTAATAAAAAGGTTGAGCTGGCAAAACAGCTCGAAGATGTGAAAAAAGAGATACAGGATGCATGGGAGGATTACCGCGCGGTGCAGATCCGTTTGGCAAAGGAGACAATGCCGATAACTTCTTCCGGAAAGGACCCGGATCTTATGACACATTCAAAGGCCATAACCTCCGAATCCGACAAGAGAAATTATGCCTTTAAGAAGGACATGCTTCTGGCGGGAGAAGGACTTGATGAGAATTTTGCGGGATTCCATGAATTAAAGCAAAAAGTTAAGATGTATGCAGAGGAAACCCATTATTCAATAGGCTGTGATGCGGAAACGGAGCTTCTTGGCGAAATCGACAGGTTAATGAAAGCCGCGGAAAAAGATATACTGACCGCGGATCGGGGAGCCCAGGAGAAGCTCAGAGGAGAACTCGATAAGCTTTATTCCGTTCGCGCGCGCCTTGATGCAAACATGAACATTCCGAATTTTGAAGAAATCCCGGAGGCCTTAAGAATGGATTTTTCAACCACAAGACTTAAGGAGAACGGCAAGTTTAAGGACAGCGGACATGTTCGGAATGCATTTATGAATAACGACTTAATGCGAAAATGGGTGGATGTTTCCGACCTTCCCATATTCCCGCACGAGCCGACGATCAACGACCTTCGTCAGGGAAAGGTTTCAAACTGCTATATGCTTGCAGCGACAACCAGCCTTATCCAGCATGATCCGGAAGCAATAAAGCACATAATAAAGGACAACGGGGACGGCACGGCAACGGTGCGCCTGTATAAAGGCGAAGGCCAACCTGTTTTCATAAGGATAAAGAAAGAAGTTCCCCGTCTTGCCGCAACGGGCGGCGCGATCCTTACATCCGGCCCGCTTTGGATGCAGCTTATAGAAATGGCAGCGGCCCATGTGGGATTGTTCAAGGAAGGCGGAAGGACAGGCGTGGGAAGCCTTTGGCACGGTCCGGGCAGTCTTTGGTTCGGAATGCTTACGGGCGTTTTTGAGCATGAAAACCTTTGCGATGTGGAAAAAGATTTACCTCTTACCATGGATCTGAATGCTTTGTTTAACGATATGGTGCATGCGAAAGAGAATAACATTATTTATCATATGGGAACCAGGAGCAATACCACGGCAGGTATGAACAGCGGACATGCGTATACCGTTATCGGCGCAAGGCTTATCAATAATGCGCGGTACGTTACGCTTCGAAACCCGTATGCGAATATGTCTTATCAATACACGATAAACGAGGGCGAGCATATGTCCAGCGACTTTACATCTTCCGTTCCTGACGAGACCTGTGGACAGTTCGATATACCCTTTGAGCTGTTTGTGAGAAATGCCAACACCATATCAAAAACGAAGGTTTCGGATGATTCGGCGTTCTACTTCCCGGATGAGAAGGTTGCACTCAGGGATCTTGTGGACGGGAACGGGCGCGCAGTGCAGGCACCGGGTACCATAAGACAGGGCGTACAGGACATTGCCGATGCCATGGATGAGATGGATGATGTCGAAGAGGAGATCATGCAGGAGATCCGTACACAAAGAACGGCAAATACAACAAATACAGGGACGAATTAATAATTCAAGAGCCGGCTTTTAAGCCGGCTCTTTAGTAGGGGGGAAAAATATATAACAATTGGGTTTCAAAAAGTTCTTAATTAATTGTTTCCGATTTTCTTTAGGATAAGTTACGATCCATTCTCACCACCGAACAGGAACCTTTTATCGAGTCCGGCAACGGAATCTTGTCACGCTTGCTTTCCTTGCCTTGTTATCTTTTATATCGGACGGGGACAAAAAAATCTTAACAGTGCGGGTATGGATTTTTATAACTTGAATAATTTACGTTTTACTGTAAAATAAACGCTATGGATAAAGACAGAGTAAGGCACAAATTAAAACACGACGCCGAGCGCGCCGTTGCAATGCTTAAATGGATAGTTTTCGCCTGCCTTGTGGGCGCGGTTGTGGGCCCTTTCGGCACACTGTTCTGCTATCTTATGAATTATGTCACACGTCTTCGCGCGGATCATTCTTTCTTTTTGTATTTCCTGCCCGTGGGCGCGGTCCTTATCACGTTTATGTATCATATCTTCAGAAAGCGGAACGTGTCGTATTCTGCCTCTGGTACGAACCTTGTACTTTCGGCGATCCAGGCTCAGGATGACATTCCCCTTCGGATGGCGCCCCTGATCTTTGTATCCACGATACTTTCGCATTTTTTCGGAGCCTCCGTGGGCCGCGAAGGAGCCGCGCTCCAGATGGGCGGAAGCATCGGAAACGCAATCGGAAAGGTCTTTAAATTCAAGGATAACGACAAGCATACGATAATCATGTGCGGTATGAGTGCCGCATTTTCCGCGGTTTTCGGAACGCCTATGGCAGCAGCCGTTTTTTCAATGGAAGTTGTTTCCGTCGGGATTATGCATTATGCGGCTCTTGTGCCCTGCGTTATCTCCGCGTTCATAGCCCGTGCGATAGCAAGACATTTCGGATTTGGCGATGCTCATTACGTTATTTCCGGATTTCCGGAGTTTTCGGTAAAGACCGCCGCAATTATAACGGCTTTTGCCGCCGTTTGCGGGATCATGTCCATGATTTTTTGTTTTCTGCTTAACCGTTCGGAAAAGGTATATGAAGAAAAGATAAAAAATCCGTACCTTCGGGCATTTATCGGAGGTACGGTTGTACTAATTATGACTCTGATCTCGGGAAGTCAGATGTATAACGGGACCGGCATCGGTATAATAGAGGATGCGCTGGCCGGAAAAGAAGTCTTTTTTGCCGCTTTTCTTCCCAAGATTGTTTTTACTGTGGTTTCAATCCTTGCGGGATATAAGGGCGGGGAGATTGTTCCGTCGTTTTGCATCGGTACGTCTCTCGGGGTGTGCTTCGGATATATCTTCGGCTTCTCAACGGAGGCTACGGTCCTTCTTGCGGCAGTCGGTATGGGCGCCTTTTTCTGCGGTGTCACAAACTGTCCGATAACCTCGCTTCTTATCTGTCTTGAACTGTTCGGGATGGAAGCCATGCCTTATTTTCTGCTTTCGATTGCCATAAGCTATATGATCTCCGGCTATTACGGACTGTATACCAGCCAGAAGATACTGTATTCAAAGTATAAATCCAATTATATCAACAAGAAGATCCACTAGAATTTAATAAACGCTTCCACCAGGTCCTCGCGCGTGGCGTTCGGAACGAGCCTTTCCACAAGCGGTCGCGTTGCTTCGAGCACGATGGGAACCAGGAATTTCTGGTCCGGAGATACGATCCCCTCCGCATTTTTAACGGCATTTCCTATGAGAGCAGCCGTTACCACAGGATTTTTCCCGTATAACAGATCTA